>CAYYAQ010000048.1:1786-16650 GCA_964469555.1 uncultured candidatus Brocadiaceae bacterium | reverse complement strand
AGTTCGCTCGTGACGACATCGGGCCTCCAGATCACGGTGCTGAGGTAGCGCGATGGGGAACTTCGATTCGTGCTGTCGCCGTGTGCTCGTTGTGTCGACGATACTGGGCGTCGCCCCGGTGGCCAGCGGGCAGATTCTCAGCTCCGGCCGACCAAACCCTGCGTTTCCTGGTCTCTACTCCTGGTTTGATGCGGCCTCGGGAGTCAACGGGAAAGCCGGGCTGCCCGACGGTACTCCCGTGACTGCCTGGCACGACCGCGGATCGAAGAGTCACCATCTGGTACGGGTCAGCAGCACTTCGACGGAACGTCCGACGTGGCGCAAGTCGATCGCCAACGGACAGCCCGCGGTCGCGTTCGACGGTGACGACTACATCTGGGGTGATCGCACCGGGCAGTTCGGGACGCTCACGACAGCGAAGACGGTCTTCGCTGTCGTTCGCGTCCGTTCGGCGGACGGTGGCTACGTGTTCGACGGAACCAGCGGTTCTGTGCGCAACGCACTCTTCACCGGGCAGGGTTCCGGCCCTGGCCGATGGCACGTCTACGGTGGTTCGGGCGCGGCGGTCGCGGGCCCGAAGGTCGCTCACGACAGCTTCGCCGTGCATACCGTGGTGTTCGCGTCGGGGACGTTGACCCACTACCGCAACGGCAGCCAGCTCTACACCGGCGCTGGTTCGACGGCATCGCTCGGCGGGTTCATGCTGGGGGCGCGGTACAGTCTGTCGCATCGACTGATCGGTGACGTCGCCGAGATCCTGGTCTACTCCGGTGTGTTGGCGGTGACTGAACGAACCGCTGTCGAGGGGTATCTCAGCAAGCGCTACTCGTCGGTGCCCGCTGTGCCGCAGCCGCCCAAGACGCAGGTCTTCAAGTCTGGCGATGGCCTCTACCACACCTACCGTATCCCGGCGTTGCTCACGACGATGAAGGGGACGGTATTGGCGTTCGCCGAGGGGCGTGCCAGTCGCTCGGATCACGCGAAGAACGATATGGTCCTGCGGCGTAGTGCCGACGGCGGGCGAACCTGGGGGTTCGTGCAGATCTTGTTCGACGACGGGGATCACAGCCTCAACAACCCCTGCGTGATGCAGATTCGCACCGGTACCAACGCGGGGCGCGTCCTGCTGATGTTTCAGCGCTTCCCCAGCGGTTGCCACACGAACTGCACGCAACCGGGCTACACCGGAACGAAGATCTGTCGCACCTACTCGATGTACAGTGATGACGAGGGGGCGACGTGGTCGAACCGCACCGAGATCACCCGCATGGTCAAGCGTCCGACGCTGGTGACCTCGACGGCCGCGGGTCCGGGAATCGGCATCCAGAAGCGTCACGCGCCACACGCTGGCCGCTTGATCTTCCCCTTCAACCAGCGCGACTCCCGTGGTCGCTGGGACGTCTACGCTGTTTTCAGCGACGACGGTGGGAAGACCTTCGCCTACGGCGCGGTCGCCTCGTCGACGCAGACACCGGGCACCGGCAACGAGGTGCAGATGGTCGAGTTGCCCGACGGCTCTCTGCGGCTGAACAGTCGCAGCAACGGTGGGACGAAGCACCGCAAAGTCGCGACCAGCATCGATGGCGGCGCGACGTGGTCGGCGCTGCGTGATGATGTCGGGTTGATCGAACCGCAGGTGATGGGCAGCGTGCTGCGCTTCACGGAGAAGGCTGACGGCTTCGCCAGGAATCGCGTCTTGTACGCGGGCCCGAATTCCCGCAGTGCTCGGGTCAACGGCGCAGTTCATCTGAGCTTTGACGGTGGAGTGACCTGGCCGCACAGCAAAGTCATCAGTTCGGATTTCTACGCGTACAGCTGTCTCACCGATCTGGACGGACGTGAGCTGGGGTGTTTGTTCGAGACCGGCGGCTACGCCAGCATCGACTTCGCGCGGTTTTCGGTGGAGTGGCTGACCGACGGGTTGGATTGTCTCGCCAACGGACGGCATTTGCAGAGCTACGGCCGCGGCTGCGCGGGGTCGGGGAAGTTCGTGCCAGTACTCGTGCCGAGCGGTTGTCCGACGCCACGCGCTGAGTTGTCGCTGTGCGTCGACCGTGGACTCGGCGGATCGAGCGCACTGTTGATGCTCGGACAGCGGCGAGGCTCCGTGCCTGTCAGCGGCTGCACGCTGCTGGTCGAGCCGCTGCTCGGCATGATCGGTCCGTTCGCGTTGGTGGGCGTGGGGCCGGGCAACGGCGCCGCGAGCTACCGCGTCACTGTTCCCGCGTTGCCGCTGCGTTACTCGTTCACGCTGCAGGCGCTGACGCTCGACGCCGGCGTCGCTCGGGGGTTCGCGGCGAGTTCGGGCATCGAGGTTTGGGTGTTCTAGTGTGGTTCGATTCGGGCGGAAGACGGAACTCGAACGTGTTGCCGGAACCCTTGGCTCCTCCCGACTCGGTCACGTTCACGGCTTCGGACAGCTGGCCCTTGGCGTGGCGGGCCTCGATGTAGAGATCACCGGTCTGGGCGATGAACTCGAACGTGTGACCTTCCTTCCAGGCCGACGGCAAACTCTTCGATGGCCACGGCGTGCAGCCCGATGCCGTGCTCGATGCGGAGCCGGCGTATTTCATCGACGGCCGCGACAATCAACTCGTGGCAGCCGTTTTGCGGATCACGGGTCGCTGAGACCTATCCGCGCTCCGAAGAGGGTCAGGTGAACTAAGCGATCGGAGAGTTTTCTTTCCTCCGGCGAGCGAGAACCAACGCCCGCTCCACCCAATGAACCAGCTTGGTCAGAAAGTATGCGAGCAGACAGACGGCCAAGAAGAACAGAATCGCACAACCCATATGCGTCTCCCATGTCGGCCAACGATAGTACAAGGCGATGAAGGGATCCCGCAGAAAGCCGTTCACGAGAAACAGAGGAAGGGAGATTCCGCCCAGCCAGAAAAGCGGCTTCGCAATTCGCGCGCCTGCCAGACTCAGAAGTCCCGCGGAGAGGAACAAGAACACGATCAGGCCGCTGACGTGATGTAGAGACCACAGTTCTTCATACAAACCGCTGAAATACAGGCCGACAAGAGCGACCGGAAACATGAGAACCAGAGCCGGCCTCGGCAAGTCATACTTTGCCAGGTAGATTCCCGTGAAAATCTCCGGGATGTGGCCAAGAGGTGTAAAGAGCAGGTTCAGCTTCGATTCCACAAGGGCGAGGGGCAACACCGAGTGGTTGAAGACAAGCCCCGCGAGTATGACCAAGAGCAACACAGCCCTCGGTGCTCTATTTACGAGCGCACTACTCAGCGCCCAGAGCAAGTAGAATTGCATGATGTAGGGTATGAACCACCACGGAGCGACCATCGGAAGATGAACCGACGGCCACGGGAAGACCGCAGACAGAAGCAACGCCAGGTCTTCCGCGTGCTTCTGCATCAACAACAGGGGTCCATTCCAATCGGAGTAGTGGGAATACCCACTAACGAGAGACCAGAGCAGAATCGCTCCAACAAAGAACGGGTAGAGCTTCCTGACTCGAGAAAGGAAGAAGCTCGCGGGTGACCTGACCTCCGGATAGGAGAGCGCCAGGGAGTAGGCGCTCAGGAATATGAATATCTGCACTCCGAAATGACCGAAGTACGCGAAGAAAGCCTGCACCCACTCCTCCGGCCGGTCGCCCAATTCGTTTAGGAAATACAGGAATCGATCCGGTGCAAAATCGAACTCGTTTTCTTTCGTCTTGGAGAACGTGCTATGAAAGAAGTTGTGAAGGACGATCAAGAAGATGGCCAGTCCTTTCAATTGAGCAACTACGGGACGATCGAGGTGGATCGACACGCGGTTGTTCCAGTCGAAAGACGACTTCCATCGCTCCATGAGTTCAGGCGTGGCTCGCAAATCCCGCCTAACCTACAGTAGTGATTCGGAGATCAGATCCACAGGATCGCGCTCGCGAGGCGGCAAGTGGGCGGTTGGAGAATCTCATCGTGGGCTGTCGTCCCTCTCGGGCTCCAGCGGAGAATACGATACACGACCTCTTTTTGCAGCATCGCGAGAGCGCCGACAGGGTGTGAGCTTTCGCAAGTTGCACCCATCTACGTCGGTGCTCCGACGAGTGGCTTGGGAGGTGGGGACCATGACGTCATTCTCTGTTCCGACCGATCTTTGGCAAGACCTCACCGTTCAGCGAGCCGTGTGTCACGGCGGTAGCGATCCTGGCGACTCCATTCCGGGTCGCGCATCATCGAAGCGCCGTGACCGTCGGCGATGTCGGGGTTCTTGCTGGGGGAGCCGCCGAAATTGCAGCTTGGAACGTCTATGCCCTGCCCGATGCGCTTTCCCCTCAAGCCACCCTCGTCGCCACGAGTCCGCTCTTCGCTCAGCCCAAACTCCACCCCGGCGAATTCAAGATGAAGCCGCAGATCGACGCCGCGATCGGACGCGGTGTCGAATTCCTGCTGAATGGTCAGCTTCGCGACGGTTCCTTCGGCATTGGCAACTACCCGGTCGGGCGCACCGGTCTCCGGGTCTACGCGTTGCTCAAGTCGGGGGTTCGGACGGACCATCCTGTGATGCGAAGAGCTCTCGCTTACCTCAAAGGGGCTCGGACCAACAAGACCTACTCCCTCGCCTGGAGGGTAGGGGGCGGCGATCGACGATGCGGAAGAGCCAGCGCAAGAACGCCCCCTCGTCGCGCCACTCGAACCGGTCGAAGTCGCGGTGGGCCGCCAGGTAGGCCTCCTGGAGCACGTCCCGACTGTCGATGGTCCGAGCCGCACTTCGAATCACCTACACCCCCTGGCGGTGTGGCGCGACAGCCGGTGGCGCTTGCGCCTGGCGTGAATCGTCCGGAGTTTCTGTCTCGCCCGAGTGCCGGCAGATTCTATGTTGAGTGACGTGGAGCAAAGCGACAAGGTCGGCACGCGCGAGTGGATCGCATCGGTACGACCGACCCCTGCGTGGTTCATCGCCTTGGTGGTCGGCTTCCACTGGGCGATGCTCGTTGTCGCCAACATGTGCCGGACGACAACGGTATCCAGAGCGGTGGGCTTTCTGTGCGTCGGCATCTTGTGGTGCTGTCTGGCATGGCTACGCAGTCGCCGGTCGACCACTGGAGGGTGGCGGCTCTCCACGGTGTTGCTGGTGATGCTCGGAGTCTGGGCGGCGACGGCCAGCATGTTCCCTGACCGGGTTCTCCTGATCGTGGAAGGCTCGCTGTTTTCTCCTCTGACCACGTATGTGCCTTGGTTCTTGGCGATGGGAGTGCTGTGGACGGCTGTGGGTCACCTGCGGTGCCGGGACCTGGGTCTGACAGCGAGCAAGTTGTGCCCGGCTCTGTGCTGGGTGGTCACGACCTGGGTCGCCTCGCAACTGGTGCTGGTCGCCGTGCACTCCGGTGACATCACCGTGGCCGGCAAGTGGCGTGACGCGTAGCTGTCGGCCCTGGTCATCTAACCGGCGAGTTGAGTGTTGCATTGTGGTTGGCGGAACCCTTAGGCCTTGTAGTGCGGCACCGCCATCCGCTCGCCGTCTCGCAACGCTGATTGGTGGGCCACAATGCCGGGCACTGTCATGTTCAAGGCCTGCGCGATGTCTACGAGTGGCTTGCGATCTTCGAGAATCGACAACACGAACTCATTCATCAAGGGTCCATGCGATCCACCATGGCCGCCGGGCCGGACACCAGGCGGAAGTGGCGGGCGTCGCAAGTCGGGAAGTTTCTTCATCGAACCGTAGTAACGAGTGCCGGCCATCCAACCCTTCTCACCAAACACACGGCCGGACTCGCCACCTTTCTTGAAAGTGCTCCGGCACTTGAGCATACGGGAGGTCCCGCCCTCGCTGGTTTTTAGCAATGCGATCTCGTCGGAAAACGGGTTGTCGTAGGCGTTGCCCTTGGGTCGGTACTCCGGGAACTTGCCGGTCGAACCGGTGCAGGAAACGGATGTGTACCACTGATCTGTGACGCCGATGTAGTAGGCCGTCGAATGCGTCGGGTACCACAGAGGCGGTAGCCCCACGCGCCAGTTTTTATAGGACGGGATCGGCTTGGCGGTGTAGTGAAAGTACTCACCTTCGGAGAAGGTGATGCGGCCGAACCCTCCCGCCTTGTAGATCACTCGCATTGCGTAGCAATCCGCGTGAAAACAAGAGGTCTCGAACATCATGTACTTGCGGCCGGAGGTCTGTACGGTTTCCAGGAGTTGGTCAGCTTCCTCCAGGGATCCAAACACAGCAGGGACTGCGCTGGCGACATGCTTGCCATGACGGAGGACCTCGATGCAATGTCGCGCATGGCTCGGCGCATCGGTCGCCACGAAAACGGCTTCGACTCGATCATCCTTGACGAGTTCTTCGAGCGAGGGGTAGGTCGTTTTGCAACGGCACTGCCGAGCTAGTTCCGCACACCGTCCCGGGATCAGATCACTGACTGCTACCACCTCGACATTGGGGTGGTCTTGGAAGCCGAATTTCGACCCGAACCGGCAGTATCCATAGCCGACGATTCCTACCCGGACCTTGCGGGTGGAGGTTGGCTTCCAGCGGGATGCAGATTCTGGGTCTACTGCTTCCTCCTCGAAGCCCGCAATGACTTCCATTCCGGTGGAGCAGCCTTGAACGTAGAGAGCGGTAGTTCCAAGACCGAGGGAATTGAGGAAGGCACGCCTGGAGGGGTGGTCGCTCATGGATTACCATTATGGAGCAGGACCCGTCAGCCGCTAAACGAGTAGTTCCCACAAGATTGCCGAGGCAAGGGTTTCGACCCCAGATCTTCACCGTCGCCGGTCGAAGTCGGAACGCATAGACCTCGCCTCCCCAGGCTCTGCGATGGATGAGCGGGGGGGTAAAGCGTTGTGAGTCGTGATTGTGTTGTGCGGTTGCAGACCTCTTCCACGCTGCGTTCGCGGCAGTCTCTGCCTCTCGATTCCCGTCCACCGATTCGGCGCGTCAGCCAGACGGCAGCGCCTGCACGACCTCGCGGGGTGGCGCGCTCCAGCAGGTTCGAGAGTTCCCGGCACACACGTGCCGGCACAGGTCAGTGGCCCTCGCTCAGCGAGACGAGAAGGGTAACCCTGCCGGCACAGCAACGCATCCAACGTCGGCAACACCATGAACATCACCGATCGCATAAAACCAGCGGGGCATCTCCACGTGTGATGTCAGAGGCTTGCCCTTGACAAGCGTAGTCGAGCCACCGCTGGTGCCGAACACACCCTTGACGACTGCTCCATGGGATGCCAACACCGCCTCGACAGCTTTCTGAATTTGTTGCGCAAACTCCGCCTGGTCCGCTCCCGGCACGATCGCGGTCGCCACGATCCGACGCGCCACCCGATGCGAACGCGCCAGGGCGGGAAAGCGGTCGTGGGTAGTGTCGGTCAGAACCTCCCATTCGACACCTTGGCCAGCCTTGGCGGTCAGGTCAGCGAGGGGAAATTCACGCAAGAAGGGGCTGCCTTCGGTCTGGGTGAAGGACATGTCTGAAAGTCCAAAACCGATCAAGGTTCCAACGATCAGTCCGAGGATCAACGGAAGGGTCCAGGAAGCCATCCGTATGGTCTCTGGGATAATCCTGAAAAACCGCAGGTGGCCCCTGTCAAGCCGACCGACCCCCGAAGATCGATTCCAGGGCAGCCCGCATGGCCAAAGTTCCCGATGTACTTCTTCTCGCAGCCAAAGGGCTCTGTCATCTGACTATCGCTGAAACAAGCTGGTGAAGTCCCGCCAGGTGACGCCACCCTTACGGAACTGATCCGTCAAGACCGCGCCGAGAATCACCGCCCCCATGACGATCATCTGTGGATTGGGTGGCACCTCGATCTGGTTCATGCCGTTTCGAATCACGGCGATGATGAACGCGCCAACGAGAGTGCCCAGGACCCGGCCCTGACCACCCATCAGGCTGGTTCCACCCACAACGACGGCCGCGATAACAGTCAGCTCGGCCATGAATCCGAAGTTGGGTTCCACGCCCGTGTGTTTCGATGCCATGATCACACCGCCCAACCCAGCGAGCAGACCACACACGGTATAGACGATCAACAGGACTCGCTGCACCGGCACGCCCGCCAGGCGGGCAGCCTCTTCGTTTCCGCCGATCGCGTAGATGTGGCGGCCAAGGCGCGTCCGCGACATGACAAAGTGCGCGAAAGCATAGAGAAGGAACATCAGGATCACGGAATTGGGGATGGCAAAGGTGCGACCCGACCCCAACCAGCCAAACCCCGCGGGCACCTCGTTGATCGACTCCGAGTCGGTAATTGTCAGGGCGAGGCCACGCGCCATCAACATCATCGCCAAAGTGACCAGGAAGGCTGGCAGGCGGAACGCCGCGACACATACACCTGACAGAGCCCCCACACCTCCGCACACAGTGACACCGGCCAGCCCACACAACAACATGCCGGTCCAATCCGCATCGCGACCACCCGCGACATCTCGAATCAGGACCGTGGAAGTCACAGCCGCCAGACCGATCAGGCTGCCCACCGACAAGTCGATCCCCGCGGTGATGATCACCAAGGTCATCCCGATCGCAATGATGGCGATGATCGAAATCTGCTGCGCGATATTCAACACGTTGTCCTTCTTCAGGAACGTCGGCCACTTGTAGCTCTCCGGCGTCATCACCCGACAGCCACCGCCCAGTTTCGGGAACCGCGTATTGACATCCCGAACCGGCGCCCATGACGCAACGGAATTGGGACACGCGATCACGTCGAAGTGGGCACCCGACTGCTCCCATTCCCGCAACTTCTTCCCGACTTCCGGCGGGCTACCATGCACCTTGCCGACGAACTGGTGTCCCGACGTGTTCAGCCCCTCGACCAATGCACCCGCCAGCTGAACGCCAATCGCGCTGTTGGGAGTAACGATCGCTACCGACACCTTCGAATCCAAGGCATCGATTTGCGCAGCCAGTTCCGCGCCGGCAGCAGCTCCAGAGTTCTGGATATCCGTGATCGTGAGCGCACTGAAACCCAGCACGAGGATCAACAGCACGAAGAGCATGCCGTATTCCGCCCGGCGGCCTGGTCGACTGGATCGCGATGAGGTATTCGACATGATCAGTGAATGGCCAACTCCATGATCTGCTCTTGAGTTGCGCCAGCAACATCTTCGATCTCACCGCTGACACATCCAAGTCGCATGACGAGGATTCGATCCGCCACCCCCAGAACTTCAGGAAGTTCCGAGCTTATCAAGACAACGGCCTTGCCCTGAGCGGCCAACTCGTTGATCAGCAGGTAGAATTCGTAGCGTGCTCCGACGTCGATACCGCGGGTGGGTTCATCGATGATCAATACATCACAGTCACGCTGCAACCACTTCGCGAGCACGACTTTTTGTTGGTTACCACCACTGAGGGTCGCCGCGGCCTGACCGGGTTCTCCGACTACACCTAGCTTGCCCGCGTAGTCAGCAAACGCAACGCGTTCACGATTCGGAATCAAGATCGGACCGCGGCAGAAGCGCCCGAGGTTCGGGAGGCCGAAGTTGGTGAGGATGGAGTGCGCGAGGACCAGCCCCTGGCCACCCCGGTCCTCGGTCAAGAGACCAATTCCTGCACGGATCGCATCGCGAGGTCCTTTCAAGTCGAGTTGCTTGCCATCGAGATAGACCCGCCCCTCGTCCATCGGGTCAACACCGGCAATCAGGCGCGCCGTCTCGGTCCGACCCGCACCCACCAAACCGGTGATACCCAGGACTTCGCCAGCACGGACCTCAAAACCCACCCCGCGCACCTTGGCACCGCGGTGCAGGTTTTCGACCCTGAGGCGCGGCTCGCCTATCGGATGGCGATGTTCCGGGAACTCCTGCTCCACGGAGCGGCCAACCATCAATTCGATCATCTGGCGCCTGGTGATCGCGTCTATCGACCGGGTGACGACTTGCTCGCCATCCCGCATGACCATGACACGATCTGATATCTCAACGATCTCGCCTAGCCGATGGCTGACATAGATGATCCCGATGCCCCGCGTTTTGAGGTCGCGGATGATTGCGAACAGGCTCTCAACCTCCCTGGTTGTCAGGGTCGCAGTCGGCTCATCCATCACCAGGATCTTCACGTCGGTCACCAGGGCTTTGGCGATTTCGACGAGTTGACGTTCGGCGACACTGAGAGAATGGCAGGCTGCCTCGACGTCGATTTGTATCTGGAGCTTGGAGAACAACTCCTCAGCCCGCCGCTGCTCCGCTACCCGGTCGATCACTCCTGATCGGGTGATCTCGCAACCCAGGAAGATATTCTCCGCCACGCCAAGCTCGGGGACGAGGTTGAACTCCTGGTAGATGACGCCGACCCCGGCTGCCCTGGCTCGGCTCGGGGACTGCAAGTCCATCTCAACGCCCTCGATCTTCACCCGACCGGTATCGGGTTGATGGGCACCACCAAGCACCTTCATCAAGGTGCTCTTGCCGGCGCCGTTTTCACCGACCAGCCCCAAGACCTCACCGTGGTGGAGCTGTAGGTCAACACCCTTGAGCGCGCGCACGCCGGGAAAGGACTTCTGGATACCCGCCATGTCGAGCAGAGGTGGCGCGGCGGGTCTCTCCATGTCAATCGGTACCGCTACTTCAGATCCGGGTCTTGCTCGGCATCGGCGCGCCGGTAGAGCGACGTCGGAATAGGAATAAGGCGAGGCGGCAGCTCTCCATCGAAGTACTTGACCATCTGCTGCACGATCATCCGCCCCATTTTCTTGGGGAACTGGATCGGGTCAGCGTAGACCTTGCCTTCCTTGATCGCCTGCTTGCCGATCTTCTGGCCGTCGAACCCGATCACCTTGATCTGACTCTGCTTTCCCGCTGCCTCGATGGCTGCTACAGATCCAAGAGCTGACGGGTCATTGATCGCGAACACGCCGACCAGGTCACTGTTCTTCTCAAGCGTATCAGCAGTAGCTCGTGAGCTGGGTTCGCGCGAGGCCTCGCCTGGCAACTCCGCCACGATTTCGATCCGGGCATCTGCCTGGGCTTGGTTGTGCGCATCGATGACTTCGCGGAAACCCTTGACGCGTGCCAGGCACGATTGTGCCACGTCGTAGCTCAGAACCAGGATCTTGCCGCCCTTGCCGCCTAAGGCTTCGATCATCGCGTAGCCTGCCTGCTTGCCTCCGGAATAGTTGTCCGTAGCAACGTGACTGACCACTTTCGCGGACGGGTCGAGACAACCAGTGTCCGCCGTAAAGACTGGGATACCCGCCTTGTTAGCCGCCTTGATCGGGGCACCGACCAACTGGGCATTGCACGGCGTAAGCAGGATGGCGTGCACCTTCTTGGCGATGAAGTCCTGCACCTGCCGAGCCTGGTTCTCGGCTTTCTTGTCACCACTCACGATCTCGACGCTGAAGTCATGCTTGGCGGCCTCGGCCGCCGCTGCCTGTGCAAGTTCGACGAAGAACGGGTTCTCGGAGGTCATGATCGAAATCCCGATCACCCGCTTCGGACCGGCATCGGTGCAGCCAAAGAGACCAGCCAAGAACACGCAAGCAACGGCCGCCGCGAGCTTGATCGATACTGGGGTAGTGATGCTGGTCATGGCAGGGAGGGTAAGGGTTTCAACCCCAGATTTTCACCGTCGCCGGTAGAAGTCGGAACGCGTAGACCTCGCCTCCCGAGTCTCTGCGATGGATGGGGGGGACAAGCGTTGTGAGTCGTGATTGTGTTGTGCGGTTGCAGACCTCTTCCGCGCTGCGTTCGCGGCAGCCTCTGGCTCTCGATTCCCGTGCGCCGATTCGCCGCGTCAGCCAAACGGCAGCGCCTGCATGACCTCGCGGGGTGGCGCGCGCGTGGGCGGCGTCGTCGGCAACCCGAAGGGGGAGAGGTGTTATGATCTGTCTCGGCCTAGGCTTACTCCGCCGTGCGGAGAACCCCTTATCCCCTCCACAATCCGCGGTCGCATGCTCGGTGTTTGGACAGCACGCGTGAACCGTTTCGATTGTGGCCCGTTCACCATTTACAGCGCTATTCACGGAACTGGGAGTCTACCGTGTCTCACTGGTTATCAACGGAGTGGTAAGCAACGTACTCTTCCTTGAGTGTGTAGCGACGTCGGCAACCGAGAAAGCGGCGATGGCAGTCGTCAAGCGGATGCAGGAAAAGAACGCGCTGGACCTGTTCTACAACCCCTATTACTTGTTGCATCCACACTTCGGTAAAGCGCGACCTGAACTGGAAGAGATTGCGCAGTTACCGGACTCGAAGACGTTCGCTGGAATGGCTCGGTTGGTTCTGGGAACTGCAGCTGCGTTTCACGCAGGGGGAAGTCGCCCTGCAATGGAGAAGCGGAAACTGCTAAGTGAAGCGCAAGACTGGTTATCGACAATCACTCCGAGTTCTCCGCTATCAGTGATCGCCGAGAAAGAGAAACTCAGGGTCGCAAGATTGTTGAAGCAACTCGATGGTCAATCGCCCGGGCCCATGCCCTGGAGCGAGCCGCCCTGGGACAGGGTCAGAAGGTGCATTCCATAACAGATGCCCAGATCCCCTATCGCGCGTCAGCTGCGTCACTCGACAGAGCTTCGAGGCCGCCCTCTGTGAATACGTATGAGTCACCGGGCACGAGGTCGTGGGGCGAGCCGTCGACGATCAACTTGTCGGCGGACCACACGACATCCCGCACCGGCGCGGCGACGATACTCCTGTCCTGCGCCGGCTCACGGCTCGATCGTGATCTCGGTCACTCCGACGACGTACACCGCGTCCAGCACGTGACCGGATGGTCCGCCCGGGCGCCCCAGACGCAACCATGCCTTGTTGTTGATTCGCAGGGTTAACTCCGCGACGCCGGACGTGATCACCGCCGGAACCTCCGAGCCGGACACGTGGAAGACGGGATCTGGATCGGAATCGCGGAGCTTCCGGATCGGGATCCGGATGCGGCAGGTGCCGGACTGGCCCGGTATGACTTCGAGCCAGGCCTGGCGCCGCATCGCCAGCGGTGCCGTGGGGACGTGTTGCTTGTCCTCGCCGGCGTCGAACTCCCAGCCGCTGCCCAGTTTCAGCTTCCCGCCCCTCACGTCGATCGGCAGGGAGAACTCGGTGATCGCGGTGATCCGGAACGGCTGGTCCGCCGGGGGGAGCAAGCGTACTGCGACGTGCCTCGGGAAGCGGTACGCAATCTGGTTGCCACTCGGCGTCAACTCGAACCGCGCGCCGGTCCCGGTCACCGGGAGGCCGAGATGCGTCAGCAAGCCGGGGCACTCGGTGATGACCAGCTCCTCGCCGGATGCGGCATCTCGGACGACGAGCTTCTCTCCCGGCGGGAGATCGATCGCCATCGAGAGGAGGGCGAAGGTTGGTTCCGCACTCGCTGTCCGACGAAACTCGAGCTGACCGTCGCCGATGAGATAGGCGTGCTTCTTCAGCTCTGAGTACGAATCGAGGAGAACGCTCCCGCGTGCGGTCATGTCCGTGCCGACACGACTCATGAGGCTGATCTTCCCTTCGAACACGGTCCAGGGATCCCGTTCCCCGGGAAAGGAGTACCACGTGCCGATCGCCAGCCACGCGGCAAAACCGACGACGAAGCAGAGGCTGACCCGTGGCGACTGCCAGAACCTCGCGGCCACCTGCAACAGCTTCTCGTTCGCGGCCGCCATCACGAAACCCACTGCTGGTGAATGAAGCGGTACACGTTGACCGCGTACAACACGAGAAAGACCGCCAGAAGGAGGATGTTGACCGGTAGGCGCGCTCGGCCGAGGCGTTCCGTGGCCAACACGAGTGCGATGTGGAACGGGAACACGGGAGCGAGCCAGCGCAGCATGTTCAGGGGATCGTGAATCGTCGGATTCTGGTAGATGAAGAAGAGCCAGGCCACCGCGGAGAAAGCGACGAGACTGACCGGCATCGATGCGCGATACAGGAAGACGAGCGGCGGCAGCAGAGCGAAGGCGAACCCGGACGTGATCAAGCTCGGAATACCCTCCTGCCAACCGAGATGGATGGCTCGAACGGGAGAGCCGAGCGCGAACGCCTCGAGACGTGACTGCTCGACGGGGAACCAGGCCGAATACGCCTTGACGAACGCGAGCGGATCTCCGACCTCCAGATAGGTCATGTACATGTAGCCGAGGAGGCCGAGGGCGCAGATCGGCAGGTAGAGCGCCAGGGATCTGGTCGTTCGCAGGATCGCGACGCCGGTTCGATTCGATCGCAGTTGCGCGAGGAGGACCGCTACGCACAGCGTGGCGACGAGCACGATCGCGGGACTCCTCGTGAACAGGGCCAGGGACGCGGCGACGGACGCCGCGAGGTATCGTCCCCGCAGCAGCGCGGCGAAGAACAGCAAGAGGAGCGGGAGGTAGAGCGCTTCCGAGTATCCGCTCAGGAAGTACATCGAACCCGGAGAGAACGCGAAGAGCACGAGGACCCAACGGTTGCGGCCCGTGTTCGCCCAGAGCATGTTGAGAATGCGCCACAGGACGACACAAGACAGGATGAACAACCCGGCGGCGACGGGCAGGCGAACGACCTCGACGGAGAGACCGGTGACGTAGTGTGCGGCGCGCAGCAGCATGGGATGCCCGGGAGAGAAGACCAGGCTGCTGAACGAGCGATAGGACGGAACGTCTCTTTGGTAGCCGCGGTCGGCGATGCGGTAGTACCAGTTCTCGTCCCACGAAAGCTCAGTCCAGTAGTCGAGTCCTCCGTGATCCCACGTCGCGTGCGGGAACAACTCGGAGAAGACGACAACGCTCTGAAAGAACGCGACCGCCGCGCACCCGATCAGGAACGGGAACCAACTCCTCATGATGAGTGTGCTATGGTTCCGACTGAGTACTTGTCAAGACTCTTCAGACTCGACACTCTCGTCTCTCCGACCGCACGCTGCATCACGATTCGACCAAGGGGTAGACAAGAGCACCTAGATGCCCGAATTCGTCCCTACCCTCTCCCTCGTCATTCTCTGTTAT
>CAYYAQ010000048.1:0-1776 GCA_964469555.1 uncultured candidatus Brocadiaceae bacterium | reverse complement strand
GGAGATGATGCAGGCCTACGGCATCGAGAACTTCGAACTGATCCTCGTCGGCAACTACGTCGAGGGCTCGGAGGACCGCACACCCGAGATCGTCCGCGAGCTGGCCGCGACCGACCCGCGGATTCTGTGCCAGGCCGAGCCCAAGCAGGGAATGATGGGGTGGGATCTCCGATCCGGATTGCGCAGGGCGACCGGAACGCTGATCGGGTTCATCGACGGCGATGGCCAGATGCCCATCGGTGATGTCGGCAGGCTCTTCCAACTCATCCAGACCAGCGAGTTCGACCTGGTGAAGACATACCGGGTCACGCGTGCCGACGGCTGGAATCGAAAAATCCTCACCACGGGTTACAACCTCCTGTTCCGCATGTTGTTCCCCGGCCTGAAAGCGCGCGACATGAACGCCAAGCCGAAGCTGATGCGCCGGGCTGCGTACGAGAAGATGCAGCTCGCGTCCGACGGTTGGTTCGTCGACGCGGAGATCATGATCGAGGCTCTGCACCACAAGATGTCGATCGGGGAGATCCCGACGGAGTTCAAGCGCCAGGACCGGCGGGGTTCGTTCGTGAGTTTCGGAGCGGTGTTCGAGTTCCTGTCGAACCTCGTTCGCCACCGGTTCAAGGAGTTTTTTCGCTGACCAGATGACCCACTCGACGATGCTCTACCCGACGATGTTCTACCCGACGATGCTCTACTCGACGATGTTCCGTTCCACGATCCTCCGTCCAACAGGCGACGACGTGCGATGAGAATCCTGCTCACCGGAGCGAGCGGCGAGATCGGGACTCCGCTGATCGCGAAGCTGGCAGAGCAAGACCACGAACTCCACGTGGTCTCGCGGCGTGAACGGCCGGAAGACCGGCGTCCGGTGCAGTGGATCAGGGCGGACATCCGCGACCCCGAGAGTCTGGCCCGCGCCTGCCGCTGCGAGCCCGAAGTCGTCGTCCACATGGCGGCGGTCACCCACAGCGCGAGCGCGGCCACGTACGACGCCATCAACGTGCAGGGCACCGCCAACCTCGTCGAAGCGCTGTCGAACGTCTCACTCAGCCGGTTCGTACATCTGAGCACGCGAGCGATCGGAGCCCTCGGCGGTGCCTACGCCGCGTCCAAGGAACGAGCTGAGTCCGTGGTGACGGGATCCGACCTTCCCTGGACGATCCTCCGCCCCGCGGAGGTCTACGGCAGCGGCGGTGGCGATCCGATCCTCTCGCTCGCGTCCGACCTTCGACGACGGCGGTTCGTTCCGATCCTCGGAGACGGCTCCTACAAACTCTGTCCGGTCCTCGCCGACGACGTGGTCGCAGCGTTGGTCCAGGCCATCGGATTCGACGGAGCAATCGACAAGACCTACGTGCTCGCAGGCCCCGAGGAATTCACCTACCTGGAACTGGTCGATGCACTCGAGACGTTGCAGGGTCTGCCACGGCGGCGGCGGATCCGGATTCCGATCGCGATGGCACGGCTCCTGATCGGCGGGCTCGCGACGATCGGAATGGGAAGCTACGTGCCCGACCAGGTGCCGCGGCTGCTGCTGCAAAAGTCCAGCGACAGTTCTGCCGCGGCCCGCGACCTGCGGTTCGATCCGGTTCCACTGGCCCGAGCGCTACCCGCCCTGCTCGAGCGCGGGGCCGACCGGTGAAGGAACAGTACGAAGACGTCTACGCGATCACGGAGGAGAAGCACCCGTGGTTCGTCGCCCGGCGCGCGCTGTTCACGGAGCTCGCCGGACTCGACACGGACGCGCGGATCCTGGACGTCGGTTGCGGGACCGGG
>CAYYAQ010000047.1:12478-34183 GCA_964469555.1 uncultured candidatus Brocadiaceae bacterium | reverse complement strand
GATGTCAGCCCGCTGCACACGAGCCGGAGGGTCTCGCCACCCTCGGAGGAGGCTCGGCGACCGGCTGACCCACCCTGTTACGGGCAGCAACGCACGCCGAACCACCACCATTCACTCCCATCGTGTCCCATCTTCGCCTCGTCAGCCCCGATCAGCCCGAAACGCCTGACTGGCACCTCTCCGTGGACGGCATGAGCCCCCGGGGGCCGAACCTCTCCCACTGGCCGGGGAACCGCACCCCGGACCACTGGAAAGCCGACCTCAGCACCGGCATCTGCCTCAACTTCGCCCGGGCGCCACACTCCGCCCAACTCGAGTTCCTCGAAGGCGCGCAGACCGTCCTCAACGACCACTACGACACCGACGGCTTCCTCTCCCTGCTCGCCGCCCTGCGCCCGGACGTGATCCTCCCCCGCGAGACCACGGCCCTCGACGCCGCCGCCACCGGCGACTACCAGGCCTTTCAAACCGACCAGGGCTTCGCCATCGATCGCATCGTCCTCAACCTCGCCACCCCCACCTCACCCATCGCCGGCGAGTTCGAATCCCTCCAAGGCCCCGCCAAGGACCACGCCCGCTACCGCTGGCTCATCGACCACGCCGAGGACGTCCTCGACCACCCGGAACGGTTCTCCGTGCTCTTCCAATCCGAGCTCGACACGGTCCACCAGCAACTCGACGACCCCGCCGTCGAACACGAGCTCCACGAAGGCCTCGGCCTCGCCCTCATTCGCAGCCCATTCCCTCTCGCCCGCTTGGTTCTCAACACGAAAGCGGGCTCCTGCTTCCGCGTCCTCCACTCCCACACGACCCCCGACGGCACGCTCTTCCGCTTCCACTACCGCACCGAGAGCTGGTTCGAAGTGCAGACCTTCACCGCGCCACCCCGCGTCGACCTCACGCCGCTCTGCGCCGAAATCCAGGCCACCACCACGGACGCCAGCTGGAACGTCGACCCGATCACTGAGCCCGTCCCCGAGCTCTACCACGGCATCGCCGCCCCCCAGCTCCACGGCCAGCTCACGCGGCAACTCACCCACAGCCCCCTGCCGCCCGCCGACGTCGAGGCCCTTTTCGCCCGATTCTTCGCCGAACACGGCTAGAAGAACCGGAAGATCTGCGCCTCCCATCGGCCACTGGCCAGCAACCTCTCCGCACCTTCAGCCCCTGGAGCCCGCCCATGATCAACCGCCTCGCCACCCCGTTTGCGACCACGCTCGCTCTGCTCACCGTGACTGCCGCCCCGCGAGCCCAGGAGGAAACGGAGAAGCCCAAGACGACCGAAGCCGTCGCCACCGCGATGGTCCTGAAGACCGCCGACGTCGAGATCGGCACGTCCTTCCTCGAGCAGTTCGACTTCGACAGCGAGCTTCCGAACACCAACGAGAAACAACACTACGTCCTCACCGTCACCACCGACGGCAAGATCCAGCACAAGCTCGCCGAGGGCGACGTCGGTTGGATGCACGCGACGATCTATCCGGTCGCGCTGATGAAGCTCTACGAGACCGAGATCGAGGACACCTGGGAGGACATCAGCGGCGCGGCGATCATCGGCCTGACCCAGATGAGCATGACCACGCAGGACGCGGCAAAGCTCATGAAGGCGGTGAAGACCTTCCCGAACCAGATCGAGTCGTTCGCGATGGGCATCTCCGCGAACCCACAGAACCAACTCAAGGGCCTCAAGCTCTCGTTCTCGCTCGAGCCGACCAAGGACACCTGGCTCGGCAACCTCGCCAAGCACCTGCGCCCTCACCCGCAGGGCGCGCCGAAACTCACGGCGAAGAATGCGATGATGCGCATCGGCGTCGCGATCGATCCCGAAGGACTCAACACGTTCTTGACGCCGGTCGTCCTGACACTCGCGAAGTTCGGCGCGAAGAACAAGAAAGAGCGCGAGAAGAACGCCAGCCTCTACCTCAAGGTCATGAACATGCAGGACGGCACCTATCGCTCCGTCGGCGATCCGTTCGGCGGGGGGACGCGCACGATCGGCGGCCTGCGCGACACCACGGGGTTCGCCGCGATCCTGCACAGCGAAGAATACCAGCGGCTGATGAAGGTCACGGAGAGCATCATCCCGAACATCGAAACGGAGTTCGAGGCGGAGGCGTTCACGCACCGCGACATCAAGGTCGCCAAGACGATCATGACCACCGACATCGACACGCCGCTCGTGCCCGCGGGGGATCAGATCAACTACAGCGCCGTCGCCGGGGACTACCTCGTGACCACGAGCGCGCTGAGCATCGAGGACACCAAGAAGCTGATCGATGTGGCCGCCGACCAGAAGATCAAGCGCTCTCCGCTGGCGAAGAACGCGCTGATGGTCATGAACATCAAGCTGCTGGATCTGGTCGACAAGATCGTGCCCGGCAACCCGCTGTCCACCCAGGAAGACCCGGCGGAGAATCTGCACATCGTCTTCGACAACAAGAACGCTTCACTCAACGTTCTCCTCCACTTCAAGTAGAACGGTCTCCATGGACAAGAAAGACCTGCTGAAGGAGAAGATCGAGCACCTCAGCCTCGACACCTTCAACCCTGTTCCGCTCGTCGACGCCATGGAGAAGATGGCGTTCCAGGCACGCAACACGGCGCGCGCCGCGAAGATCTACGAGCGCATGCTGAACGACTCCGAGTGCAGCATCATCCTGTGCCTCGCCGGGTCGCTGGTCAGCGCCGGCCTGAAGAAGGTGCTGCTGCAGATGGTCGAGAACCACATGGTCGACGCCATCGTCTCGACCGGCGCGAACATCGTCGACCAGGACTTCTTCGAAGGCCTCGGCTTCAGCCACTACATCGGCACGCCGTTCATCGACGACGAGCGGCTGCGCGAGCAGGCCATCGACCGCATCTACGACACCTACATCGACGAGGACCAGCTGCGCGTCTGCGACGAGACGATGGCGCAGCTGTGCAACCAGCTCGAGACGCGACCGCACTCATCCCGCGAGATCATCTACGAGATGGGGCGGCACCTCTCTGAGCACGGGAAGAACAAGGAGTCCATCGTCCTCGCCGCGTTCGAGAACGAAGTACCGATCTTCTGTCCCGCGTTCTCGGACTGCAGCGCCGGTTTTGGATTCGTGAAACACCAACACGAGGCCCATCTCACCGGTCGACCGTCGGCCAGCATCGACTCCGCGAAGGACTTCCTGGAGCTGACGCAGGTCAAGCTCCAGGGCAACGAAACCGGCCTGTTCATGGTCGGCGGCGGCGTGCCCAAGAACTTCGCCCAGGACATCGTCGTCGCGGCCGAAGTCCTCGGCGAGGAGGTCTCGATGCACAAGTACGCGATCCAACTCACCGTCGCCGACGAACGCGATGGCGCGCTGTCCGGCTCGACGCTGAAGGAAGCCTGCTCCTGGGGCAAAGTCTCGACAACGTACGAACAAATGGTCTACGGCGAGGCCACTCTGACGCTGCCGCTCATCGCCGGCTACGCGTACCACAAGACGGTCGCGGGCGCCGGTTCGAAGAGGCGTGGCCAACGCCTGAACGAAACCCTGTTCTCGAGAGAGACGACCAGCTAGTGAATCATGCGCACCGGTCTTCCGGGCCTTCTCGTGTTGCGGATCATCCTCCTGGCGGGCTTGGCGTGTCTCTTCTTCGGCTCTGACTGGACGACCACCGACCGGGTCGAGCCGAAGTCCGGCTACGTCGACCTTGGTCATCTGTCGGCGGTTGCCGTAGAGTTTCGCGTCCACTCGTCCGGGTCCAAGCCGTTCCTGGTGCAACGCAGCTTGCCTTCGGGGGCATCGGTCGAGATGGTGTTCACGGCGCCTGAATCGCGCCGGTCCCACGTCCGCCCGCGATGACCGCAGATCCGATCCGTCAGCTCAAGAACTCGGCCTTGGGCTACGGGTTGCTCGGGCTGCTGCTCGTGGCTCTCGCCATCAAGTGGCGGGTGCACGTCTGCCTCTACCCGTTCATCATCGGCCCGCTGATCTACTTCTTCCTGTTGAAGGCCTTCGGGAAGATGTTCCGGGCTGTGAACCTCGACCGCGAACAGGTCCGCGAATTCCAGCGGATGTTCCAGCAGCAGTTCTCCCGGGAGAACCTGCCGCGGCAGGTGTTCTGGTTGCTCTTCGCGGTGGCCGAGGCGGACGGAACGACAGACGAGGAAGAGCGCGATCTGGTGCGGCGCTTCTTGTCGGAGCGGTTCACGGACCCGGCGACGTGGGCGGACCTGCAAGAGTGGGAGGCAACGCGGATTCGACCGGACCAGGTCGGAGCGTTGGCGCTGGGGCTCGGGCGAGTGTTGTCGGGGTCGGAGCGGGAGACGGTCTTCTTCTGGTGTTGCCTGGTGGCGTTTGCGGACGGGAGCTACCAACCGGAAGAGCACATCGTCCTGCAGCAGATCGCGCGTTCGTTCGGGTTGGAAAGGCATCACGCGCGGCGGATCTTCCACCAGGCGAAGCAGACGCACCTGACCGGGGAGGAGCCGGGGCACCAACAGCGGCAGTACTCGCAGGGGTACGGCGGCGGCGGCGGACACACCAAGGCGCGCGGCACGGTCTCCAGCCGCGGCGAGGCGTTGGCGATCCTCGGTCTCGCGGCGGGGGCATCGGAATCCGAGATCAAACGACGGCACCGGGAGCTCGTATTGAACTTCCACCCCGACAAGCACCAGCACCTGGGCGACGTCGCGGCGGGCGAAGCCGAGGAGCGTTTCCGCCAGGTGCAAGCCGCCTACGAAGTGCTCGCCGGCTGAGTTCAGAGCTTCTCGGCCTCGGAGGGCTCGAGCTTCGTTTCCGGCGGCTTGAAGTCGGGGTCTGGTGGCACGGGGGCCGGTCTACGGCCGCGACCTTTCTCGTATCCCGGGACTTTGACTCTACACTGCGATGATGGTCACCATCCGATCCACCTACGAAGGCAACCTGCGCTGCACCGCGACCCACCCCTCCGGGACCGAACTCTCGACCGACGCGCCGAAGGACAACGAAGGCCGCGGCGAATCCTTCAGTCCCACCGACCTGGTCGCCACCGCGCTCGGCAACTGCGCGATGACGATCATGGCCATCGTCGGTCGCCGCGATGACCTGGACCTCACGGGAATGTCCGCCCGCGTCGTCAAGCAGATGACGACCGACCCGCGCCGCATCGCCGCGGCACCGGTCGAGATCACCGTCCCGGGGAAGCTCACCGCCAAACAGAAGGAAACCCTCGAACACGCCGCGCGCCATTGCCCGGTCGCGATGAGCCTCCACCCCAACCTCGACGGCGTGATGCGATTCGAATACCCCGACGATTAACGCAACGAGCCCGCCTGATCGATCAAGCGGGCTCGGTATCGCAGCCTCGGCGAACTAGTTACCGCCGCCGACCTGCGCGTTGGGGTCGACCCATCCCTTGCCGGTCGTGCCCCTGACGGTGCCGAACAGGCTGGAGTTGTAGGTCATGGAGACGACTGCTTCTTGCATCAGGTCGCTGACTCGCACGGAGCCAGCAGTGAAGCCACCGCCTCAACAGCCGGCGAAGATGAAACCGCCGACCTCCTTTCCCGTGTCCGGGTCGTGCACCTTGAACTTCGGCGACTTGGCATCCGGCGCCCAGCCGTAGAACTCGACGCCAGCCTTGCCGAAGTAGCTCAGGTTCTTCGGGTCGACCGTCACCTTGCCGCCGCCCAGCGTGTGCGTGAACTCCGCGATCAGCGGGCCACCCCACTTGAGCTTGACGATCTTGTCGGCGCGAACCCTCAACGCAGCCATCTTCCCGCCGCGGATGCGCGCGGTCGCGCTGCCCTTCCGGACCATGCCGGCGACGATCTTGTACTCGCCCGTCGGAACGACGTAGCCGCGCGAACGACCGACCTGGAAGGAGTTCTTGCCGTCGGAGACGATCGCGGACTCGAGCTTGCCCTTGCTGAGGAACGCCGCGAGGCTGAGCTTGCCGGAGTCGCCCTCGTAGGCGCTCACGGTCGCGCTCTTGCCGTCGTCGGAGACGATCAGGTTGTAGAGCTCGCCCTTGTAGCTGATCACCTTCGACAGGTAGGTCGCGGCCTTGCCCTTGCCGACGATGATCGCGTCCGCTTCCAGCTCGCTGAACGAACCGTTGTTGTTCAGGTCGAACAGCCGAATCGGAACGCCACCGACCGTGCCCGACATCGAGCAGGCTGACGAGTACTGGTAGATGCCGTTGCCACCCTTGAACCGCGCGGCGTACTCGAACTTCTTGCCGCCCTTCTTGCTCATGAAGCGGAGGTAGCCCTTCGAGCCCTTGACGACACCGTTGGTCTCGCCGTCACCCGTGGTGTCGACCACCATCTTGACGCCGTCGCGCATCGCGCGGAAACGGTCGCCTGCGACGTGACGCACGCGGAGTCCGCCGGCGGAGTTGGTCCAGACGTCCTTCGGCATGACGAAGTTGAACTTCTTGTGAGCCTTGAACTTCAGCGTGCCGGTCTCTTGCGCGCACAGCGCGCCGGTCACGGTAATAGCCACGAGGCCCAGGAAGGCGGAGTGGGTGGTCTGCATTCTTCTCGGTGGTGTTGTCCGCGGACGCGGCGGAGAGCAGGGGCAAGCTGTTTCAAACGGGGCTATATAGAGGATTTCTCCAACAATTGCTATCGGCTCGGGTTTCCGAAGATCGGAACACGACGCTTCGCGAACCACCAGATGCGACCGCCGGGGGTCTTCGGAAGAACAGGCTTAACGATATTACTCGTAGTATGTTACGACAGGCGCTGATCCGCCGCGTCGCCCTGCGGTCCAACCGAAACGCACGCAGTAGACAGGCGGCAAATACGCGGAGATCTCCGTCCATGAATCGCCCTGATTCTCAGAGACCCACACCGACATCACCGCCCTGCGCCGCATCCATACCGTCATCAAGGACGGCACGCCGAACGATCAGGTTACGACGCGAGAGCCGGGGACGATGTCGAGCGTGCCGTCAGGGAAGCGGACCTGGCACTTGTAGCCGCCGTCGTAGTCCGCCGCGCGGAGGAGGAGAGTGGCGGGTTGGCCTGAGGCGGTGCAAGGTTGTTCGGTAACCCTGTCGAGTCCGCGCCACATGCGGATGAACGGGTTCTCCTCCCATTCTTCGCCAATCGTGGTCGTCTCGGTGTGGCCCGGGTAGACAACGGTCTCCTCGGGTAGACGCATCAGGACTTCGAGGAGCGAGCGCTGGATGTCCTCGAACGTCGTGTGACCGGGCGCGCGCGTGCCGCCGACCGTGCGCCGGAACAGGGTGTCGCCCGTGAACACGAGCTTCTCGTTCACGAGGAAAGCCAGCTGCCCGATCGTGTGCCCGGGAATGTGCAGCGCGCGGATGTGCAACCCACCGGTGACCAACTCCTCGCCGTCGGCCAACTCCACGTCGAGATCGCCAAACATCGGACTCTCGCTGCCATGCCCGCATATCGGGCACCCGAACCGCGCCGAATACACACTGTTGTTCGCGACGTGATCGTAGTGATGGTGCGTGCACAACACGTGCGTCACCGTCAGCCGGTGGTCCGCGATCGCTTGCAAGATCGGCTCCGTCGGCCCGCCCGTGTCGATCAACACTGCGTGCCCCCCCAGCTCGTCGCCGACCAACCACGTGTTGCTCAGCCAGTTCGAACTCATGCTCTTCTCGATGATCAAGCTCATGGGTGCCTCAACTGCTTGCGCACGCGATGCCACAACTGCCACAGCGGGCGCGACAAGTTCGGATAGGCAGAGAGCACGTCGTCCAACGCCTGCCGCATCTCGGCATCATCAGACTCCCGGCAATCCCGCTGAGCACGTTGCAACTCCCGCGCAGCGAGGACCGAGAAACTCACCGAGGGTTGCGCCTCCTTCGCTGCCTTCCGCAGCTTCGCAAAGTCGCGCGCAAACGCGTATTCGTGGAACAAGATCAAGGTGTCCAACACGTCCTTGCGAAACTCCTGCGCCCCTGCGTTGGCCGCGCTAGCCGAGCGTTCGTGCACCCGAAACGTCGCGAGCTCTTCGCGAACTCGCGCGAACCCGACATTGGAAGCGACTCTCGCCGTGAACTCCAGGTCACACAGCTGGATCATCTCCGTGTTGAACACGTCGGCATGTTCGAACACCGACCGGTTCAACAACACCGCCGCGGGCTCGCCGAAGAAGTTGACGCCGGGGTGCACGACGAGCGCCCGGCACACCTCTTCCGGGAGGACGACATCCCAGCTCCCAACCTCGTCTCCCGGGCGCTTGAAGAGATCGTCCATTCGCAGAAGGCTCGCGAAATACTCGCGCACCCGATCGGAGGTGCCTTCGCTCACGTCGACGTGTCGATCGCACACGACGATCTCCGCCTCCGTCTCCTCGCCGACTGTGATCATTCGATCCAGACACGTCGTCGCGAGCTCATCGTCCTGGAACAAGAACTTGATCCAGGTCCCGTTCGCCAATTCGAGACACCGATTCCAGTTCGCCGCCAGCCCCAGCCGTTCCGGGTTGCGTTCCACGCGCACCCGCGGGTCCCGCGCGGCGAACCCCATCGCGACATCCACCGTCCCATCGTCCGACG
The DNA here is from genome assembly GCA_964469555.1 of uncultured candidatus Brocadiaceae bacterium. GTDB lineage: Bacteria > Planctomycetota > UBA1135 > UBA1135 > UBA2386 > CAYYAQ01. The sequence continues at coordinate 25,696 of CAYYAQ010000047.1, read as the reverse complement.
CGTCGTCAACGACCAAGACCTCGAAGTCCGACAGTGTCTGAGACAACGCACTCTCCAGACACGCCGCCAGCCACGGCGCGCCGTTGAACGTCGGAACACAGATCGAAACCAAACAGGCGGTCATGATGTCATCGCAACCTCGGATCATTCGCCAACCGATCGCGAATCATGCCCTTGATCGTGTCGGACATCTCGGACCGACCGAGCAACATCTCGAGGATTCCACGTGCCTCGCGACGGGCATCCGCTTCCGCCAAGTGCCCCCGCTCGCCAAACTCGAGCAGCGCGTCCGAGTAGAAGAGTTGTGCCGTGTAGAAATTCAAGTCGCGCTTGTCCGGTGGGATGCTCTCGAACGCCATGTGCAACGGCTCGAACACCATCTCTGGCGGGAATTCCGCCTTGTACGCCGCGACCCCCATGAGAAGCAGGAGTTCGTTGTCCTCGCCGGTCTCCTTCGCCTTCTGGTAGAGGTCGAAGATCTGCTTCTGCCCCAACACGACCTCGGGATCGACGCCGTGTTTGAAGATCCGCTTGAACGCCCGTCGCGCCGAGAGGTTCTGCAGCTTCCCCGACGTGTCCACACACTTGATGTACGAAGCCAGCGCCTGCAGGACGAGCCGCTTCTTCTCCGCCGGCGCTTTGACGAGCTTGCTGATCTGGATCAGGCTGTCCCCGATGGCGCTGTTCGACTCGCCGTCCTTGTCACCCCAGGCCGGCGCCTTCAGGGACTTCTGATACCAGGTCATGGCTTCACCGATCAACCGTCGCTTCTCGTCAACTTCTTCAGCCTCGTCGGCCAGTTTCCGCAGGCAGTCGCCGATGTAATTGAACGCGATCGTCTCTGCACCGGGAGGATCGGCGTAGTCGACCTCGTAGGACAGCTTGAACTCCGCGATCGCCCGCCGCCACTCCTTCTTCTCGACGTAGACCTTGCCGAGTTGCCGGTAGGCGTGGGCGTAGTTCTTGTACAGACGCTTCGCCTCCTCGAGGTGCGCGATCGCCTTCTCGAGGTTCTTGTGCGGTCCATCACCGGTGTACACCGCGGCAGCCTTGCGATGCAGATCAATGGACATCGGAAACGTCTCGACATCGTGGAAGAACACCGTAGCGCTGTCCTCCCAGATCGCCGTCCTGTGCAACGACATCGCGATGTTCGCCGTGCACCACAGCGCGACCGCGCCGCAGAGGATCTTCGTCCCGCGGCCTCGAATGGCGAGCCACAGGACGCCGGGCAGCAGACACACCCCGAGGCTCGGAATGTAGTAGAGGCGTTCGCCAAGAATCGTGCCGATCGACATCGGGACGTTCGACGTGACGAATGAGAACCCGAGGAACCACGCCATCGCCAGGAACAGCAACGGCTGCCTCCGCGCGAACCACAGCCCGGCGCCGAGGAAAGCCAACAGCACGAATAGGCCCGAGAGGAAGCCGAGGTTCATCGGCGATTCCACGATCTCGAATACGTGAGGACTGTAGATGCAGCTGAGCTTGAACGGCGCCACGCACAGCCACAGACCGTACCCCCATACCTTGATCCCGGTCATGATCCGCACAGCGGCCGACGTGTGCGCGAGCGGATTACTGGAGAAGTCCGCCGACTTGTCGATGACCGGCTCGAGCGCCATCGCATTCTCCCGTAAGAGGTACCAAATCAGCGCAGGTGTCAGCATTACTCCGATCGCGATCAGGGAACGCAGATCCCGAAACAGGGCAAACGTCGGGTTGTCGGGTTGTCGGATCCACTGCCGCGTCAACGCAAAGCAGAAGTAGAACGGGATCCAGCAGAGCGAACTCTCTTTCGAGCCGTACGCCATGAACATCAGCAGCCCCGCGAGTGCGTATCGCCACCAACTCCCTCGCGTCATGAACAGCAAGGCCTGGGCACCGAAGCAGAACGAGAACAACTCTGCGCGCCCGACAATCCCGGCGACGACCTCGCTGTGTATCGCGTGCACGCCGAACACGAGCGCGGTGAGTAGAGACACGAAACTCGGCGCGCCGACCGCGATCAGCATCTGGATCACGAGCCACACAGCCCACACGTGGATCAGGACATTGAGCGCGTGCTGCGGCCCGGCCTCGTTGTCGGACTCGACGTGCCTCCCAACGGCCTGATAAACCAACCCGTAGCTCAGCACCGAGATCGGCCGGTAGAGTCCATCGTTCACCGACTCGGGCCACCAGTAGTGCCGCCCGAAGAACTTCGAGCAGTAGTCCCACGCGCCGCAGTCGAAGTGCCCAGTGATCATCGGATCCGGCTGCCCCGGTTGCGAGACGCTCTTCGAACCCGCGATCCCATCGTCGTCCATCGCGAACGCATTCCCGATCGACGGCAGGAACAGGAAGAACGTCAGGAGCAGGACGACGAGGGTCCCCAGCTTGGACGGAGCGTTGTCGTTCTTCGGTTCCGTAGCCGTATCGGAGGGCGTGTCGACTGGCATCTGCGCAAAAACTACACCCCGGGCGCCGCAGCCGCACGACTTGATCAGCGCGGCGGCAACTTCGCGAACGCCGCGGAGACCCTCTTCCGGTAGTCCGGCTGCAGTTTTGGGTTTGCTAGCAACGACTCGAACAAGCCGCGGGCGACGTCAATCTCGCCGGCCCGCGCCTTCGCCTGTGCCATCGCCAACAAGGTCGCAGCGAACAACGCCTCCGGTCGCTTGTCCACGGGAGTCCTCTTCGCGCCGTATTCGAGCACCTCGAAGACCCGCCTCGGATCGGCGCCGACGATCTCGCCCATCACCCCCAGATACATCGCCATCACCGGCGGAATGACCACGCGACCGAAACTCATCGAGTTCCTCTTGAGTGCGGCGCTTCCCGTCGTGAAGTAGTCGCGCATCTCTTTGTCGGGCAGCACGCCAGGTCCGGCAACGATGAGAATCAACCAGGCGTTGCCGTCCAGCGGCGCGAGCGCCAGGGCTTTCTTCGCGAACTTTACGGAGAGGTCCTTGGCGCCTCTCAGGCGGTGGATGGACGCGATGCCGACGAGCGCCAGGGACTTCGTGTCCACGAGTTCGGGGTACTTCGAATCCACCGCCGCCTGGTACGACTGGATGGCCTCATCGTACCGGAAGAACTGGGCGTGGAGCGCCGCCTTCTCCCGCAGCGCGTGCGGGTAGCCCTCGACCAGTTCGAGCGCGCGCTCGAGGTAGCCCATCGCCGTCACACCGTTCGTCGGGGACTCCTCGATCTTCTTCCGCAGGACGAGTGCGGCCTTGACCTGCATGTCGGCGGACAGGGGCTGATTCACGGCCTCGGTCAGAAATAGCGTCTCGGTGTCCTTCCACGCACCGTTGCGTTGCCACGCGATCACGATGTTGCCGAGCGCCCAGGCGCCGAGCACGACGAGGAGCACACGGTGTCCGTTCAGTTTCTGCACGAGCAGCGCGGCGAGCATGCAGATGCCGAGACTCGGCATGTAGTAGAGGCGTTCGGCGAACAGGGTGCCGATCGCGAACGGGATATTGCTCGTGATGAACGAGCAACCGAGGAAGATCGTCATCGCCAGGAACAGGACCGGCGACCGGCGGGCGAAGCGGAGCCCTACGAACAGGAACGCCGCCAGGACGACGAACGACGCGAGCACGCCGATACCGAGCGGCGAGGTGTCGAGTTCGAAGACCGTGGGGCCGTAGCTCGCGCTGAGGTGGACGGGCGCGACGCACTTGTAGAGCCCGTAGCCGAGCAGTTTGATCGCCGTGCAGATTCGCGTCAGAAAATCGGTGTGGTAGAGCGGATTGGAGACGTAGTCGATCAGCTCCACGCGCTCCCACTTCTGCATCACCTGATGACGCAACATGAGGTAGGCGGCCATCGGGATCACCGACACCGCGGCGGCGAGCCCCAGCCTTCCGCTCGGATTCGCCCCTTTGATCGCCCGTCGCCAGTGCAACGCCATCACGAAGCAAAAGAGAAGCGGGCAACACGCGAGGCCGCTCTCTTTGGACGCGTAGGAGAGGAAGAACAGGACGGAAGCGCCCGCGAGCATGAGATGACGCGAGGCAGACGTGACCCGGACCGCCCGCGCGAACAACAGGATCGCCCACAACCCAAAGCAGAACGCGAGAAGCTCCGCGCGCCCCACAACTCCGGCGACGACTTCGCTGTGTATCGCATGCACGCCGAAGAGTCCGGCTCCGACGTGCGCGGGCAGGGAACCCACGCCGATGCGTTTCAATAGCAACAGCACGAGCAACGTGGCGAACGCGTGCAACGCCAGGTTGAGGGCGTGTTGCGGGGTTGCTTCCGATTCCCGCGACAACCGCTTGCCGATCAGGTTGTAGACGAGCGCGTAGCTGTAGATCGTGACCGGGCGGTAGAGGCCGTCGTTGACGTATTCCGAGTACCAGTAGTACTTGTCGAGGTAGAACCCGGGGGATTTCAGCTCGCCGACGACGGGGTCTTGTCGTCCGGGGATCTTCACCGACCATCCACTCGCGAGTGGATCGTCGTCCATCGCGAGCCCGTTCGTTACGGATGGAAGAAACCCGACCACGGAAAGGAGCAGCACCGTGACGGTCACCCACCGTGCTGCCCGCCCGTTGCCACCACCTATCACGCCCATCGGGAGGGCAGGCTACCGGGGCCGCCCCCCGGACGCAAAAACCGACGACGGGAAGCCCTCCTCGGCCAGGACTTGGAGTCGTCCCGGTTTTTCTGGCGGGTCAGGCGGCTTCTCGCCTTACCTACCAAACCATACCTCCGAGGCCCCATGAATCCTTGCATCAGCATCCCCGTCCTCTTCTCCGCCACCCTCGCGATGGCCAGCGCCACGCCCGCCCAGATCAGCGCGACCTGGTCGACGCGGATCGCGGGAACGAGTGGCGCCAACAGTGGCACGGGGGTGGTCATTTTCGGCGCAGAGCGGACGTGCGTGTCGCTACCCGGCACGAGCAACGCGCTGACCATCATCTGCCCCTAGGCGATACGCATGTGTGGGCTGCGCACGTCGAGATATGATCTCGGGTGATGGAGCCCGAGTCGAAACCACGCAAGCGAAGAGCTTGGCGCCGCGTGTTCCTCGGACTCATCGCAGGCGTCACTCTCGGATTCGGACTCTTCGTGCTGAACGGAGCGTTTCTCGCGAACGGCGAGCAACCGACGGGAGGGCGCATCGACGGTAAGGCTGCGCCACGTAGGACGGGGAACGAGGTCAAGGTCTTCGCGTGGAATATCGCGAAATGCTTCATGCACAACGGCGGGCTGAGTTTCGTCTCGACGGCCGACGTCGAGAGTCGGCTCGCCGAGATGGCCAGGTTGATTCGCGGGGAAGATCCTGACCTCGTATTCCTGTCGGAGGTCGTCACAGAGTGCACGTTGTGCAACGTCGACCAGGTCCAGTACCTCGCACGCGAAACGGGCATGACGCACTGGGCTTTCGGAGAGAACTTCAACTATGGGCTGCCGTTCCTCCGCATCGTTGGCGGCAATGCGATCCTCAGCAAGGTTCCACTACAGCCCGTCGCGAACCCCGATCTCGCTGGACGGCGTTCGCTCTTCTTCACGCGGAACAATCGGCGAATGTTGTGGTGCACGGCCAGCCTGGGGGAAGTCGAAGTGCTGCTCGGAGCGGTGCACACGGACTCATTCGACCTCGAGAACAACCACCGCCAGACCCAGCAGATCCTCGCTTACTCGGAGCGCCGCGAGACTCTCCTCGCGGGAGACTTCAACGCAGAACCGCAGGGCGACTCCCTCGCGGCCGTGCTGCGCAGTGGACGATTCTCGGGAGCCCTGAACGGACCTGAAACGTTTCCATCCGATGACCCCGACCGCCGCATCGACTACGTGTTCGCGCCAAAGGACTGGACGCTGATCGACCATCGAGTCATACCCATCGAGACTTCGGACCACCGCCCCGTCGTGTCTGTGTTTCGGATCAAACGATGACCCCTTCGGAGACCGATCAACCCACAGCCGAGTTCCGGTTCCGATGCATGGTGCGCGCAGAAGACGTCTTCGAGTCCTTGGCGCATCGCAGAAGCAAACCCCAACTGCGTGATCGAACACCGCGATCAGTCGCCCGGTCAGGATGGCCGGTCGTAGTGCATCACGCGCTCGATCCAGATCGAGAGCGAGTCGGCAGACGCCGGCATGGGGAACAGCTCGGCACTGCGAACCCGGTGCATCACGCACGCGGCGGTGATGTCCGCCGCGGACATGCGGTCACCGACGAGCCATTCGCGATCGGACAGCCCGTCCGCCAGCTTGGCGACGGCCTCGGCAAACTGGCCCGCGCAGCGATCGAACCGTGCCGCGTCGACTTCATCGCCGCACATCCTGCGGTGCACGACCTCCATCATCGGGCCGGCGAGTGTCGCGCGGGCGAAGAGTTCCCAGTCCTCGATCGCCCACTGCTCCGCGTGGCTGCCGCCGAAGAGCTTCGGCGTGTCGGGGAAGCTCGTGTCGAGGTAACGGAGGATCGCTCCCGAGTCGAAGACGACCTGATCGTCGTGCGCCAGCGCGGGCGTCAGGTATTGACCGGAGACTCGCACGAGCTCTTCGCGGTCCTCCCGGTCGACGGTTCGAAACTCGTAGTCGATGCCCTTGTAGCCGAGAGCCACGCGGACCTTCATGTTGTTCGATGTCTCGAACCCGTAGACGACGACTGCCATGCCCAGAGCTTAGCGCGGGGATCCGCCGAATCCCCGCGCCAGGGTGTTTTGGCCGGTAGCGTTCGGAGCGCGTGCCATTCTCGAGCGGCCCACCGACAAGAAAGACGGTCGTCGCGTGATCACCGCAGTCGGCGAGTGGGGCAAGGGCCAAGATCCACGGCGTGGGCACGTTCGCGTTCCTCCACGAACACCTCGCCTGGGCGAGGCGAAACTAGACAGTCTGGATCGTTCTGACGCTCGAACGCGTCACTCAATACCGACTTCGATCTCTACAGCCGGGGTTCGGACGGCGTGAGCCCGACGTCCATCGCCGACCCCGGGAGGGGGCAAAGACGACGTCTTTCGAGCCAAGGGCGGTGGGCGCTACGGGACGGCCCGGCAGTACCTCTTTCCGAAGCGTCCCGGCCCCCCCCGAGTTGCGTGTACCATCTCGCCACGAGACCGTGAGAAGAGCCGGTTCGCCCTCCCGGGGCAGCGAGCGCGGTCGCCTACCCCGTGAACCGTCCCAATCCAACGGCACGGCGACAGTTCCGCCGTATCGAGTTCGTCCCACGAAGGCACATTAGGAGCCCGTTTCCGGCCCTTTCGACGCGTGTGACATCACCATTACGCCCAGGAGGTCGACGAATCCCCCGTCTCGGCGGCATACTCGGCTCCCCAATAACTCCCTACGAAGAGTCTCCCCCAAGAAAGAGGTCAACTCACATGTTCGTTCGCAGCAGTCTCATCGTCGTATCGCTCGCCTTGCCATTGATGGCTCAGGACGCGACCGAAACCAGCAAGGCCAGCGAAGCTGCCTTCTACAAGGCCTACTACCTGGACAAGGCAGAAGCCAAGAACAAGAAGTCGACCGCGAAGGCGATCGAACTCTACACCGCGTTCATCGCATCCAACAAGGATCACAAGCTCGCGGGTCGCGCCGCGGCGAACTGTGTCGTCCTGATCTACTCGACCGGCAAAGTGAAGAAGGCGGAAGCCTTCGCCAAGACACACGACAAGCTGATGGCTGCAGCCGAGGCCAAGGACGCCGATGGCGGTATCGCGAACGGCCTGCTCCGCGGCTTCGGTCGTGGCCGCGGTGGCCGCGGTGGCGGCGACCAGGCAGAGAATCCGAACCAGGCCATGATCGACACGCTCATGGCGAAGCACGAGAACGCCGAAGGCCGTCTAAAGACGCGCCTCGAAGGTGCGATCAATCGCCTCGGCGGCCAGCGCGCCTTGCTGATGGCTCGCTTCAGCGGCGGTGGTCGCGGTGGTGGCTTCGGTGGCAGTCGCGGTGGATTCGGACGCGGTGGCAGTCGAAGCCGTGGCCTGACGAAGCCGAACATCGCTGAGATGAGCCAGGAAGACGCCAAGAAGGCCGTCGAGACCATGGTGAACAGCGCCGAGCGTCTCGTCGACTCGATGGCACAGCGTGGTCAGGCCGACCAGGCTGACAAGCTCGAAGCCAAGCTCGACAAGATCCAGGATCTCGTCGACGACGGCAAGATGAAGGAAGCGCAGAAGGTCATCGACAGCATCGAGGTCGGCGGCAGCAGCCGGGGCGGCGACCAGGGTGGTCGTCGTCGTCGCGGTGGCGACGGTGGCGACAACAGTGGCGGCGAGCGTCGTCGCCGGCGTGGCTAACTAGCCGCTCGTCCGCGATTCGCGGACGATGTCTTCGCACATGAAGGCCTCGGACCTCTCGGGTCCGGGGCCTTTTGCGTTGGCCCGCCAAGAACAAAGCCGGGCACCTAGTACTGGCCGACCTTGCCCTGGCCGCCGTTGCTGACGATCACCCCGAGCGGTCTCGTCGCATCGGAGATCAAGTACTGGTTGAAGATCAGGAATCCGATGACGCTGTTCTGGTTGGGTACCGTGAGCTTGACCGTCGCTGTGCCAAGAGCGCTGGTCGTCAGCTGCGTCACGATGTCCGGCGAAACGAGGAGTTGGCACGGCGCCGCATACGTCAGCGGCAGGTTGATCGTACCCCACTTCGTGTTCGAAGCACCGAGAACGAAGATCGCCGGTACCGAACCCGGGGCATCGGAGAGGTTGACGTTGATGGACGTTCCGAGCGTGGGCTTTCCTGCCGCGGAGAGAACCGGCGGCATCAGACCCCGATCACAGTGGAACCGGTACTGCCAAGCGGTGTTGGCGATGATCCCACTCCAACTGCCGTTGAACTCGGCGTGGGCGATCGTAGCGCCGGACGAAGCGACGGGCAGATTGAGCTTCTCCGAGTTATCGAAGGTGACGAAGAAAACCCCTCCACCCTTGAGCGTGATGTTGGGACTCAACTTCGCGTGGTAGGTTCCAGCGGTGGTGCCGATGCGAACCTTGCCGCTCGCGAGGACCTTCCCGGGGCGCCCGGTCGACGAGTCGTACTCCTGGATCGCGATCGTCACGTCCACGGCGGAACTACGGGCGCTCGCGTAGAGGTCGATGCCGCAGGGGTTCATCTGCGGGTACCCGTACCCGAGGATTCCGATCTTGGTCGCAGTCGTCGTCTTCGCGGCGAGTTTCTGAGTCCAGTTCCTCGAGTCGCACTGCGTGCAGCCCTGCGGACCGCTGTTGCAAGCGCTTCCGAACGTGCTGTACTCCGATTGGACCGGCGGGCCGAAACCCTCGGTGAACGCCCATGCGAACTCCTGCTTGCCGAGTTCGATGAAGGTTCCCGTGACGCGGAAGGTCACGTTGCCGGTAGCGGGCGCGAGGAAGATCGCGCCTTCGTACAGGTTGCGCGGCGTGTTGGATCTCGCGATGACCGTGGTCCCGCTGAGGATCTCGACGTCGAGGTTCGACCACAACTTGGAAGTCATGGTCTGCCGCATCCAGGCTGCGACGGCGCGATAGGTCTTGCCCTTTGTGACGGCAACCGACTTCTGCCAGGTCTTCGACGCCGTCGTAACGGTGGCGCGACCGTGACCGGAGCTGTTGCGCGCCAGCTTCATCGCTGCGTCGTCCTTGAGGAGACCGAGACCGTACGCGTTGCGCGTGTTGTACGGCGCGGTCTTGTTCTTGTCACTGATGTCGAACGCGGCCGCGAGAAGGATGGCCTTGGTCTCGTCCGCCTTGAGCGTCGTGACCTGAGCACGAATGAGCGTCGCTGCGCCGCACACCTGGGGTGATGCCATCGACGTGCCCGACCCGATGTAGTTCGCGTTCGTCGAGTCGTTCCTCGGCATGATTGTACCTACTCCACAAGCTGCGATGTCGGGATAGAATCGCTGCGTGTCTCCGGCCATCGGACCGCGCGCGGAGAACGAAGCCACCGCGTGAGTCGTCGCGTTGACGGCGGCAACCGCCAAGCCGTTCGCGCAAGAAAGGCTACTCGTTGTTCTGGCCCCGGTATTGCCCGCCGCGACCACGATCATCACGTCCGCGTTCAAGGCTGCGGAGTCGAGCGCTTGCTGGCTGACGTTCAGCGGGTCCGGCGATCCGTGGTAGCTGTTGTTGGCAGTCTTGATGTTGTACTTCGCTGCGTCACGAGCGACCCACTGCCAGGCCTTGGCCATGGTTGCTAAACTCGAATTCCCACCGCTACTGTTCGAAATCGAGTAGCCAACGAAGTCCGCGTGCGGGGCGTGGCCGTGGTCGGCATTCGTCGTACCCCAATTGCCACCGGCGACGATGCCAGCCACACCTGTCCCGTGCGAGTGAGCGTTGTCCGCCGGCATCGAACCGGCTGCGAGATTCGCGAGAAGGCGGTTGCGCTTCGACAGATTACCGTCTTCATAGAAGGTCCGGTGTGGTCTCCCCTTGGTGCCGCACAAACTGTCCAGCCCCGTGTCGACGATCGCTGTCGCGACTCCCTTGCCCTTGAAGCCGAGAAGGTTGACGGCGTCCGAGTTGTGATTCACGCCATTGGTCGCGATCTTGATCGCCGGCATGCACGGCAGGTTCGGATCCACGCGCGTCACGTTCGCGAGTTTCCGCAGTTCCGCGAGCTTCGCGTGCGGGATCTCTACGGCTGCGGCGTTCACGATCCAGTACTGGATGTAGACCCGGCCACCGAGTTTTTCGACTGCTTCCTTGAACGGCGCCTGATCGACCAGCATTTGGGCGCGGATCTTGTCGAGGATCGGCTTCACGTCCTTCCACGGGCGGTTCGCATACATCGCCTTGCGGAACTCCAGCAGGTTGAAGCTGCGTTTCTTGAACTGCACGAGCCACTGCTCCGTTCCGGCCTTCTGGCCTGGGAGTCCGTGCCCACTCCCAGGCACTTGCGTGCTCTGAGGGGTTGGCGCGATGTCGTTCGGAGATTGTGAAACCACGGCACTCGCAAGGAAGAGTGCGGTGATCGAGAACGCGATGGTATGAAGCTTCATACGGGTCAAATTCTAGGAATCCATGGCAGGAGCAACCCGTACACGATATCCCACAGGGTTCGAGGCCCGCAATCCCATGGACAGAACGAGCCCACAAGTCGAGCCACTCTCTTTGCGGTCGTCAGAGTCGCAAGGCCCCGTCGCACGGGCCAGGAGTCGTTCCCGATACGCGAGCTACTTCGACCCCGCGAAGAATTTCGCCATTTCCGCCACGCTGCGGTAGCCGCGAGCGTGTCCTTGCGCTTTGGCTCCTCGGCGCGAGATATACCGGGATCGAAGGGTTGGATCTCCAGCCACAGACCGCTCGGATCGATGCTCGTGACGCGATAGACAATCTCGCGGAGCCAGGCTCCCACGGCTTCTTCGCTTCCTGGGAGACAACCGTGCACACGGGGACGACGTGACCGGCGTCAGGAGGAGAGCGGATGAAACGACGACGGCGGTCAGCTGAAACTCCATCGTGGGGCGATCGGACGAGCCTTCAGTTTACTTTGTATGGGAACGTTCAATCGCGTGCGTCGCGATGAAGTGTCCAGGTTATTCGCGCAGGCCGTCAGGAAACGATCGAGTCCCGCATCGTGGCGAGAATGATGCTGACCGAGATGGCCCCCGCATCGGGCAGTCCCAGGGACCTGTCCCCGAGAACCCTCGCGCGCCCCATGCTGGCGATCATGTCCCTGGATGCTTCCTTGCCCGCATCAGCGGCAGACGCGACAGCGACGATGGACTCACTCAGTGGTGCTTCAATCGAGGCAATCGCTGCAGCGGCAGCTGGGGCGAGGGCGTCGATCATGGTCTTGTCACCGGGCTTGGCGCCGCCCCGCTTCATCACGTCGCCCAATGCCTGATTGAGGAGGTGGGAGAGTTCGTGCGAGCCAAAGTGCGTGGCCCCGTGAAGAGTCTTGCCACCGACCAGGAACAGCAAGCCGAACACAACGCCCGACGCGCCACCCATGGTCGTAAGGAGCGCGTTGCCCGCAATCTGATACAGCTCACGGAGCTCCGTTGGATTCCCGGCTTCGACCGCCGCGATCAAGGCGCGAAAGCCGCGCTGCATGCCCACGCCGTGATCGCCATCGCCGAGCGCGCGGTCTGCATCGCTGAGTATGGGCTCGGCGTCGATGATCGCGTTGGCCACGGCCAGGACCATCGCACGGGTTTCGTCGAGCGTGAGGCCTTCGGAGGACTTGGAGAGTTCGAGTTCAGCACCCGTCGTGACCACACGAGCACCGGTATTCGTCGTCTTCGCGGAGCTCGCGTGATCCGACGCGGCGAGAGTATCGACGGGGTCGGGGCCAGCCATCTTGCTGTAGCCCACGGATTGGCACGGCAGACTCCAGTGGCGTTTCAGCTCGTCATCCACGCGCGTGATGCTGAACGAGATCCCCGCCATCTCCTGACAGGTGACCAGGGGCCCGACGATGACGTCAAAAATCTCGATGCCCTTCGACTGGAAGTACTCGGTCGCCTTCCTCATGCAGATCAGGCACTCCATCATCGTTGTGGCGCCAAGACTGTTGATGAAGAACAGGATCTCGTCGCCCGCTGTGAGCGCATCCACTTCGGCGTCGTTCTCGAAGTCCTCGAACAGTAGGTCGAGCATCATCGGCGTGAGCTCATCCGCGGTGGTCATCGGGATGTTCCGAACCCCCGCCTCGCCGTGGATACCCATGCCGAGACCGATGAGGCCGTCGTCGAGTTCGAAAGTCGGCTGCCCCGTCGCCGGGATCGAGCCCGGAGACATGGCGGCGCCGATGGAGCGCGTCTGCAGGCAAGCCTTCCTCGCCGTGCCGGCGAGTTCGTCGAGATTCTGAGCGGTCTGCGAAGCGGCGGCGACGATCTTGACGATGGGAATCAAACCCGCGATGCCTCGGCGATCCTGCTTCCGGTCCGGCGGCGCCGCGGCCACGTCGTCCGCGATCAACACGGTCTGGATGTTCACGCCCTCCGCTGCGGCGAGCTCCGCACCCAGGTCGAAGTTCATCACGTCGCCGGCGTAGTTGCCGTAGAGGAAGAGCACGCCGTTGTCGCGGTCGACGGCCGTCGCGGCCTTGTGGACGATGTTGGGTGCCGGGGCAGCGAAGATGTCACCGCAAGCCGCGCCGTCCGCCATGTTGGTGCCGACGAGTCCGTGGTAGATGGGTTCGTGGCCCGCTCCCCCACCGACCAGGAGAGCTACCTTTCCGTCGGCAATGTCGTTCTTGACGATGGAACGGACACCGACCTTGTAGCACCGACCATTCGATGCGGCGATGAGGCCATCGAAGAGTTCATCCGCCACTTCGGACGGA
>CAYYAQ010000047.1:12135-12468 GCA_964469555.1 uncultured candidatus Brocadiaceae bacterium | reverse complement strand
AGCTTTGGCTTGAAGTGGCTCATTTGCAGTCTGCGGTCAGATGATGCGGTCGTTGCCGCCGTCGATGGGAATCTGCGCGCCAGTCGTCTTGGCGAAGGGAGCGCCGGCCACTGCCGACACCATCACGCCAACGTTCTTGGAGCGGATCTCCGTCTTCATCAGGTTGCGGGACTTGTACTCCTCGACGCTCATGCCGTAGCGATCGGCCGAGCGTTGCAGGGCTTCGGGAGTCCACAGCTTGGTGTCGAAGACGGCGTCCGGGTGGACGATGTTGACGCGAACGCCGTCAGAAGCGAGTTCGAGCGCGGCGATCCGACAGAGCTGGGTGAGTGC
>CAYYAQ010000047.1:0-12125 GCA_964469555.1 uncultured candidatus Brocadiaceae bacterium | reverse complement strand
GGCGCAGGAGTAACTCGCCGCACCGGCGCCGGGCGCGTTCACGTTTCGAGAACCCATGATCACGATCGCCGCATCGATCCCGTGCTTGAGATACGGAATCGCGTGCTTCAGCAATCGCTGATGGGAAGTGAGGTTTACCGCCATGGACCGGTCCCAATCGTCCGGTTCCAGGTCCTCGAGGTGCGAGCCGGCCGTGAAGATGCCGGCGTTGCTGACGAGGATGTCGAGGCCGCCGTGAGTCCGGACGACGGTGTGCAGCGCTTCGATGATCTGTTCGTCGCTCGTGAGGTCCACGACGAGGCCGGTGCCGCCGAGGCCACCCATCGATTCGACGATGTCCGGATGGATGTCGAGACCGATGACCGTGGCGCCGTCTTCGGCGAGAGCCTGCGCCGAGGCGAGACCGATGCCCGCCGCCGCGCCGGTTACGACCGCTACCTTCCCAAGGTGGACCGGAGTCGGAGTCAAGGGCTCTTCTGCGAGCTGGCGGAACACGACCGCGAAGACGTCTGCCGCCGCGACAGGCGTCCACGCGCTCTTCGCTTCGACACACTGGATGGTGTCGCTCGCATGGCGCGCAATGTCCGCGACGCGTTGCGCTTCCTCGGCGCTGCACCCGAACGAGACGATGCCCCGGTTCTTCCACACCACGGTGCTCGGCGCCGCGTGCATGACGTGCTCCGGCCCGGCGTGCTGTTCGAACCAGGCGTTGCTGATCTCCGCGAAGTGCGACAGGCCGGCCGAAATGTCGTCACCGACCACCGCCGGCGTGTGCACGGCATGCCGCGGCGTGAGCGGACCGCGCACCGCGAGTTCGTCGATGTCCTCGCGCGAGCTATAGGCGATCGCTTCGGGGGAAGCGTCGAAGCTGCAGACGACGGTGTGCCCCCGCTGCGCGGCGACGGCAGCGCGGAGTTCGGCGAGGAGCTCGAGATCCTCTGGCGCTTTCGCGACGTCACTCGCCTGGTCGACGGACACGCGCTCTTCCGCCATGGTCACCAACTCGACCAGCGTCTCGTAGGCCTGCTGCGCGTCGTCGTGGAAGGTGACGATCCCCAGACCACCGAGGATCAGCGCATGCACGTTCGAGAGATCCAAAGGAACGGCCTTCGCCAGCGCGAACCCCGGCATCGCGTATGGAATGAACAGCACCCGATCGCCGAACACCCGGCCAACTTCCGCCTCCCCATCTGGGCGGTTCGTCAAGGCGACGACAGCGCTCGCGTCGACGAGAATGACGAATCGATTCGGCAGCCGTGCGTGCAGCAGCGCGTCGCCACACGGATCCGGCGCGTCGACCAGAGTCTTGGCCGCCCGGATCTGCTCGATCCAATCGACGTCCGACAACGCATCGCCGGCCAGGAGTTTCGTGAGGGAGTCGCGCCGAAGAGAAGCAAAATCGTCACCGTCGACGGTGGCGAGGTCATGGATGTCACCGCTGACGCGGCAGAGGTCGACCGGGTCGCCGAAAAAATCGTCCTCGGTCAACTTGACCGAAACACTGCACCCTCCGCCGGGCGCAATCGCGCTCTGTCCCAGCAACCTCGCGATCCGAACACCGAGTGCATGCGGGTCTTCCGGAATGGCTCCGGCATCGTCCGCGTTCCAGAGGTTTTCCATCGAGGCTGCGTACTAGACGAGGTCGTACAAGTTCGCCTTGCACCACTCCGCGTTTTGAAGGGTGACGCCGTCGGGATCGCCGATGGCTTCCTCGCACTCGTCCTCGCAGATGATCCAGCCCTGGTAGTCGTGCGCGACGAGCCACTCGGTTATCCGGTGGAAGTCGAGTTTGCCGGTGCCCATCTTGGCCCACGGCTCGGGACCGTTGCCGCTGAAGTCCTTGAAGTGAATGTGATTCACCATGTGCGGCCACTTGTCCAGGCACGCGATGACGTCCATCCCACCACGAATGATGTGGCCCACGTCCGGTGTCCAGCCGGTGAGACTGGGATCGATGCTGTTGAGGACCACGTCGTAGTCGGTCGGGGTGCGTACCACGGATGCCGGCGGACTGTTGGGATGGAACGTGCACTCGAGGCCTTCCGCGACCGCGCGGCGACTCACCTCGTTGACGTTCCTGGCCAGGTTCATCCGGCGATCGCAGAGGTTCTTGCGGTTGGACGGCAGGGGAACAGTGCAGAGCTTGGCGCCAGGGAACAGCTTGAGGGTTTCGATCGCGTAGTCCGCGGCCGCGCGCTCCTCGTCGGTCTCCGTCGGGTTATCCCAGCCGCAAACCAGCGAAAACGCAGCCAGTTCGATGTCGTTCTCGCCGAGGACATCCTTGAGCCTGGCCGGATCCTTCAGGTCGCCGAGCCAGTAGTTCTCCAACGGCGTGAGAACCATCGGCTCGATGCCGACGAACCCCGACTTCTTGCACATCCGGATCATGTGATCCAGCTTGTTGTCGTAGGCGGCGCCGCCTTCTTGCATGAACCAGGTGTAGACCTGGGATCCGAATCTGATGTTGCTCATGGCAGTGAATGGATGAGATTAGACAGCGGCTCGTACCTGGAGCATCGTGTCGAGGATCGTGTTCCAGGTCTGGCCCGATTCGAGCAGCGCGTTGTCAAACATGCAACCGTCCCAACAGATGTGCTTGATCCCGCGCTGATCGAAGTCCTTCAACCAGTAGGTCGCCGCTTTCACGATGTCGAGTTTGCCATCGGGATCGTCAGCGGGGCAGTGGCGCCCCGTCTTGTCGTGGGAACCCGTCCCGTGGACCTCGCCGTTGTTCTGCGCGATGTGCACATCGAACGTCCACGGCCTCAGGGCATCGGTCATCGTCTCGTATGCGGCCCAGAACTCGTCTTCGGAGTAGCCCGGTTCGAGGAGCGCGCTCGCCGGATCGTTGTAGCCGAGCAGATAGAGATACGTGTGGGCGAGGTCCGCTTGGAAGCCGACGGTGTCGGGCATTCCGGTTGCCTCCAAGGTGTCGAGCATGGCCTTCCACGAATGGAGACCTCCCCAACAAATCTCGCCTTCGGCAGCGAGTCGTTCCCCGTAGTCGGCGGCTATCTCACCAGCCTTCCGGAATGTGTCCGCGACCTTGGCCGTGTTGCCAACCGGATCCTTCTGCCAGCCTTCCGGACCACCGGCGGAGTCGATCCGGATGATGCCGTACTCACGAATACCGTGATCGACCAGGACCCTGGCGATGCGACACGATGTATCCACGGCCTTCAGGAACTTGTCCTGCTGCTCCTTCGTGCCGAACGCGGTGTCACCAACCGTGCCCGGCCAGATCGGCGCGACGAGAGACCCGATCTTGAGTTCGGCGCTGGCGATCTTGTCCGCCATCGCCTTGAGCTCGTCATCGGACGCGTCGGGGTCGGTGTGCGGATGGAAGAGGAAGCAGTCGACGCCATCGAACTTGGAATCGCGAACCTGCGCGGCGGCGGTCATCTCGACCATTCGATCGAGCCCGATGGGAGGATGATCGGTGCCTTCCTCCTTGCCTACGAGGCCGGGCCACATCGAGTTGTGGAGTTTCAATGTCATGACGGTCATTAGATCCTGTATCGCAGACGGCGTCCCGCCCGAAACGCGATCGCGCCAAGAACGAATGATCGCCGGGAGAGGCTAGAACGGCCCGACCCTGATCAGGAGGTTCCGATGCCTCTCACTCGATCCGATCGTTGCCCGGGTGCAACGTCCCGCTCTTCGCGTCCGCGGGACTGACGATCACGATCCAGTAGCAAACACGACTCACGGTCATGCCTGGTCATCGGACGATGAGCTCGCTGCTGACCAACAGCTTTCGCTCGTCCGGACGTCGACATACCAAACCTCCCCGGCGAACGTCAGCGGGCTGGCCGGCCCCCTCGCGAACCTACCAAGGATACCGGCCCTTCAAATGCACAGCGACCTGACCTAGCCTCACACCATGCTCTCAATCGTCCTCCTTGTGTCGGCCTGTCCGGCGCCTCAAACTGATACCACCCCACCGATCCCGGCCGGAGTGAACGCGAAGTCCTGGCGCGACGCGGCCAAGCGTGTGAAGGGATTCCGGTTCGACAAGAAGAACCTCACGATCCGACTCTTCGCGAACAAGGACCAGGTCCAGGACCCCGCCGCGATCTGCTTCGACGATCAAAACCGACTCTACGTGGCCGAGAACCACCGGCTGAAGCGCGGCGGAGTCGACGACAACCGCCAGCGGCAGTTTTGGTTTCTCGATGACATCTCGTGTCAGACGGTCGAAGACCGGTTGGCGATGTACAAGAAGTGGGAGAGCAAGTATCCCGCCAGTCACTACACCAAGTACTCCGAGCGGATCATCACTCTGGAGGATCGCGACGGTGATGGGATGGCCGAGCACAGAGTCGTCTACGCCGACAAGTTCAACGATCCCCTCGACGGGCCAGCGATCGGACTGATCGCGAAGGAAGGGAAGGTCTACCTGACTTGCATTCCCCACGTCTGGGTCCTCGAAGACACGGACTCTGACGGCGTCGCCGACAAGCGGCGCAGCATTCAGGACGGCTTCGGCGTCCGCGTCAGTCTGTCCGGTCACGACATGCACGGACTGGCCTGGGGACCCGATGGCAGGCTGTACTGGTCGATCGGCGACCGGGGTTACAACTTCACCACCAAGGAGGGTCGTCACTTCGAGAACCCCGCCTCCGGCGCCGTCTTCCGCTGCAACCCTGACGGCAGTGATGTCGAGATCTATCACGAGGGGTTGCGCAACCCGCAGGAACTGGCGTTCGACCAGTTCGGCAACCTCTTCACCGTGGACAACAACGCCGACCTCGGCGACAAGGCCCGCGTCGTCTACATCCTGGAGGGTGGCACGTCCGGATGGCACAGCGGCTTCCAGAACCTGACGACCTTCCGCAGTGCCAGCAAGATCCTCGAGCAGAACAACCAGGTGCCGTGGATGGTCGAGAAGATCTGGGCCACGCAACACAAGGGACGCCCGGCCTACGCTCTCCCCCCGCTCCCTGACTTTACCATCAATGGCAAAACGAAGGTCAGCGGACCGTCAGGCCTCGTCTTCCATTCCACCGGCGCGATGGGCGACGCGCTCGCGAATGCGTTCTACGTCTGTGACTTTCGCGGTCGCGCGAGTCGCAGCGGCATCTTCACGTTCAAGGTCGAGAATAACGGCGCCGGGTTCAAGGTCACGGAGCACGCGGAGTTCCTGGGAGGCGTCGCCACGCCCGACATCGATTTCTCCTACGACGGGAAGATGTATATCGCCGATTGGTTCGGCGGCTGGACCGTCAACGATCAGGGGAACATCTACACGGTGCACAACAGCAAGGGTCTCGCGAAACTCTACGTGAACGAGACGAAGGAGTTGTTCGCGACGGGCTTTCACAAGCAGAGCACTGGCAAACTCACGGACCTTCTTGCCCACGTCGACATGCGCGTGCGGATTCGCGCCCAATACGAGTTGGCCGAACGGGGGAACGAAGGGCACAAGGCACTGCTGAAAACGGCCCTCGCGCATGAAGACGTCCTGGCTCGACTGCACGGCATCTGGGGCACGGGCCAACTGGGACGCCAAGACAAGAAGCGTCTGGATGGCGTAGTCGCCCTCTTGGACGACCGTCATCCCGAGGTGCGCGCCAACACCCTCCGCGTCCTGGGTGAAGCCAGGTACAGCGAGGCTTCCGAAAAGATGATCGCGCTACTCGAGGACGAGAACCTCCGAGTCCGATCCCTCGCTGCCGAGGCTCTCGGCAAGCTCGGGACGAAGGACGCTCTCGGCCCACTCCTGACGATGCTGGTGGAGAACGATGACAAGGATTGCTTCCTGCGTCATGCGGGTCTCCATGCGATCGCCCGGATCGACTCCAAGGAGTTCGTCTACAACAATCTGAAACACGACAGCAAGGCCGTGCGCCTGGCGATGTTGCTCGTGCTCAGACGTTGGAAGGATCCCAAGATCAGCATGCTGCTCGACGATCGTGAGGCCTTCGTCGCCGAAGAGGCCGCACGCGCCATCCACGACTTGTGCATGGTCTCGTCCGAAGCCAACCTCGCCGCCCGGCTCGCTTCGCTGACGGACGAGAACACTCCTCTCACGCATCAGCGCGTGATCAACTCCAACTTCCGCCTGGGCAAGAAGAGCCACGCCAAACGACTGTTGGCGTACTGCCAAGAACCGATCGGCAAACACGAGAGGGGGCGCGTCGAAGCCATGCACCTGCTCGGTGTCTGGGACAAACCACACAAGGTAGACCGGGTCGTGGGTTTGATCCGCGCCTACCCCGGAACGCGGGATGACATCACGGACGTCATCCACGCCGAGCTTCCAAAGTTGCTCACGACGGCGAAAGGCACGGTCGCGGCGAAGGCCATCGACCTCGCATCGAAGTACAAGCTGAAGTTGGACTCGGACGTTCTGCTGGGTGTCATCCTGAACCCTGGATTGCAGACAGACTTCCGCGTCTCATCGATCAACAACCTCTTGAAGAACAACCCCGGCTTGTTGCTCGACAACGTCGGCAAGCTCATCACGGACAAACAGCCTGCCATCCGCGCCCTGGCGCTGAAGGCGACACTGCTGCTCAAAAGGAAGCTTGGTCTCGTCTACCTGATGGAGTTCTTGAACTCCAAGAACGTGCCTGACCGGCAAGCCGCATACAAGAACCTCGGCAACGTCCGCAGCAAGGAAATCAGTGACTTGCTCGTCACGCGTCTGAATGCACTCATCGCAGGATCGGGCGTCAAGGAGAGTCGGCTGGAGCTTGTCGAAGCCTGCGCGCAGTCCAAGGATTCTGGAGTCTCAACCGCATACGCGGGCTACGTGAAGGGGATCGGTGGTGACCCACTCGCTGGGTTCAAGGTCGCTCTCTACGGCGGTGACAAGGACAAGGGTCAAGAGTTGGTCAAGACCCACGGCATCGCGCAGTGCATTCGTTGCCATCAGTTGGATCATCGCGGCTCCACCGGACCAGGTCTGCGCCACATCGGCAAAAAGGACCGCGCGTATCTGCTGCGTTCGCTCATCACGCCCAGCTCCGAGATCACCGAGGGCTACGGAACCGTCGCGATCGAGACGAAGGGCGGCGAGGACCTGGTCGGTGTCCTCACCAAGTCAGACAAGAAATCCGTGACGCTCAAGATGGAGAAGAAGACGCGAAGGATCAAGAAGTCTGACATCGTGAGCCAATCCAAACCGATCTCGGCGATGGTCCCGATGGGCAGCATCCTGACCAAGGAGGAGATTCGAGACATCATCGAATTCCTCAGCACGCTGACTCGCTAGCGCCGCGGCACGTATATCATCGCGTCCCGTTTCCTGTACCAAGGACCTCTCCCATGCACCGTATCTCGCTCCTCGTTGTTCTGACCACTCTCACTGGCAACGTCGCCAGCCAGCAGGGCGAGCGTAATAACAAACCCACGTCGCGGCCCAAAGCCGTCAAGGCCCCGTGGACACCCTTGTTCGACGGCAAGACCCTGAATGGGTGGACCGTGCGCAACGGCTTCGCGACCTACGAGGTCGAAGACGGCGCGATCCTCGGCCGGACGAAGAAGGGGAGTCCGAACTCGTACCTGTGCACGAACCGTGACTACTCGGACTTCGAGCTGTGGTTCGACATCAAGATGAGCACGCGATTGAACTCCGGCTGCCAGATCCGGTCGCAGACCCGTGGCAGCAGGACCGGCCACGTCAATGGACCACAGATCGAGATCGTGGCCACCGGTCGCGGCGGCGGGATCGGGGGCTACATCTACGGTGAAGGCTTGGGAGGTTGGATGACACCCGAGGACAAGCGGGCTTCGCACGAGCACTTCAAGAACGACAAGTGGAACTCCTACCGTGTTCTCGCCAACGGCGCCAACATCAAGGTCTGGCTCAACGACGTCATGGTCTCCGACCTCACGCACGAAGCTCGCTATGCCTCGCACCCGCGTGGGTTCATCGGGCTGCAGATGCACAGCGGCGGGAATCGTTCTGAAGTACTGGAAGCACGATGGCGAAACATCGTCATCCGCGAGATTCGCGACAAGAAGGCCGGTTGGACCAAGCTCTACAACGGCAAGAACCTGGACGGCTGGACAACCGAGGGAAACTGGATCCCGTCCGAAGGTGGCGTCCTGCGGATCGAACCGCGCAAAGGCGAGCGAGGCTGGAAGCGGTTCGCCTCCTACCTTTGGACCAAGAAGAAGTACAAGGACTTCATCCTCGACCTCGAGTACTCGTACCCCACCAAGGGCAACAGCGGAGTGTTCTTCCGTGTGGGAGACATCAAGAGCCCTGTGACGACCGGCATCGAGGCACAGATCCTCGACTCGACGGGGAAGAAGAAGGGCAAGATGACCCCGCACGACCACGGCGGCATCATCTCAACCGTCGGCGCGACCAAGAACATGTCGCGACCCGCGGGCGTTTGGAACCGCATGATCGTCACCTGCCGCGGTCATCACCTGATGGTAGATCTCAACGGTGAGCAGATCATCGACGTCAAGCTCGACAAGTCAGCCATCAAGGACCGTCCGCCCGAGGGTCACATCGGCCTGCAAGACCACGGCAAGCCGAACGTCATCCGGTTCCGCAACATCTGGCTCAAGGAACTCTGACCGACGGCGGGATCACCCCGTCACTTGCGTCGGCGCTTGGCCGCCAGCGTGATCTCGGCGAATCCCACGGGCAGGCCCGCCTTGCCGCTTCGACTCACGACCCGGATCGTCATATGACGCAGCAAGCGGAGCTTCTTCATCTCGTACTCCGTCGGCGCGAGCGGGTCCTCGTGCATCTTGATGCGCACGAAGTTCTTGCTCTTGTTCCAGGCGACCTCGATCTCCTTGATCACGCCGATCCGCGCGCGATCATCGTCGCGCACCAGTGCCTGGGTCAACACCAGACGCCGGGCCTTGATGCTCCTCGGGAACGCGAGTGTCAAGGACGTCGCGGCGTCCTTGGGCGCGGAGAGCCAGACGGTGTTGCCCTTGCCGTCCGCGACATGCTTGGCGTTCTTCGGGTTGCTGCTCGCTGTCACCGCGACCTTGACGCCTCTCAGGAGGTTGTCGAGCTGCATGCTCGCGGCGCTCACCATCCAGGGCTCGAAAACGTCCCGGATCGAAACCTTCATGGGCTTCGACTTGATCGTCACCGTCTCTGACGTGTTCCCCATCGGCGCGTTCGGCGCGATGGCGATCACGTGCGCCACGATGGTGTGCGGTCCGCGCGGCAGGGCCGCACAACGGTACAGGAACGTATCATTCTTCCACGCCTTCTTCGGATCCGAGCCGAGCTCGCCGAGCTTGCGACCGTTCTCGCGGTATTCGACGCGCATGATGCGCAGCCCGTATTCCGAATGCTCCTGCAACAGGCGCTTGCCGAAGCGATCGATGTAGATCGCGAGGGGTTGCTGACCAGCGCCGCGCAATGCGATGTCGTCCTTGGCTCCGCCTGCGGAGAACAGCTTGGTCTTGCTGCTGCTGCCCCCACCGGTTGTCGGTCGGTTGAAGTTGGTCGCGCGACGGAGGAAGAGCAGCGCGAAGCAGGAGTCCGTTTCGTTGCCCCAAGATCCCTTCTTCTGCTTCTTGATGAGGTGGCGAGCGCCCTCGAGATACCAAAAGTGGTCGCCGAACTTTTCCTTTCGGGTCAGAGAGCCGACGCGCTCCATTCCGTAGAGGTAGTACAGCAACCAGCCGCCGCCCTTACCGGGGTTCGTGTTGACACTGAACTTCGCAGCGAGCCAATTGATGCCGCCCTCGATCCCATCGTTGATCCTCGTGCGCGCATTGGCTCGCAGATTCTTGCCGAGTCCGATCTCACATATCTTCAGGATCGAGACGCCGGCGGTCGTCATGGATCCCGTCGCGCTGCGGTGGCCGCCCGTCCCCGTCGAGCGATAGCCGAAACCCGCGACCTGCAGCTTGCCGACACCGGTGCGCTTGGAGATCTTGACGTCGATCAGGTGAGGCTCCTCGCGGTACCGAAGCGTCGCTTCGATCAGCTTGTTCCAGGCCTTCGAAGGCACCTTGAGTCCGGCCTTGCTGGCAACCCACAGACCCAGCGCTGCGTACTGCGTGTTGGAAAGGTCCGCCGCGCCGCCGGGGTAGCCCCAGTCGCCGCGCGGCCTCTGCCACTTGAGCAACTGGTCGAGAAGCTCCTGGAGTCGGTCGTTGTGGGCATCACCCGCCTCTCCGTACGCGAGCATCATGCAAGCGACGGCGTACGTCTTGGTCGGCCTCACGTTGTCGAGAAACGCGAAGACCCGCCGCATCGCCGGATGGTCCATTCCCACCCCGCACTTGAGCAACGCGTACGCGCAGAGTCCGGCGCGACCGCCGACGTGGGCATGGACGCCCCAGGAGCCATCGCGGAGCTGGCGATCCAACAGGCTCTCCACTCCGAGTCCGATCGCATTGTCGATCTTCGGTTTGAGCTTGAGCTCTTCGGGGTGAATCGCCAGCTGGGCACCGAGCGTCGTTGCCGAGACGATCACGGCAACGTGTGTCAGGAGGAGGGGTCGCATACGTTGCAGATGTTGGACGGTGGAGCACCGAGACTCTACCGCAACAGCAGGTTCAGGACGTATGTGTTCGCAGAGTTCGTCCCGACAGGGCACGCGGCGAGTCGATTGAACGCATTCCACAATGTGGGATGTCCCGGTTTGAGGATCGACCCCGCGCGAATTACGACGATCGAACGAAACGACGCCCACACGATCACGGCGATGGAAACGCCGGCCCTCGAACTCCGCGCCGCGGTCCCCTTTCCGTCCGGAGCCAACCGGGCGAACCAACCGTCGTTGACCGAATTGGCCGTCCGGTCGAACGCCCCAGGGGTGGTCGGGAATCCCGCGCCACAAACGCCGTTGATGTTCGCTACGCCGCAGCTGTCGAGGCGAGGCCAGGCCGCTCGGGGGAGCGAGTTGTCAAAGACCCGTCAGGAAGCGCCAAAACCTACTGCGTACTTTCGCCCTTCCTCACTAGAGTCCCCGCCCCACAAATGCTCCAGATCCAACAACTCAGCAAGTCCTACGGCCCGCGGGTCCTCTTCGATGAGGTGACCGTGGCGCTGACGCCCGGCGAGCGCCTGGGCCTGGTCGGTCGCAACGGCTGCGGCAAGACCACCCTTCTGCGCTTGATCCTCGGCGAGGAGACACCCGACGGCGGCAAGATCAGGCGACCTCAGCACTACACCGTCGGACATCTGTCACAGCACCTCGCGTTCGAGGCGGAGACCGTTCTGCAGGAAGCTTGCCTCGGGTTGCCGATTCAGGAAGGCGGTTGGGTCGAGGAGTACCTCGCCGAACAGGCGTTGATGGGCCTCGGATTCACCTTGGAAGACTTCGATCGTCCGCCGTCCGAACTCTCGGGCGGCTTCCAGGTGCGGCTGCAGTTGGCGAAGGCGCTGGTTTCGGCGCCCAACCTCCTGCTGCTCGATGAGCCCACCAACTACCTCGACATCGTGTCGATGCGCTGGCTGCAACGCTACCTGTGCAACTGGCCAGGAGAAGTCATCCTGATCACGCACGACCGTGCGTTCATGGACCGGGTCACCACACACACGATGGTGATCCACCGAAGCAATGTGCGACGCATCGCCGGCAACACGACGAAGCTCTACGACATGCTCGCGCAAGAAGAGGAGATCCACGAGCAGACTCGCCAGAACCAGGCGAGGAACAGGCGCAGCGACGAACGTTTCGTCGAACGCTTCCGCTACTCGGCAACCAAGGCGCGGCAGGTGCAGTCGCGCATCAAGATGCTGGAGCGGCAGGGGACGCTGAGTCAGCTGGAGGAGATCGCGAACCTGTCGTTCAAGTTCAATGCCGCGCCGTTCAACGCGCACACGCTCTTGCAGGCAGAGGATCTGGAGTTCGGCTACGCCGACGGTCCGTCGCTGATATCCGAACTGTCACTCAGCCTCGAAATGGGCGACCGCGTCGCGATCGTCGGCAAGAACGGTCGGGGCAAGAGCACGCTGCTCAACTTGATCGCGGGTGAGTTGACGAGCCGGTCGGGAACATTCAAGCGGCATCCATCCACACGTCTGGCGCACTTTGGCCAGACCAACATCGATCGCCTGCATGCAGGCATGACCGTCGAGGAAGAGATCCTGTCGGCGATGCCCGAGCAGAGCCGCGGCGCGGCGCGCGGAATCTGCGGGCTGATGATGTTTCAGGGCGACGACGCGCTGAAGCGGGTCGAGG
>CAYYAQ010000046.1:17933-34909 GCA_964469555.1 uncultured candidatus Brocadiaceae bacterium | reverse complement strand
TCGCCACCCCAGGTGTTCACCTCCGCCACGCCGGGGACGGTGAGCAGCTGGGGACGGATGACCCAGTCGTGCAGCGTGGTCAGCTCGGCCAGCGAGTGTTCCTCGCCGCGCACCACGTAATGCAGCACCTCGCCCAGCCCGGTCGCCACCGGCCCCAACGTGGGCCGGGGCAGCCCGGCTGGCAGCTCGACCGCCTGCAGCCGCTCGTTGATCAGCTGCCGCGCGAAGTAGATGTCCGTCCCCTCAGCAAACACGGCCACGACCTGCGAGAGCCCGAACTTCGAGATCGAGCGCACGTCTCGCAGCGCCGGCAGGCCGCCGATCACCTGCTCCACGGGGAACGTAATCTGCTGCTCGATCTCGGTGGGATTCAGCGACGGGGCCGCGGTGTTGATCTGCACCTGCACCGGAGTGGTGTCGGGGAACGCATCGATCGGCAGCCGTGCGAGCGACCAAAACCCCGCCCCGATGAAGGCGGCGGCGAAGACGAGGACGATGAGCCGATTGCGCAGCGACCAGGAGACGATGGCGTCGAACATGGTGCGGCTACTTACCGAGGTGATCGACCTCGCAGCATCCCGCGCCGATGCTGCCCTTCTTGAGTTCGGTCTTGAGCAGGAAGCTGCCCCGGGTGACCACGCGGTCACCCGCGTTCAGCCCCGAGAGAACCTCGTAGTGCTCGCCCGTGTCGTAGCCGAGGTGGAGCTTGCGCGGTGCGAACTCGGTCGGCGACCGCTGCACGAAGGCGACGTTGCAGCAGCCTTCCCACTGCACGGCGGACTTCGGCACGAACAAGGCTGGCTCCCCGTCACGAGTCACGATCCGCACACGGCCAAACATGCCCGCGCGCAGCTGGCCACGGTCGTTCTCGAGCTCCGCCCGCACTTTCACGGTTCGCGTCCGAGGATCCACTTGCGTGCTGATCCAGGTCACGCGCCCCGCGAAGGTTTCGCCGGGTATGCCGTCCAAAGTCAAGAGAAGCGCCTGACCAGCGGACACTCCCGAAATGTCACCCTGCTCGACGTCCGCGATGACCCAGATGCGCGACGTGTCCGCGACCGAGACCAGAGCGGTCGACGGATCGGCGAGCTGGCCGATCACGGCGCGAAGCTCGATGACGACCCCGGAGAAGGGTGACACGAGCTCCAGTCGGGTCGATGTGTCACCCTTCTCCCGAACTCCCGTGATCCGCGCCGCGTCGAGGCCGAGGTTGCGGAGCTTCTGTTCCGCCGCTGCGACCGCGATGCGGCTCTCGGTGAGGTGCGTGTCCGACTCGAGGACGTCCTTCTCGGTCGACAGACTCTTCTCGAGCAGCTGCTTCTCTCGCGTGTGGTTCTTCTCCCACAGCTCCACGCGTGCAGCCGCCTGGAGGAGTTCCGACTTGGCCGTGCCGAGCGCGGCGGAGTCGACGACGACCAGCACGTCGCCGGTCTCGACGCGATCGCCGAGCTGCTTGCGCACCTCGACCACGTTGCCCGCGGCGCGCGACGCCAGCACGGCGTGACGGGTCGCGTCGTAACCCAGCTCGGCCGGAGCCGAGAGCATCCTCCGCAACGGCGCGCGGCTCACTCCTGCTGTCTCGAGTCCCGCGCGGGTGGCGACGTTGGGGCTCGCGAAGCGGATGGTGCTGCGTTCCGTAGTGCATGTCACCAACGGCTCGCGGCGGACTCTCGGTGAGTCATCTCGGACGATCTCGATCTCCTGAGTCACCGCTGGGAGCGCACCACCCGTGGAGTCGTACTTGCGGTACTTCTCCAGCGTGCCTGGGTTGCAGAGCTCGCACTGCGACTCCGGTACGCCGTGTCCCCCGCACCAATCGTTGCGTGTACGGAACGCCGGTTCCAAGTCGCTTCTACAGCGCGAACAGATCGCCTCCGGGACGCCGTGCTCCTTGCAGAAACCCATCGAGGAAAGCAGAGACGAATCGCAGAAGGGGCAACTCTGGATGCCATGCTCGGCGCACGCACCAGCCGCGCGCTCGCTGCGCGTCGCGAAGAACTCAGTCGCCCCGTAGATGCCGCCACCTACCGCGGCGGCGACCGCGATGAGGAGGACGCCCAACAGCTTTGCCTTCGCGCTCATTTCTTCGACTCGTCGGAGGATGCGTACTTGCGGAACTGTGCGAGGGTCCCGGGGTTGCAGACCTCACAGTGCGACTCGGGCAGGCCGTGTTCGGCGCACCAGTCGTTCTTCTTGCGGAAGGCCGCTTCCAAGTCGCTGCGACAGCGCGTGCAGACCGCCTCGGGAACGCCGTGGCCGCCGCAGAAACCCATCGACGAAAGCAGCGACGGATCGCAGAACGGACAGCGCGCGATTCCGTGTTCCTCGCACTCCGCCGATGTCGAGCGGACCTTGTCGTACTTGGCGAACTTCGCGAGGGTGCCCGGGTTGCAGGTCTCGCACTGCGACTCCGGCAGACCGTGCTCGGCACACCAGTCGTTCTTGGCCTTGAATGCCGCTTCGAGATCGTCGCGGCACCGGGTGCAGATCGCTTCCGGGACGCCATGCCCGCTGCAAAAGCCCATCGACTCGAGGAGAGACGGGTCGCAGAACGGGCAACGCGCGACTCCGTGCGCTTCGCAAACCGCTGGCGCCGTCTTCTCGGACTCGGAGCCGGACCCGAGAAACACCTTCGTGCCGTACAATCCGCCCACCGCAGCGGCGGACGCGACCAGCAGGGCGAGAGCGATCCACATCGTATTCTTCATGGTTGTTTCCTCGGGGGGGAGCTGAACAGAGTCTCGCGAGGTACCCCGGTCGCGAGCTCGAGGTCGGACAGTGCGGTCGCCGCCTGCCGCAGACGCTGGGTGTGGTCGCGACGAGCCGCGAGCAGGCTTCGCTGGGACTCGAGAACGGGCAGGATCGTCGACTTCCCGACCCGATAGGACTCGCGCGCGAGCTCGAGGGTCTCTTGCGAGCGGACCAGGATCTGCTCGGTGTAGATCCGCACCGTGTCCCGGCTGGCTTCGGCGCGAGCACGCGAAACCCCGACGTCCCGTAAGGCACTCAGACGCAACGCCTCGAGGGCCTGCTGCTGCCGGGCGAGGGAGTCCGATGCCTTGGCGATCTGCGCCTGGTTCTGGTCGAACACGGGAAGCTCGAGCCGCACGGCTGGCCCCACGCTCCAATCGCCCTCCTTCTCCGCGGCGACGCCGACGTTGAACATGCGTGCGACGCGACCGCCCTGCCGTGCGAGCTCCGCGGCTGCTTCCTCCACGGCTTGCTGCGCGGCGCGGACATCGAGGCGGTGCGCCTCCGCGAGTTCGTGCAGGCGCTCGGCCGACGGCAAACGGGCCGCCTGGTCTGCGAAGTCGGACCCCAACGAGCAGCCTGGCGGCAAGGCCTCGAGCCCGAAGTGATTCGCCAGCGTCTGCCGCGCTTCGACCACCGCCAGCCGGGCATCGCGCAAGGCGACGTCCGTCGCGGCCAGGTCGAGGCGCGCGAGGTTCACGTCGATCGCCGTGGCGGCCTGCGCAGCCACGCGTTCCTCGGCCAACTCGAGCAGGTGCGCCGCGGTCGCCCGGTTCTCCTCCGCGATCGCGACCAGCCGTTCTGCCGTGATGGCGTCGATGTAGGTGGATCGGACCGCTCCAGCGAGGGCGACGGCGCTGTGGGCGACCTGCAGGACCTGCCGACGCAGGGCCGCTTCCGCCGTGTCGATGCGCGCGGGGAGCTGCCACAGGTCGAGGAGACTCCCGAGCAGGTTGCCTTCGATCGCTGTGCCGCCGCCGGTTGTCGGGAAGCGAAGCGCGAGCATCAGCGACGGATTCGTCAACATGCCGGCCTGCACGCGATCGGCCCTGGCCATGCCGATGGTCCGGAACGCACCCTGGAGTGCAGGGTTGTTGAGCATGGCGACTTCGACCGCCTCGCGTAGTGAAAGGTCACCGCCCAACAACTCGCGCGCACGCTGCGCGCAGGCATCGTCCTCCCCGGGTCGGTACGCGGACTGCACACCGGTTGCCGCGCGGATCTCTTGAACCGCGCGGTCGTAGTCGGGCCCGGGATCGACGGTGGCACAGGCCGCGAGCAACCACGACGAAGCTGCCACCGCGCAGATCACGCGTAGACGACTACTGCTGCACGCCACCGAGCCTCCCCGTCACGGATCCCGCGACCTCGAGCCAGAACGGATCCGCGATCCGGTAGTACGCGAGCTTGCCCTCTGTCCGGAAGTCGACGGCACCGAGACGACGCAGCTCGCGAAGCTGCTGGGACATTCCCGACATCGAGAGCCCGAGTACGTGCGCCAGGTCGCAAACGCACAGCTCACGACCCTCGAGCGCCTTGAGGACTCGCAGACGTCCCGGATGTGCGAGCACCTTGAGCGCGGTCGCGACCTCCCGGCTGACCTGCAGCGGCGGCAGAGCGGCGCGGGCAGCGGATACCCGGGGTCCGTCGACGCAGTCGACCTCGCAGACGCCTTCTTTCGCTCGACGCTTCATACTTCTTGGTTTCGTGAACTGAGGAAGTGTTCTTGAAGAGAATACTCCCCGGAATCTCCACGGCAACCCGAACACGGTCCTTTTCCCTCGTTGGCAAAGGCGGTTCGTTCGAGGGGTTCGGTTCGGAGTCGAGCGCCATCTCATGGGCACCCTCGGCGGTCACCCCAAAAGCGGCCAGTCGTGGTCATGGTCTTCGGTGCCTCTTTTCCAGATTCTGTGACCAGTACATCGTATCCTCAGGGCGGTATCGTCGACCATTCATTGGATTCCGCAACCGGCAATTCGACCCCAATCCATCGAGTGCTCCTGTCCATCGAAGCCGTTTCTTCGATCCGGCCATCGGTGCGAGCATCAGGCGCGAGTCATCGTGGCCATCTCATCCAAGTCGGTCGCCACCTCGACGGGGCAGCAGACACTGATCGTGGTCAATGTCTCGCCCAACTCGACGGGAAACGTCTGACCGTGGCCCGCTGAGTGTCGGTACGAGGACTCGCCCCGCGCGCGGTAGCCGCACCGCCCATCGTCACCGGGCATGCGGCGCCGCGAACGAACCACGTAGCGTGGTCCCCGGTAGAGGTCGACGAAGCTGCGCGATTCGCCCTCGGGTTGGTCGCCGGTCTGGTCGCCGCGATCGAGCACTCCCCAAGATAGCAGTCTCGAGGCGAGGATCGACAGCCGAACCGCGAGCCGGGGAACGGAGGAATCCGGTCACATCCCGGATCCGTTCTCCGCTTGGTAGTGCAAGCAATCCCCGAGCCCACAAGCCCAAGTCCTGAACAAAGGAGTAGATACGTGCACAACCTGAAGAAAAGCAAGTCGATGATGACCGGAATCCTGGCCGGAATGTTCTGTCTCGCCGCCGGAGACGACGCGAGGAGCCAGACGTTCGAGCAGGCGACGCCGGGAGCGGGAAGCCTGGACAAGGCCTCGTTCTCGACCTCCACGCCTGCGTCGGTCAAGGCGAAGGATCCCCGCGAGCTGTGGATGATCCGGTCGTCGAGGAACATGCAGACGAATGTCACGACCGTCACCTGGGTGCTGGTGTGGAAGGTCGGCGACCTGCTGATCGCCCCTGGCGGAGCGATCAACTCAGCGTCGTACATCGAACGCACCGCGCCACGATTGCCTCACGGCCCCGGTTTCGTCGTCGTCGCGTATTCCGTCGACCGCGGAACCCAGGGAGTCACATCCTCCGAGATCTACGCGCAGTCCACGACGGGCAACGGCGCCGCCGCGGACGTCTATCAGAAGGGACTCGTTCCCAACAGCGCGGCCAGAATCCTGTTCGACAGCGGGGAAGCCAGATTCCCACGCACTTCGACCTACGACGGCAACGTCTCCTCGATCATCCACTTCCAAGCCGATCCGAAGCAGCGTTGGCCGATGTTCTTCACCGTGATCGGGACGTCGAAGGTCGGAACGCTGACGAATGTCCGCCCGTCGGACATCCTCGTGCAGCGCGCCAAGGATCAACAGCCGGTGGTCTTTCGCACGCAGGAACAACTCGGCCTCAAGAACGGCGACGTCATCGACGCCCTGTGCATGGGGAATGACGACCGTGAGTTCGCCATCTTCTCGCTGACGCGAACGTCTCCGTCCGCATCGGGCTACGCGACCGTCCGCGGCGCCGGACTCCTCACGGAGGACCCGACCAATCCGCCCCCCGTCGGCCCAGGAGCGCCGCCGGTCATCTGGACGCCCGCCGCGTCCATGGAGCTTCGTCCGGCGAGCGACGAACTCAACGCGTTCAACGCCGGCGATCCATGGCACTTCGGGAATCCGTGCTCGCGGGTTCAGAACATCGCGCATGTCTTCTACCAACAGATTCCACAGATCGGAAAGACACTCCACATCGACGTGGTCGACACGACCGCGTCGCGATGCCCGGGTTTCCTGCTCCTGGGTGCCCCCCTACCCGCGCCCATCAAGATCATGGGTTGCGAGTTGAACGTGATCCCAGTGCTCACGCTCGCACTGACGATCGACAACCTGGGCTTCGGGACGATCAGCCTCCCGATCCCCAACAACAAATCCCTTGTCGGGATGGCAGCGTCCGTCCAGGCGGTGATCCTCGCCATGCAGTTGAGGGCCACGGAGGGACTGGTGGTCCCCATCTTCAAGTAGGACGGAACGGATCTGAAGACGAACCGCAACGAGGCCTGTCGCCCGTTGCGGTTCGTCGCGATAACTCACCGAGCCGCGGGTCATTGCAAAACGGTCCAGATCATGGGGCCGAACAAGCTCGACGTCTTGCCGCGACGCGACTGCGTGAAGTAGCAGACGATGAGATCGCTGTGGGGATCCGCGATGGCGATCGTGCCGTCCGAGCCCCCGTGGGCGTGACACGCGAGTAGTCCGATTCCGATCTTCATGCGGGCAGGTCTACGGGCTCTCGCGCTCCACCGTTGACCGGAACCTCAGAACATCCCGTAGCTGTGAGCCAGGCTCGCGCGGCCCACCCCGAACACGGAGTGCCAACACGTGTCGTCAGGTCCATGGTTCGGGAGAAGGAGCGCGTCCCCGGGCTCGAGGATGAACGCGGCACCGGAATCGACCAACCTCTCTGTGAACGCGGCGTTCGTGTTCAACAACTCGAAC
Source organism: uncultured candidatus Brocadiaceae bacterium (assembly GCA_964469555.1). Lineage (GTDB taxonomy): Bacteria > Planctomycetota > UBA1135 > UBA1135 > UBA2386 > CAYYAQ01. Next base: position 27,866 of record CAYYAQ010000046.1, on the reverse strand, counting down.
CGCTCCCGGTCGGACTCGTCGTCCAAGACCGTGAGCGCTGCCGCCGGACTCGCAACACGTTTCGCGAGGTCACCACGCGCCTGAGCCTGCACGTGCTCCGCCAGGCTGCGCTTCGGCACGGCCAACCAGGCCGTCCGGCCAGCGAATTGACCGAAGATCACCCCGCGCTGGTGAGGTTCCACGTCGTGGTGGAACACCGCGCCTCCACCGTTGGCGTTCGAATACACGATTCGTTCGGAGAACCGGACGCGCGCGGCCAAGAGGTCCTCGAGCGCTTCGACCAACGGCACGTGGCCCGTGATCGTGAGACACTCCGGAAACGTCTCCTCGCACACCGCATCGGCAAACGGCGCGCGATCCGCATCCTCGCGCCACTCTTCGAGCTGCTCCACTCCAAACGAGAACGAGATGCGAAGGGATTGATCAGATTCGTCGTTGGCGATCCAACTCAGCTTCGCCCACAGCTCGTCTGCGACCGTGGCCTCGCCGTCCACCGCCGACATCCAGACCTTCTCGATCTCTCTCTCATCGGAGCGATCCACCGTCGAGCCCGTGGGACGAAACCGCTCCTGATGCTCGAGGCGCGGCTCCAACGCGTGAAGGAACCGGGCACCACGACGCAACCGTTCGAACATCGCCAGACTCTCTCGTATTTCGTCGGCGAACACTTCCAATCCCCCATCGAGCACGCCGGGAAGATGGATCGGGAGGTCATCCCTCCACAGAGTGGCGAGATCCTCAGGCTGCTCTGGTCTACTTCGGCGAACCAGGAATCCGTGGTCGTGACCACGGCGACGGAGCGCCACCAGCGTGGCGCCGTCATCGTGCAGGCGGCGACGCTCTGGTTCGCTGACGGTGGGAGACAGGTACTCGAGACTCGGTTCAGGCACGTCGCCGGGACTCTATCCGATCAGTGAACCGTGTCCCGGTACAGAACCGTCAGTCGTCGTTGCCCGCGAGAAGCATGACGTGGTACGCCAGGTGCGCCAGGGCGACCAGCGGGCCGCGACGTAGGTGAAGCCCGCCGCGTGGAGAGTCTTCTTGACGCCGGGCATCTCGTCCGTCGCGACGATTCCGGATCCTTCGAGGACCCTCATGGCGCGGAACGACGCACCGTACCCGGCTGGAAGCGTGACGATGTGGAACAGCAGAACCCGGTCAGGAGCGGGACTTCTGCGTGCGTCCGCCGCGCGAATTGCCGCGACCGCCACCTCGACGACCACCGCCGCCACTGCGACCGTTCGAGCGGCCACCGGGACGCCCCTGACCCGCGGATCGGCTGCCTCCGTAGCGAGAATCCGTCGCGGCGGTGCCTTCCTCTGAAGCCTCGGTGGCTTCCGCGTCTGTCCGCGCGGCGAGACTCTTGCGGATCGCGTTGTAGATGCCGCGGTCCGCACTCGACCAGAGACTGATCGCCCGGCCCTTCCTGCCAACGCGACCAGTGCGACCGACGCGGTGGACGTAGTCTTCCACGGCTCGAGGCAAGTCGTAGTTGACGACCATTTCGATGTCGTCGACGTCGATGCCGCGGGCGGCCACGTCCGTCGCGACGAGGCACCGCACCCGACCTCGGGTGAACGCCTGCAGGATCGTGTACCGCGCTTCCGCGGACTTGTCGCCGTGCAGGGAATCCGCGTCGAGCCCGCTGCGCCGCAGTTCACTGCCGAGGCGTTGCGCGCTGAGCTTCGTCTTGACGAAGATCAGGACGCGGCCCTTTTCGCGCTTCAGCAGATTGGTGAGGAAACGCGTCTTCTCCGAGCCGCGAAGTTCTTCGAACTCGTGCTCGATCTGTCTCGGAGCATGAGAACGGCGACCAACCTGGACGGTCTTGTGCTCGGGGATGAACTCCTTGACCAGGCGCGCCACGTCCGCCGGCATCGTCGCGGAGAACAGCAGGGTCTGCCGATCGTCCGGACACCGCATCAAGATCTTCTGGATCTGCGGCATGAAGCCCATGTCGAGCATGCGGTCCGCCTCGTCGAGGACGAGGAATTCGAGTTTCGAGAGCTCGAGGTTGCCGCGCTCGAGGTGGTCGATCATGCGACCGGGGCACGCGACGACGATGTCGCAGCCGCGGCGGATCGCCGCCTCCTGGATCCCGATGTCGATGCCACCAAACGCCGTGCACACCGAGATGTCGGTCCGCGAAGCGTAGATGCGGAGGTTCTCGGCGACCTGGACGCAGAGTTCGCGGGTCGGGACGAGGATCATCGCCTTGAGCCCGGGCCCGTGGTCGAGCATCTTCTCCAGGATCGGGAGGCCGAAGGCCGCGGTCTTCCCGGAGCCGGTCTCACCGCAGGAAACGAGGTCGTGTCCGGCGAGGACGAGAGGGATGGAGTCCGTTTGGATATCGGTCGGCGTGTCGTAGCCGGCTTTCTTGACTCCATCCAGGATGGGCTTGCGCAGCCCGAGGGATGTAAATGTCACTTTCGTCGTGTTGTCTTGTTCAACCAGCTTCAGCGCCGGTGCGGGGCGGCGGAGCCGAACCTCTCGTTCGGGGCCGCGGGAATGGCCGGAAGGCTTCGCTTCGGGCTCGTCTGCATTTCTGGATGCGCCCCCTTGGTTTCTCGACGGGCGCTGTCTTCGTGATACGTCTTGGGAGGTAGCAGGACCTCGTCCTTGCCATCGACCAGTGCCCCGGATTTCTTCAATTCGCCGGTTCGCACTGATGCGGTTTCGCCCCCCCAGAGGACGGTGCAACGGGCGGAATCCCTTCGGGATTTCATACCGCTCGCTGGAAGCCATCCTACCCGGGGACCTAGTCGTAGTTAACCCCTGGGCCGAAATGGGTTCGGTTCCAAGGGGATAAACGGGTTCCCGGAGCATGTATTCGCTTCAGCGCAATGAGGGGCTCCCCCATGGGGAACGGGTCACCGGGCCTTGTCGAAGCGGAACACCCGGAGCTCGTTTCGATCGGCCCCGCCGGCGCTGATCCGCAGTTCCGGCTTGGGGCCGAGCAGCATGATCGTGCAGGCGAACGTGCGGGAGTTGCAGATCGGAACACGCGAGTCCTTCGATCGCAGCGCGGCGAGCACGGAATCGAGGTCGACCTCCTTGCCGTTCTTCACCGCTTCCTTGCCCAGGTGCGCCTCGAGCAACTCGAAGCGCGGGCACGCCCGCAGCATCTCCTTCGGGCCCTTCCCAGCCTGCTTCGCGCGCTTCGCGAAGGGCTCGGACCACTCGGTGTTGACGAGTGGGTGGTTCGTGTGCCAGGTGTGAGTTGCCCGTCCGAAAGGCCGAAACGGCGTGACTCTTCGCGCCGAACACTCGAACGCGTGCGCGACGTCAGGGCCACCGATCGTGTAGTTCTGACCCGACGCATGGCGCACGTCGTAGAGAAACGCCCGCGCCTTGTGCCAGTTCTTGCGCGCCAGCACACCCCGCACCACGAACGCGACGGGCAGGCCATCGTCGCTGGGCCGCAGTTGCAGCAGCGTGTTGACGCATACGCCGACCCGCGAGCTGTTCATTCCGTTCGCTCCGACCAGGCCCGGCAGCGTGACGACGAACGTCTGGAGCTTGGCTTTCTCGTCGGTGATGTGGAGCAGGGTCTGGTAGCCGTGGTACCAGCGGGGAATGTCCAGATTCTGCGCGACGATCGTCGGCTGCGCGCCGCGATGATCGACTCCGATCGTGGTGCACTTGTCGGCAGTCATGACCTTCTTGCCCTGCGCCCAGACTTCGTCGATCAGCTGAAACACGTAGATCGTGTCGTAGTCGATCCCACAGCCCTCGGCGATCCCGCGCACTTCGTCGAGGAGGCCGGGCGTCCACTTCGCGATCGCCGTCTCGAAGTCGGTCTTCTCGCGAAACCGCGCGATGAAATCGTCGGGGTCGACTCCGTACGTCTTCTTCAGGTTCGCCTTCCAGAGCTTGACGAGCGCATGAATCTCGTCTTTCAACTCCTTACCGTGCGCCACGCCGCGTTCGTGGGGCGTCCCCTTCAGCTTGACCACGCGGATCGCGGGGCGCGGCGCGGCCTCGTCCGCGGGCTTGGCCTGGGCGACGAGCGCAGAGGTCAGGGCGATCAGGGTGAGGCTGTGGCGAAAGACGTCCTTCGTCATGCTGGACATGGAACCCTGTCGGCGGCGCGATGGGAAGTCCCCCACTCGAAGCGATCGGACCGGCATGTCCGAAAGCACGGAAAGATCCCGTACCTAGAAGTAGGTGAGAGCCTGCGTGCAGGCAGCTTCGAGCGTGAAACCCTGCGAGCCGGTCTTCACCTGCATGTCCGTCGCGACCTGCGCAAACAGGGGGAACGCCGCGTTCAGCACTGGCCCCATGCTGGTCTCGATGAACTTGCTCACCTCTTCGATATCCGCGTCGACCTCGCGCTCTTGTTCGAGGCCGAGAGCGCCGACGGAGAGTCTCGTGAAGTTCTCGGCGACCCACTCCTGGTCCTTGATCCGCGTGTGGTTCTGGATCATGAGCACGATCATCCCGCCGAGCACCTTCTTCTCGACCGCGTTCAACAAAGCGATCGCTGCACGGATCTGATCTGGGCCGGGGAGTGTCACGATTCGCCGAGCATGCGCCGCGACAGGTCCGTGGACAGGATGTTTTGGGGATCGAGTCGCGCCTTCAACGCACGGAACTGCTGCACGGCGTCTTCACCGTGGATCCGCGTGAACGACGATTCCGCGAGAACCGAGTCCTTCGCGTAGTAGAACCGCCCGCCCGCGTCGAGCACGACCTCCGCCATGCGCTGGCACAACGCCCACAGGCGATCCTTGCGCCGCCGCTTCACGGAGAAGTCCATCGCGAGTGAGAACCCATCGACGGCGTGCGTCATCAGGAACGGATCCGGTCGGTGGCGCTTGAGAACGCCGAGATACGGCACCAGACCCTCCTTGTGACTCATCTCGATCAGCGTGCGGTAGACGCACGCCGCGTCGTCCTTCGGGACGAACGGCTGGAATTGGATCAACCCGCCGGGGTTCGTCATCTTCTTCCAGTTCGGAACGTAGTCGAGCAGGAACTGGAACCCACCGTGTGTCTGCAGGTACGGAGGATGCTTCGCCTCGCGCACACCGGCGTAGTACTTCGCGGAGTTGACGAACCTCCACAGCCCGCACTGCAAGAACAACCACATGCCTGGCCAGATCCAACCCTTGGGAATGACCCCGAACAGGTTCGCTGGCACGTCCTGGCGCGTCGCACTCATCATCTTCTCGCCGTCCGGATCTTCGCCGGGTGCGGGATGGTCGGCGTGGTGGATCGCACCACGACCGAGCGCCTTGCCCCGCGCGTGGAGATCGAGCCACCCGACGAGGTAGTCAGCGTCGACGCGATGCTGCTCGAGATAGTCGAGGCCAGCCTCGAGGTCCTTGGTCGCGATCGAGGTCACGCGCATGCGCCCGGAGTACACCCTCTTCAACTTCAACCGCATCGAGAGGAACACGCCGAGCATGCCAAACCCGCCGATCGCCGCGTGGAACACGTCCGCATTCTGCTCGCGGTTGCACTCGAGCATCTCGCCGGTCGGCGTGAGCATCGTAAACTCGACGATGTTGTCGCCGAATGTCCCCACGGCGAAGTTGTTCTTGCCGTGGATGTTCATCGCAGCCGCACCGCCGCACGTCACCTCCATGGTGCCCGGCACAACCATCGGCCAGTGCCTTCGCTCGATCGAGTAGCGCCACAACTGCCGGATCGTCACTCCAGGCTCCACGACCGCCTCGCCCAGGTCCTCGTCGAACGACAGGATCTTGTTCATGCGGCTCAGATCCAGCAGCTTGCCGCCGGTGTTCATCGAGGCGTCGCCATAACTGCAACCCGCCCCGCGAAGCCCGAGGCGAAAGCCGCCAGCCGTGACCTCGCGCATCGCCTCGGCGACTTCGTCCGCCGTCGTCGGTCGTAGGACCTCGCTGCGGCCACTCGCGACCATACCCCAGCTTCGGACCGTTTCGTCAGTCCAGGAGAGACCCGTCATCACACGTTGAGTTTTCGGAAGATGAAGGACGGCATCGAACGGATGATGAACATCACCAGCCGCCAACGCGCAGGAATGTACGCAACCGCCTTGTTCTTTCGCGCACATCGAATTGTCAGCTCTGCCGCCCGATCGGCCGAGATCGGCCAGACCAGCTTTTCGATGTCCGCTGTCATCGGCGTTTCCACCATGCCCGGTCGGATCGTCGTAACCGTGACGCCCTTGCGCCAGATCCGATTCCGCACGGCTTCGAGGTGGGTATCCATCCCGGACTTCGACGCGTTGTAGACCGGACGACCGACGCGCCCGCGATCCTGTGCGACGCTGCTGATGCCGACGATCATGCCACTTCCTCGCGGGGCGAACCGGCGCGCGGCGGCGTTGACCCATGCGATGGAACCGATCGTGTTGATATCGATGTGCCGTTTGTCCTTCTCTGTGTCGAATTCGTCCATCGCGACGTGCTCGAGGATGCCCGCCGCGAAGTACATCGAACCGACCGAGCCGAGCTTCGCTTCGATCCCGTCCCAGACTTCGTGACATCGTGCTGGACGCCGACGGCAACTTCCCCACCCACGCTCTCGTTGATCTCTTTGGCGATGCGCTCGACCTCGGCGCCGCGCCGCGCGAGCAATGCGACCTGCTCGCCCGCCGTAGCGAGGCGGCGGGCGATGCACTCTCCGATTCCAGAGGAAGCACCGACGACGATAGAAACCGGCTTGGGCATGCCAGTGGAATACTGGAACACGCAGACGTGCGCCAGAGCGAGCGCAGACTTCCTACTACTGAGGGAACAGCGCCCGCACACCCGTGAATCCGTCGCCGCCATGCGGGTCGTTGCGCCCGCGGAAAGACCACGCCCTACAGATTCTGCAGACAAATCGCCTTCGTCGGACAGGCCCGTTCGCAAGCCATGTCACGAGTGCACTCGTAGCTGTGGAGCTTGCGGACGACGTCACCCAGCGGCACGTTCGCGAACCCACCGGTCGCGCAAGTGACCGCGCAAATGCCGCAGTGGATGCAAGCATTCATGTCGACGTTGATTTCGACGTAGTCGCGAGGCTTGCGGATCGTCCGGTCCACCTCTTCCACTGCCGCCTCGTCGCACAGGTATCGGGTCAGGTGGTGCGTCGACAGCATCTCGAGCGCTTCACGCTCACCCAACCGGATCAGCTCTGAGACGTCCGGTGAGTCGAGTACGCCGATGTGTCCGACCTTCGGACGCATGAGAACAACCTTCTCGTCGACATAGCGGTGAAGGTTGTGCTCGTTCAGCACGATCCCCATCAGGTCCCAGGTGTGGAACAAGATGTGCGGCAGAGTCGCGCGATACGGCGTCTTCGTGTGGTGGTCCTTGATCCCGAGGTCGCACGCGATGATCAGGTCGGCACCGCGAGAATGGGCGAGCTTCAGACACAGCGTCTCCGCCATACCACCGTCGATGTAGTAGTCCCCGGCGAGCTCCTTCGGCTCGAACACTCCAGGCAGAGTGCAACTCGCGTAGACCGCGTCACCGATTTTGACCGCCGGCGCGCCAGGCAAACCGAAGTACTGCATGCCGCCCGTGGTCATCGACAACGCGTTGCAGAAGAACGGGCGCTGAAGCTTCGAGAAGTCATCCTCCGGCAGGAAGTGTTGCAAGGCTTCGTAGAACGCCTTGCCCTTGTAGACGGAAGCGTGGCGGTAGCCCTTGACCAGGAACTTCAGCAGATTGAGCTTGAAGTAGTCCTTCACGGAGAACGCTTCCGCGACTTTCTCGATAGCGAACGAGTCTTCGCCACACGCGTACAGCCCGCCGATCACGGACCCCATGCTGGTGCCGATGACCTCGTCTACACGGAGGCCCAAACGCTCGATGGCACGGATCACACCGATGTGACTCCAACCGCGCATGCCGCCCCCACCGAGGACGAGGACGATTCTCGGTCGTCGAGAACCGCCGCGTTCTACGCGGTCGATGTCGGGCGCGAGTCGGGCGTGGGATCCACTGCCATTGGCCCAATCGCCATTCGCTTGACCATCCGTTCCGCTCGTCCCATCGGTCTGCTCGTTCAAATCATCCATCGCGCTGCCGGGCGCAGCGGCACCTTCGGCTACGTCCCCGGGCGTCATTTGTTTCCGTGAACCCGTCCTTGATTCGCCGTCACTCACCGCGCTTGTCTCGCCAACGTTTGTCCATCAAATGCACACCGGACCGGGACAAGATCTATGCCCCCTATGTCCGATAGATCGGTTGTCGGCGTGGGTAGCCTGAAACATGGCCGAAACCACCGGCCTTTGTTAAGCTAGTAGAGATTGAATCTGGCTGCACTATGGCAAACTGGCGAGAAGTCGAACACTGGTCACGAGATCAGGCGCGTGCGTATCAAGACGAACAACTGAGAAGGTACGTCAGTGAGTACCTCTACCCATTCAGCCCGTTCTATCGGGAGTTGTTCGACCGCTCCGGCGTGAAGCCCGAGCAGATCAAGACCGTCGACGACCTGCGTCGGATGCCGACTTCGGGCAAGTCCGATCTGATTCCCAGCGACGACGAGCCGCAGAAATTCAAGCAGTTCATCCTGCAACCGGATCCCGAGAGCATTCGCGGTGCCTGGCCGCTCTCACGAAAGCTCCCGTTGCTGTGGCATTCCTGGACAAAGGGCAAGGAGTGGATCAAGGAGGAGCTCCGCAAGGAGTTCTATCCCTGCTTCATGACCTTCACGACGGGACGCTCCGCGGAGCCGGTTCCGTTCTTCTACTCGCGCCATGACCTCGACAGCCTGCGCACCACCGGGAGCCGGCTGATCGAAGTGCTCGGAATCGAATCCGACATGCGCATCGCCAACGTGTTCCCATACGCACCACACCTGGCGTTCTGGCAGGTCGTCAGCGCCGGATTCGAGAAAGGCTTGATGGTCCTGAGCACCGGCGGCGGCAAGGTCATGGGTAGCTCCGGCGACTTGCGAGCCATCGCGAGGACGAAGGCCCAGGCGTTGCTCGGCGTCCCCGGCTACGTCTACCACCTCCTGCGCCGCGGCGTCAGCGAAGGCGCCGACATGTCGGCCATGAAGACCGTCGTGCTGGGCGCAGAGCGCGTCCCGCCCGGCATGAAACAGAAGATCCGCGGGATGCTCGAGGAGATGGGCGCGAAGGACGTGTCCGTATTCGGAACGTACGGCTTCACCGAAGCGCGCATGGCGTTCGCAGAGTGCCCAACCTCGAACTGCGAGGACTACTCGGGCTACCACCTGTATCCCGACCTCGGCATCTTCGAGGTCCTCGACCCGAAGACCGGCGATGTGGTACCCGAGGGCGAGGACGGCGAACTCGTGTTCACGCCGATCACCGGACGCGGCAGCACGGTGTTCCGGTATCGCACCGGCGACCTTGTGCGCGGCGGCATCCGTTACGACCCCTGTCCGCACTGCGGTCGAACTACGCCGCGCATCAGCAGCAATCTCACGCGCGAGAGCAGCCTGACGGACCTGCAGCTCCTGAAGATCAAGGGCACGCTCGTCAACCTCGAGGACTGCGCCGAAATACTCAGCGGCATGAATGAAGTCGACGAGTGGCAACTCGAGTTGGTCAAGAAGGACAACGACCCGCTCGAGGTCGATCAGGTCGTGATCCACGTGGCGCTGTGCGACGGAGCCGATGAGGAAGCGACCGAAAAGAAGATCGGTTCGACGTTCAAGGGATCTATCGAGATCTCGCCAAACCGCATCGAGTTCAGGTCGCTCGAAGGAATGCTGAACAAGATCGGCATGGAGACCGAGATCAAGGAAAAGCGCTTCCTGGACTCACGGCCGGTTGTCTGAGAAAAGAGAGAAGACATGGGCGCTGAAGAGAGATTGGTCATCGTCGACGGCTACCGGACGCCGTTCTGCAAAGCTGGGACCCTGCTGAAGGACGCCACCGCGGGTGATCTCGCGGCGCATGTCTTCCGCGAAGTGCTCGATCGCACCGGCATCGATCCGGAGCAGATCGACGAGGTCATCCTCGGGTGCGCAGGCCCCGGC
>CAYYAQ010000046.1:0-17923 GCA_964469555.1 uncultured candidatus Brocadiaceae bacterium | reverse complement strand
AACGTCGCCCGTGTCGCGAGCCTGCGCGCGGGCGTCCCGGAGAAGGTCCCGGCTGTCACCGTCATGCGAAACTGCGCGTCAGGAATGGAGTCCCTCCACGCCGCGCGCATGAGGATGCGCGCCGGTGACGGCGAGATCTTCCTCATCGGCGGCGCCGAGTCGATGTCCAAGTACCCGCTGTTGATGGGTGACAAGCTCGTCGACTTCTTCACGCGGCTACAGAAGGCTCGCACCGGAATGGCGAAGCTCAAGACCATCGCGAGCTTCCGGCCATCGTTCCTCGCCCCGCGCGTCGCGATCCTCGAGGGCCTGACCGACCCCGTCACCGGGATGATGATGGGGAACACGGCCGATCTGCTGGCTCGTCAATTCGGCATCAACCGCGAAGAACAGGACGAGTTCGCTCTGGAATCCCACGCCAAGGCCGCGTCGGCCAAGGAGCACGGCTCCTTCGATTCGCAGATCACTCCGCTGACCACCACTCCGAATCACAAGGAGTTGGTCGATGCCGACAACGGCGTGCGCCCGGACCAATCGTTGAGTTCGCTCGCCAAGCTCAGACCGGTCTTCGACAAGCGCGAAGGCGACGTCACGGTCGGCAACGCGTGCCAGGTGAGCGACGGCGCCACCGCGATGCTCGTGATGTCGGAGTCGCGCGCCCAACAACTCGACCTCCAACCTCTCGCGATCGTGCGCGGTCACGGACACGCCGGACTCGACCCGCGGGTCATGGGACTCGGACCCGTGCACGCAACACCAATCGCGCTGCGCGACGCGGGCCTCGACTTCGACGACATCGACCTCTTCGAGATCAACGAAGCGTTCGCCGCACAGGTCCTGGCCTGCCAGAAGGCCTTCGCGAGCGAGGACTACTGCCGGGAACACCTCGGCCTGTCCGACCCGATCGGCGAGATCGCTCCCGAGGAACTCAACGTGAACGGCGGCGCGATCGCACTCGGCCACCCGATCGCCGCGACGGGAGCGCGCATCGTACTAGCCCTCGCTCACGAACTGAGGGTTCGCAACAAACGACACGGTCTAGCAACACTGTGCATCGGCGGTGGGCAAGGCCAAGCTGTCGCCCTGGAGGTAGCATGACGTCAGTGACCGTCAACGACACCGTGACTCCTGACCTGCAGGAAGGAGTCGTGCATCTCAGCGCGGGGCCGGACGGCATCGCCACGCTCCGCCTCGGCGCGAACTCGGAATACGTCGTAACCCTGACCGAGCGCCGGCTCGACTCCCTCAAGGAGGTGCTCCATCGACTGAAGAGCGACACGGAGACCCAGGGACTGATCGTGACCGGACCCGGCGCGGAGATGTTCGCTGCGGGAGCCGACATCTCCTTGATCCAGTCGATCACTGACGTGGCCGAGGGCGAGCGCGCGGCGACAAAAGGGCAGACCATCTTCGGCATGTTCCAGGAACTCGACATCCCCGTAGTCGGCGCTATCGAGGGGCCCTGCCTGGGCGGCGGCCTGGAGATGGCTCTCTGCTTCGACGTGCGCGTCGCGAGCGACGATGCCTCAACACTGATCGGCTTACCCGAAGTCAAGCTCGGTATCGTGCCCGGCTTCGGCGGAACCCAGCGTCTCTCGCGTCTCATCGGCGTGCCGAGGGCGCTCGACCTCATCCTCCAGGGCAAGACCCTGAAACCGATCCGGGCGCTCCGCGCGGGTGTCATCGACCGCATCGTGCCGTCGGCACGACTGATCGAGGGCGCACGCGAGGAAGTCAAGAAGCTCGTCGAGCGCAGGGCCAAGCGACCCACTCGTCGGTTGGCGGGCATGAACAAGTGGATAAGCCGCGTCGGTCTCCTGCGGCGCATCGTCCGCAGGAAGGTCCTCAAGAAGCTCACCACCGGCCAGGCACGCTTCTACGAAGCTCCGCCTATCGCGCTCGATCTCTGTCTCGACGCGTTCCGGCTGCGCGCGAAGGACGGCTTCGCCAACGAAGCCCGGGCTCTCGGCAAGCTCATCGTCAGCCCGACCTGCAAAGCTCTCGTGCACGTCTACTTCCTCACGGAACGCAGCAAACGCCTGGGCAAGGGCAACGATGCGACGACGATCCACGCCGCGCACGTGATCGGAGGCGGAGCGATGGGCGCGGGCATCGCCGGCACACTGGCGAGCCGCGGACTCCGCGTGCGGCTGTGCGATCTCGCGAAGACCGCCCTGGCGACCGCGAAGGCGCGACTCGAGAAGGCCCTGCAAAAACGGGTCAGGCGCAAGAGTCTGAAGGTCCACGAGGCGACTGCGGCGCAGGATCGTCTCGCCGTCTCCACCGACTGGGGCAAGCTGACCGGCGTCGGCTTTTTCCTGGAGGCCGTCGTCGAGAACCTCGACGTCAAGCGCAAGCTGTTCGCCCAAGCCGTGGCTGCGGGCCTGCCTGACGAGGCGATCATCGCGAGCAACACGTCATCGCTCCCGATCGACCAGATGGCCGAGGGTCTACCGAACCCGGAGCGCGTGATCGGCATGCACTTCTTCAACCCACCCGAGAAGATGCCGCTGGTCGAGGTCATCGTTGGGCCACGCACTTCCGACGCGGCGATCGCCACTACGTGCAAACTCGCCGTCCGCCTTGGCAAGTTCCCCGTGGTCGTCAAGGACAGCCCGGGATTTCTCGTGAACCGCTGCCTCGCGCCGTATCTCAACGAAGCCGCACGCATGATGGTCGAGGGTTGTGATCCCCAGAGGATCGACCAGGTCATGCTCGAGTTTGGCCTGCCGATGGGCCCCGCGCGCCTCATGGACGAGGTCGGGTTCGACGTCGCCGACAAGGTCAGCGAAGTCATGTCCGCAGCGTTCGCAGAACGCGTGCAACCGTCCCCACTGTTCTCCGCCATGGTCGCGGCGGGACACCTCGGCACGAAATCCGGCAGTGGCATCCTCTCCGAGGGCGGGTCTGCCGTGATCGCCGAACTGAGGGGGACCACGACCGCGAAGCCGGCCCCGAGCCGCACCGAGATCATCGAGCGCCTGATCTACCCGATGGTCGACGAAGCCTACCGCTGCCTCGACGACGGCCTGGTCGAGAGCGAAGACGACCTGGACCTCGGCCTGATCATGGGAATCGGCTTCCCGCCGTTCACCGGGGGGATCACCAAGTACGCCAAAGCCGAAGGCATCGCTCGCATCGCCAGAAGGCTCGCCGAACTCGCCGACTCCCACGGGCGACGGTTCACCCCTTCGCCGGGGATCCAGGTCCGGGGCTGACAACCCGACGGCAACGGCGGCGCGGACACGTTGGGACCCGGACGCCGAACTCCGGGGTTTAGCAGTGATCGCTCATGATTCGGTTCACCGCAGTATCGCTACAAGTGTTTGAACATTCTACAGTTGTAGACGGCTACTTATGCTAGAATCCAATCTAGAGACTTTGCGAAATCCCTAATCTCGAAGAGCCCGGCAGCCGCCGATAACCCCTTCACGACACTTATCTATCGCTTGGTTCACACCCCGCGATGCCGCCGTCCGCAGCGGCCTTGATCTCTGGTTCGCTAGCTAATTTGAACTCCACCACCGCAGGATTGTGCCTGATGCTCCTCACCGGTTGCCACTCGGTGCGGGAAGAACAGACACAAGACGCGGCGAACCAGACACTCACGCAGATCCTCCCTCCGGCCACGAGCACCTACACCCGCGTCGGCGTGGAATACCTGCCACCAGAGACGCAGCGTCGCCGCGCCACGGGGTCCTGGATCGACCCGCAGGGTGCGGAGAGCACCCAACAACCGAGCCTCGTCGTCGACACCCTGTTCTCCAACCCTCCCCGGTCAGGCCGCCAGCCAATCAGCGTCGCCCCGGAAGTCCAGGAGCGTTGGTCACTCGACCGCGCGCAGATTCGTGCGAAGCGAAACGTGATCGAGAGGGTCGCTCTCCGGTTCTTGTCGGAGCTGATCGGCGATGATCGCAAGCGCGTCCAGCGGGCGATCGGCGCGCCTCTACTCCACGCCGAACTGCGGTTGTCCGATGACCCGATGTCGAACTTCCTCGACGAGCGGGACCGCGAAGACCACCAGCGACTCCTGACCAAGAACGTGAGCCGCATGATCCGGCGCCCGGCCCGTAATGCCGCCAAGGAGCTCCCGTTGTTCAACAACGTGGAATCCGCCATCCAATCGTTCAAGGACGCCAACCGGAAGTACCAGGACAAGAAGAGGCTCGGTCTCGGTCGTATCTCGATGCGTCTCCGCGCGAACAGCAACCCGGTCGAGCTGGTCTGGATCCGGGGCGGACTGCGAATCGCGTCCAACATGGAACACGGCAAGGCGTCGCTCTCGACACCGCTGACCGAGGACCTGAAGATCAGTCTGCGCACGAAGTACAGCTACGACAACCACGACTGGCGACTCTTTGGCAGTCTGGAGTACGACCTCAACGACTACTCGACCTTCTATGTTCTCGCGGGAAATGAAGTCAACATCCTCGGTGGCCCCGTATCGTTCCCTGGTGGCCCGCAGAGTGAAGAGACCTCGAAGGGCATCCTGCTCTACTTCGAGCACCAGTTCTAGCCGCCGCCCGAAGAGCGTGCGCGCGAAGTTCGCCTCGATCGTCGCATGCACCCTCGCCGGTTGCACAACGACCGGAGCGCCATCCCACCCTCGCCCAGCGCTGCCGTTGCCGGCGGATGTAATCGAGCGGTACGAGCTCGGGGGCGAGGTGATCGAGGAGTTTCTTGTTCCGCTAGCCGATGACCCCCGCGTGTTTCGCGGACGCCTCACGTGCGGCGAAGAGCACCCCGAGTTTCATCTCGTTCTCCCGGAGCGGACCCCGGCGCCATTCCTCTTGTGCTTGCCGATCCTCGCCGGTGGCAGCGACCTGATGCAATTCATCGCGCACGACATGGCCGACCGGGGCTACGTCGTCGCCTGGGGGAAGCGCGTCCAGTCGGCGTTGAAGCCGCACCAGAGTCCCCGCGATGTCGAGACGCTCTTCCGCCGGTCGATCGTCCACAACCGGGCCGTGCTGGCTTGGGCGCGACGACAGACGTGGGTCACGCCGGGGGCCGACGCGCTTCTCGGCATTTCGACGGGGGGCATCCTCGCCGGGACCATGCTGGCCGTGGAGCCCGAGCTCTCCGCAGGGATCCTGATCCTCGCTGGAGGCGACCTTCCGGACCTGCTCCAAAACAGCAGCGAGTCCCGGATCGTGAAGTGGCGCGAGCACAGGCGTCAGGAAGACGCCAAGACCGACGCCGAATGGACCGAGCGGCTGCGACGGGAGCTTCGCAGCGATCCCGCGCGATGCGCGGCCTATGTCCCCACTGGCAAGGTGTTCATGGTCGTGGCGGGTCTCGACACCGTCGTACCGAGCAGAAACAGGGAGCTCCTCTGGGAGGGTTTCGGGCGACCCACCCGTATGCAACTACCTCTCTTTTCCCACTACTCCGCGGTCCTCGGGATCCTCCCGGTCCTGTCGGCGGCCGACGGGTTCATCACGCGGAAACTGTGGTCCAACCCGGACCGGAAACCCTCTCGAAGCCCATGACAAGGGCCGGCAAGCCTTTGGGCCTTGCAAGACCGGGATTCCTGAGGTCTCATCTCTCCCCCGCCACCGCTTCTCCAAACGAACAGCCATGAGTCCGATCCGCTTCCTCACCCTCTCCCTCCTCCTCGCCGGGGTAACCACGGCCCAGGTCAAGACCGGCGAGACTCCTCCGCCGAAGAAGGGCGACGGCGCCATCAACAAGACCGGCGAGATTGCTCCGCCGAAGAAGGGCGACGGCACCGTCAACAAGACTGGCGAGATTGCTCCGCCGAAGAAGGGCGACGGCACCGTCAAGGTGCAGCCCCCCACGCCGGACAAGAAACCGGAGCAGGCCCCCGACCCCGTGGATTCGACCAAGCTGTTGGAGATGTCCCTCGAGGTCGCCAAGCGAGAGCACTCGTTCCTGCAGGAGGTCACCAATTCCGGCGGCTTGCTCAGGCGGTTCAAAGCGGGCCGCAACCTCGCGAAGGAGATGATCGAGACCTTCTCACCCGAAATGGCGGGTCCCGCGATGCCGACCAAGACCAAGGCCCGGTTACTCGGGGACGGCGAGAAGAAGAAGCTAGCCAAGGACGTGATCTTCACCGTGGAATCCGTGCCGGTCACGCAGAAGGAATACGACGCGACGCTGGCCTACCTCCGCTCCTATCCCCACAAGGACAGCATCGCTTCGATCGAGACTCTCGCGATCGCCGCGCTGGTCGAACGCAAAGCCGGACAGAGCATCCACCCGAAGAAGGCGAACGTCGCGTTGCAGATCATGACCGAGCTCGCCAAGCGCGTGAAAGCAGGCCAGAAGTTCAGCGACCTGGCCGGCCAGTATTCCGAGGACATGGCCTCCGCATCGAACGGTGGCAAGCAAAAGCGCTTCGTCCGCGACGAGATGGACACGGGCTACGCGATATCGGCATTTCCCGTAGAAATCGGCGAGGTCTCGAACATCGCCGAGACGCGCGACGGCTACCACCTGGTCCGCGTGCTCGGCAAGACGTTGGGTGATACTCGCGACAAGGACCGGATCCTGACAGCCCACATCGTCCGCTACTACACGGACGACGAGAAAAGCCGCGCGCAAACCCAACTGCGCATCAAGGCCGGCATGATCGATCTGGCGTTCCGCAGCGACGAAATGCGCAAGCTGGCCCCGGCACAGTTCAAGTAGAGAGGGTTCGCATCTACCCGTACCCGTGGGCTAATCTCCGCGACCCGCGTTGCGCCTTCGGGCCCGACGCGGCTCAACCGTCTCAACATCTGAACTGACATCCCAGGGAGGGGTACCATGTTCCGTCGCAGCGGCAGCTTTGCCTGCGTCTTCGTCGAGGGATCCACGCCAGATCCGCGTGGTCAGGACTTTCTCAGCGCACTCGCTGAACACCGATTTCGTACCATCGAGGACGCGGCGTCGGAACAGACCTCGATCGGTTGGGTGACCGCGGGCGATCCGTCCGGTAACACCTTCGATCTCGAGGACATGGACCAGGACGGCGCGATCTGGTTGCGGATGCGCGTGGACAAGAAGTCCGCACCCACGAAGTGGCTCCAGATCCATCGGGAAGCCGCGGAGAAATCCGCCGGTCGTCGCCTCAACGCGAAGGAGCGCAAGGAGCTGAAAGAGGACCTCCTCTCGAAGCTGATGCCCCGGGTCCTGCCGACAATCCGCCTGATCGACGCGCTGTATCTCCCGAAGGACGGGATGATCCTGCTCTTCGGCACCTCGAGCTCTGTGCGCGAGGCGTTTCTCAGTCTCTTCTACAAGACGTTCTCGGCCACTCTCGCGCCGGCGGATCCCTACCGGCTGGCGGTCTCGCTGAACCTCGGCAAGGAGCAGGCGGATCAGCTGTCGCGGGTGACGCAGGTATCCTGGCCGCGATCGAGCTCCGCACCGTCCACGACGGAGGACGAACCGACTCCGACGGAAGACCTGGAAGTGAGCGCATGAGTCGCTCCGATCCTCTGGCGTTTCTCGGCGAAGAATTCCTGACCTGGCTCTGGTTCCGCATCGAGACGGAAGGCGGCGAGTTCAACATCGGTCGACAGCGCGAACTCGCGGTGTCCTTCGATGACTTCATCGCGTTCGCGCCCCGCGACGACGACGAGACCGAACACATCTTGCGCAAGGGGACGCCGAGTCGCAGCGTCGAGGCATCCGCCGCACTGCGCAACGGGAGGCGGCTGACCCGAGCCCGATTGATCATCGCCCACGGGGACGCGGTCTACGGCGTCATCATCGATGGACCGACGATGGACCTGCTCAGCGTGAAACTCCCAGACGACGATCCGGAAGCCGCAAGCGCCGAAGAGCGCAGCGCGGAGCGGATCGCGGGATTCACCTCGCTGCGGGAATACGTGGCCCGATTGTACGAACTGTTCCTCCGGGAGCGGCTCGAGCCAGACTACCTGGACGCGGGCGGCGCCGAACAAGCGACCTGGATGGCGACCCACTAGCCGGGCATCAGCCGGAGAAAGTCGGCTCCGCAGTTGTCGCCCACAACTGCTTCCCACCACACGGCGCGAGACGAGGACGAGACGCCGGTTCTGTCGGGAAGTGGACGCCGATCTCCGGTTCAGCGCAATCTGACGGAGTTGCCGTTCACAGAATCTCCGACCACGATCGACGAGGTGTGCATTCCCTTGCGGCCCGGGTGAGGGTTCAATAGGTCCTCCAGCGAACCAAGCCACCTCGCTTCCGACCGCGAAGCCCAACTCCCCCCACGAACACACAAGGAACCAGAAGTGAAACGCTTTCTATTCGCCACGAGCCTGATTGCTCTCTGCAGCACTTCGATCGCTCAAACTACCTACAAGACTTCGCCCAACGGGCTCCTCACAACAGAGGGCTACCAGTCTGCGTACATCTTCGGTGAGTGGCAGGCCGCTCGCATGATGTTCTTCGATGGTGAGATGCGAAACAACGTCATGGTCATGAAGGAGGTCGCGCTCCGCCACGACTACCGGAAGTACAACAACAACAACGGGAACAGCAACAGCGGGCAGGGCCGGAATTGGTCAAGCGTCACGCTCAATCTGTCCTACTGCGACCACACGAATATCTCGCACACGTTCAGCAACAACTCGACGAACACTCCCGCGCTAGTGTTCAGCGCGTCCGTGACCTTCCCGGTGATGAGCGGGTTCCCGACGACCAAACCGGCGAGTTGGGACCTCAAGTTCCCGTTCAGCCAGGCCTGGATCAACAACGGCTCTGGCGACATCTGCCTGGACTTCGATTTCAACGGCGGCGTTCTCGCGAACAACGGTCGCTGGAGCACGAGTTGGTATCAGACGTATCGCACCGACGCCGACAACCTCGGGGACAGTGCGGGCGGCACATACGCCATTCACGGAACGGGTTGCACGGACTCGACGCAGACGAACGCGGCACAGTCAGCGGTCTTCACGAATGTCTACTCGAGCCGCTACCCAACGGTCTCGTACCAGAACAAGTACAGGATCTCGACGCGCACCAGCTACACGTCACCAGGCAAGATCGTCGTGCACGCCGTCTCGCTGTTTGGCAGCGCAACGGGAACCAACTTCCCGGGCGTCTCCTGCGAGAAGGTGTTCATCGACCTGACCCAGCCGTTCTTCCTCTTCCCGTTGACCGCGGGAACGGGCACCTACGTCAATGCGGCGATCGACTTCCCGCTGATCCCGTACAACGCGAACCTCGCCGGCGTTCCGTTCTGGGTGCAGGGTGCTTGGGACAACACGGCCAACGGCGCGCTGATGTTCACCTACGCGGAGCGGACGGAGTTGCCACCGATGCCGTCCATCAAGAAGCGCTACATGATCTACCAGCCGGACACCTCGATAAAGGCCACGACTGCCAAGGCCTCCCAGGGAAGCCTGCAGTCGCCGTTCTACCAGGCGACCCACAACCCGATCTTCCGCTACGCCCAGTAGCCGACCTCTCGGCAGGCTTTCGATACTGTGCCCGCCACAGTATCGAGAGAATCACTTCGCCAGCACCCGCTCCAATTCGGCGGTGTAGCTGGCGAATCTGTTTGGGTCTCGCGGGGGCGTCAGCGCGGCCAGCCGCTTGCGCTTCGCCTTGAACTGCTTGTTGACGCGATCGAGGAGACGGATCTGCCAAGGACTGAGGAGAGTCCGCGGGTCCTTCTTGGTCTTCTTGTCGCCGACGATCGCGTTGAGGCGGACCGCCTGCAACTCGGTCAACGGGAGCACGCCGTACGGCGTCTGTCGAAGGTAGTACTTCTGATCGGAGTCCTTGGCGACTCTCGCTGCGGACTTCGTGAGGACGGCGTCCGCTCCGATCGCCTTCTTGGCCACGACGAAGTCCTTGCCGTCGTAGACATACGCCGTCGAAGGGTCCTTCACGCATCGCGCCTGTTCGAGGAGTCTCGCATACGAGGTCACCTTCGGATCGAAGAGGACCTCGACGACTTCCTTCTTGTCGAGCCAACCGGCCTTCGTGCTGACCACGCCCGGCAACGCTCCCAGCGCTGCCTCACCTTCCCAGTATCAAAACATGGCGAAGCTCGCCTTCCGGAGGAACTTCGGCATCGCGCCGAGGGCGAGGAGCCGCAGGTAACCAGGCACCGATCGTTTCGCGGTCTGCAGTGCCGTCACCATACGCGAGGCAATCCCGACCGGGGAGTAGACACCGCCACGCCGCGCGACGAGATCCTTGCCGCCGGCATCGATGAACCGCACTACGGGATTGTTCCACGGTTTCTCCTCGAAGCGCTTCAGGATCTTGGCGTCGCGCCCTTTCTTGTTGTTGTGGATCGCGACCGGCACGAACTCGTTCTCGATCGCCTCGACCAGGAGTGGATGGGACAGCACCTGCCGCCCGAAGTCGACGCACGTGCTTCAACCAGGGATTTCCTGAAACAGCAGGAAGACGGGCTTCGCCGGTCTCGTCTGCAAGACGGCGTCGAGGTCACGGGCAAAGTCGACTGCGCCGAGTTCTTTCGGTGCAGGATCCTGCGCCGCGATGTCCGAGACCGAGAGCAAGGACGCGAAGACGAGCGAAGGAACGATCACGAGGCTTCCCATGGCGCAAGATCCTAGCCCGGACAACACCTGCGGTGAGAGGGCCGGGCTGGAATTGCCCATCCAAGAGATGTCCATGCGAAAAGTCTTGCTCCTCACGGTCCTCGGCTCACCGCGTCGGCATTGACCGCACAGTCCGCCGATGGAAATGGGAAAAGAAACGGGTCCGCGGCATGGGCATCGTGCTACCTGGGTTCGGGATCACCCACGGCGGCCCCCCTCGGACGGCAGGCGCGACTTGACCCTCTACCCGCCGAACCGTGAAGTGAAGCTCAGTGTCGTTTCGATGCCGGCCATGCTCTCGCGCGATTTCGGTCAGGTGTCGCGGAAGCCTGCCCCGCTAGGCCAGAAGACCTTCACGGCGAAGAGGGGCGAGATCAACCGGATCGAGATCAAGGTCAAGCCGGCGCCGGAGGTCGACAAGTAGCCGTCCGCTACTTGCGCCGCGCCTCGACGGTTTCGAGATAACCCCGGTGCCCCGTCGGGTCCGCGGCCGCTCGAAAGTACTCCTCGATGGTAGGAATCTTCCACAGGTTGCGGCGGAACGCCCAGACGAGCACGTTGCGCCCTTCCCTCACGACGAAGACATCGTAGCTTCGATTCCCTGACAGGAACGTAACGCACGCCGCCGCCGCTGCCTCCAGACGCGAGTGTGCATGGAGCGGCTGGTTGAGCAGCAGCGGACCCCGCCCGATGCAAGCGAACCCGCTCTCCTGCAACCTCCCGTGCCACGAGAACCGTTCGAGTTCGATCACGTCGTAGGTGTTGAACACGACGACATGCGGCTCCAGGTCCGAGATCGAATCCGGTCGCACAACCCATCGGGAGAACAGCAGCGTGTTCAACCCGACGATGTCGACGCACCTCCACTTGTCCAGCCAATAGCTGACGACGCCCGCTTCCGTCGTGACGATCGTCAGCTGGTACGGCAGGCTGCTCGCGAGCGCCGGAACGAATCGATGCGCGTGCAGCCGAGGCTCGCCCTTCGCCAGCCGGAAGATGTGCTTCGTCCCCAGCACGATCGCCGGCGCGAACGCGACGACAGCCAACGCTGCGAGAACCCATCGCGGGCGACGCGCCCTGGAAACCGCGGCGAGACTCTCGAGGCAAAAGCACACGCAGACCAGCGTCGCCGGGGACTGGAACCTCCACCTCACGTTTTGCAGCTGCTCGGCCATCAGCAGGGGCGCCAAGACCACGAGGGATGGAAGCGCCGCAACCGCGATCATCCGAACCGTCGCCACCTTCATGGGCGCGAGTCGAACCGCAACGACGCCCGCGAGGAGGAACGGCAACGGCCCCGTCTCCCGGTACAACCACTTGAAATTCGTGAGCAACCCGGGCAATGAACTCAAGTCGGACTTCACGTAGAAGGGCAGGGGCATCGGATCGCCGAAGTACCACCCTCTCCACCCCGTGACGAGGACGAACGGAACGCCGAAGCACGCGAACGCGAGGATCGAGGACCGGATCGAACGATTCGACCAGAGAAAGAGCATGAACAGCACGGCACCGCAGGCGATGCCCTCGAGGCGCACGAGCGGCAGGAGAGCCATGAGAACCAGCTGCGCGCGGGGCCATCGGAACCTCACGGCGGCGTACGAAAAGGCGGTCAACGCACAGAACAGGAGCGTGCCGAAACCACCGAGTGACGCGACCGAACCGTGAAACGTGAGGCAGAACAGCACGATGATGATCCGCCACGCCCAGCCCTTCGGTGCCAACCAGCTCAACAACCAGGCCAGAGCAGCCGCGCAGCACGCGCTGACCAGGCACGCCGCGACCGCGACGTTCATCCCCGCCCAGTGAAGCGCGGACAGCAGAAAGAACCACACCAGGTCCGTGAAGCCCTGAGTCAGCTCCCCGCCCGGGTAGTAGGAGATGCCGTGCCCCGCCACGAAGTTCTCGACGTACGTGAAGAGGATGTAGGCGTCCTCGTTCGGGTGGCCGTTCGTCAAGGCACGGAGGCCGATCGCGACGAACAGGACTGCGACGGCGATTGGGACCACGCTATCCGTCGAGGTCCACGAGGGGTGCACCAGTCCTGATCGCGTCGCCCTCGCTCACGTGGATTTCCACGACCGCGCCACCGCCCTCGGCCGGGATCGGGTTCTGCATTTTCATCGCTTCGAGAATGAGAAGGGTCTGGCCATCCTCGACCGTATCGCCGACAGCAACCTGGATCTCGACGACGATGCCAGGCATCGACGACGTGAGCTTACGCTTTCCCTTGGGGCGCGCACTCGCGACGAGACTCGCCGTGCGCTCGCGTTCGTCTTCAACGTGTACCTTGACCGTCTCGCCGTCGACGAGAACGTTCGTGCAGCCGTCTTTCGCGTCGACGATGATGTCGTAGCTCCGACCGTCGACAAAGAGCGAGAACGCATTCCCGTCACCCACCATCGACATATCGAGCCGGTAGCTCTTGCCGTTCGCGTACGCGATGAGCTGCTCGCCCTGCCGTTTGAACGTGAACTCCCTCTCGTGATCACCGACCCGCGTGTAGTACTTCATCGTCGTGATCGCCTCCTCCCCAGACGATCCAGACGATCTGCGAGCACCCAGGGTGACACGCTCGAGCCGTCCCCGCCGGTGCTCGCGGGTCCTTCAATACGCTCCGTTCCCCGGTATTTTGCGACCGCGGCGGCCAACGCCGCGAGCTCTTCGAGTTCTTCGGCTACCGCGTTGTTTACCTGCGTGAGAATCGAAGTGTCGTACTCGCCGCACGCGAATCCCTCGTGGTCGAGGACCCGCAGGCACGCGGGCATCGAGGTCTTCACCCCGATGATCCGAAGCTCGCCCAACGCGCGACGCATGCGCGCGATCGCCCGCGGTCGGTCGTCCGCGTGCACGATCAGCTTGCCCAGCATGCTGTCGTAGAACGGCGTGACCTCCAGGCCACGGTAGAGCACGGCGTCCAGCCGCACGCCGGGTCCGCCCGGCATGTTGAGCCGCGTGATCGTGCCGAGCGACGGCAGGAAGGTGACCGGGTCCTCCGCGTTGATGCGGACTTCGATCGCGTGACCACTCGGCGGCAAGGCATCCGCGACCGGCATCCCCGCCGCGACGCGCAGTTGCTCCGCCACCAGATCGACGCCGTAGCACATCTCCGTGATCGGGTGCTCGACCTGCAACCGCGTGTTCATCTCGAGGAAGTAGAACTCGCCCCGTGAATAGAGGAATTCGACGGTGCCGGCGCCGACGTACGCCACCTCGGTCGCCAATCGACACGCGGCGACGCCCATCTTCTCGCGAAGCTCTGGCGTCATGACCGCGCAGGGAGTCTCTTCGAGGAGCTTCTGGTGCCGGCGCTGGACCGAGCACTCGCGCTCGCCGTAGTGCACGACCTTGCCGTGCTGATCCGCCATCACCTGGATCTCGACGTGGCGCGGATCGTTGACGAACTTCTCGAGATACACGCGGTCGTCGCCGAACGACGACGCGGCCTCGGCCCGCGCGAGGCAGTCCGCCTCCTCGAGATCCGACTCGGCCTCGACGAGCCGAATGCCCTTGCCGCCACCACCGGCCGCGGCCTTCAGCATCACGGGGTAGCCGATCTCCGCAGCCTTCGCCTTCAGCATCTCGATATCGGCGACGTCCTCCTCGAGGCCGGGCACCAGCGGAACGCCAGCCTTCAGCGCGACCCTGCGCGCTTCGACCTTGTCGCCCATCTGCCGAATCGCGTTCGCCGGCGGACCGATGAACGTGATACCTGCTGCCTCGCACGCCTCGGCGAACGCGGCGTTCTCGGCGAGGAATCCGTAACCGGGGTGCACCGCGTCGCATCCGGCTTCCTTCGCGACTTGAAGGATCCGTTCGCCGCACAGGTAGCTCTCGCTCGGGGCGGACCCACCGATGTGCA
The DNA here is from genome assembly GCA_964469555.1 of uncultured candidatus Brocadiaceae bacterium. Classification (GTDB taxonomy): domain Bacteria; phylum Planctomycetota; class UBA1135; order UBA1135; family UBA2386; genus CAYYAQ01. The sequence goes on along the minus strand of CAYYAQ010000046.1, from coordinate 3,553 downwards.
GAGCGACATCCGCGCGGCGAGTGTGCAGCGCGTTGCGGTCCGCGTCGGAGTAGACCGCGACGGTGGAGATTCCCAACTCGCTCGCCGTGCGCATCACGCGGAGAGCGATCTCCCCGCGGTTCGCGACCAACAACTTCTTGCAGAGCGAGTGCGTCATTTCGATCGGGACGTCAAGACCGGCAGATCACAGCGGGATGTTGCCGTGCTTCTTCGGCGGGTTGTGGTCGCGCTTCGTCGATGTGATCTCGAGCGCGCGAATCACGTGCATCCGCGTTTCCGACGGTTCGATCACGTCATCGATGTAACCCCGGGACGCCGCTTCGTACGGGCTGTAGAACTTCTGCTTGTAGCCTTCGACCAGCTCCTTCTCGGCCTTCGCGGGATCGTCCGCGTCCTTGATCTCGCTGCGGAACACGATTTTCGCCGCGCCCTCCGCGCCCATGACCGCGATCTCCGCCGCGGGCCATGCGAGGTTGACGTCGCCGCGGATGTGCTTGCTGCTCATCACGTCGTAGGCACCGCCGAACGCCTTGCGCGTGATCACGGTGATCTTCGGCACGGTCGCTTCGCAGTACGCGTAGAGGAGCTTCGCGCCGTGGGTGATGATCCCGCGGTGTTCCTGCGAAGTCCCGGGCATGAATCCGGGCACGTCCTCGAAGGTCAACAAGGGGATGTTGAAGCAGTCGCAGAACCGAATGAACCTCGCGCCCTTGATGCTCGCTTCGATGTCGAGCACTCCCGCGAGGTGCATCGGCTGGTTGCCGACGACGCCGACCACGCGACCGTCCATTCGCGCGAATCCCACCACGATGTTGCGCGCGTAGCGCTGGTGCACCTCGAAGAAGCGACCGTCGTCCACGACGAGCTTGAGGACGTCCCGCATGTCGTACGGCTGGTCGCTGCTCTCCGGCACGATCGTGTTGAGCTCCGGCTCGGCGCGGGCGGGATCGTCGCTAGTCTGCGCGCGCGGCGAATCTTCCGCGTTGTTGGAGGGCAGGTAGCTGACCAGCTCGCGCACCTGCATCAACACCGATGCGTCGTCCGGCGCCGTGAAGTGCGCCACGCCACTGATGTCGCTGTGCACGCGTGCGCCGCCGAGCGCTTCGGACGTGACCTCTTCGTGCGTCACGGTCTTGACGACGTCCGGGCCCGTGATGTGCATGAAGCTCGAGCCCTCCACCATGAACACGAAGTCGGTGATCGCCGGCGAGTAGACGGCGCCGCCGGCGCAGGGCCCCATGATCACGCTGATCTGCGGCACGACGCCAGAGGCCAGCGTGTTGCGTAGGAACAGATCCGCGTAGCCCCCGAGCGACGCCACGCCTTCCTGGATGCGCGCGCCGCCGGAGTCGTTCAGCCCGATCACCGGCGTCCCCATCTTGACCGCGAGGTCCATGATCTTGCAGATCTTCGTCGCGTTCGTGATCGATAGCGATCCACCAAAGACCGTGAAGTCCTGACTGAACACGTAGATCGCGCGTCCGTCGATCCGCGCGTGACCCGTGACGACGCCGTCGCCGAGGATCTTGTGCTTCTCGTCATCCATCCCGAAGTCACGACACCGGTGCGTCACGAATCGGTCGATCTCGACAAACGAACCGGGGTCGACGAGGAGGTCGATCCGCTCGCGCGCCGTCAACTTGCCCTTGGCATGTTGTGCTTCGACGCGCGTTGCGCCGCCGCCTTGCAACGACTGCTCTCTCAGTTCCTGGAAACGAGCAAGGGGGTCTTGAGTCATGGTCAAACGAGGGCTAGGGATCCTGCACGAACTCGGCGAGAACACCACCGAGATATTTGGAATGCACGAACGCCACCTTGGTGCCGTGCGCGCCGGGGCGCGGGGACTCGTCGAGCACCGGCGCGCCAGCGTCAGTCAACACCTTGATCATCTCACCAGTGTCCTTCACCTGGAATGCGAGGTGGTGCATGCCTGGCCCTCGCTTGTCGAGGAACTTCGCGATGGGCGAATCCGGGTCGGTCGGCTCGAGCAGTTCGATGCGAGTCGCGCCCGCTTTGACGATGGCGACGCGGACCTGCTCCGAAGGCACGTCTTCGATCCCTTCGAATTGAAGACCGAGTGCGTCGACGTATCGCGGTATCGCTTCGTCGAGGGAGCGCACTGCAATGCCGATATGGTGCAGTTCCTGGATCATGGTGGAGGGACAGGATACCGGCTCAGGTCCAGCGGAAGCAACGGATCGCCAATCCCATCCCGATCACGCCGAAGGCGCCCAGGAACCCCAGTTCCGGCAGGATGTCCGCGACGCCCGCGCCTTCCGAAATCACGCGGCGCAGGGCTCCGTTCAGGTGGGTGATCGGCAGGACCTTGACGAACGGCTGCACGAAGTCAGGAAACCGGTCGCTGTCGAAGAAGCAACCGCCGAGCAACCACATCGGCAACATCGTCAAGTTCATGAGCCCCGACACCGTCTCGATCGTGCGCGCGCGGCTCGCGATCACCATGCCGAGACCCGTGAACGAGATCGCACCGAGGATCACGAGTAGCAGAACGGTCCACAGCGACCCGACGATCGGCACGTCGAACAAGTAGACCCCGAAGGCGACGATCGCGGCTGCTTCCGGCACAACGAGAATCAACCGACTCATCAGGAACGCGACCATGAACTCGGACTTGTGCATGGGCGTGACCATCAACCGGCGCAGGATGTTCTTGACGCGCATCTGCACCAGATTGAAACCCACGCCCCACATGCCGGCGCCGAGCAGATTCAAGCCGATCAATCCCGGAATCAACCAATCGATGTAGCGCCAACCCGGGGTGGTTTCGTGGGCGATCTGCACCGGGTGTCCTGGCGCTCGCACGCGCAAGGCGCCATCGACGTGAAGCTTGGCGATCTCGGAATCCGGTCGCGTTTCGTCGAGCTTGATGTTCAGCACGCCGGTCTTCATCGAGACGAGCACGAGGATCTTGCCCCGGCGGAACTGGGTTTCGCCCGTCTCGGCGTCGACGACCTGGACTTCCAGTCTGGGGTTCCCGCGCAACGCGCACACGTCCGCGGCGGCGAAGTCGGACTCGACGACCGCGACGGGGAGCGGGGGCGGTTTCTTCGACTGGAACGCCAACCCGATCGCCACCACCATCAACAACGGGAAGCCGTACGTCCAAAACACCGACCCAGGACTGCGGATGAACTCCCGGAAGGTCATGAGCGTCACCTCTCTTAGAACTCGTGCCCGCATCACTCGGCGTCTCCGTCGCGCAGGAGTCGCCCGGTCAACTTGACGAACACGTCTTCGAGACTCGTGTGTCGCGTCGCGAGACCGTCCATCGACATCCCCTTCGCCGCGAGCAAATCGATCAGTCCGGGGACAACGAGGTGCGGCGCCGCGACGGTCATGCTCAGGTGATCGCCGGCGAACGTGTGCTCCTGCACCGTCGGCAGGGCCGCGACTTCCGCGTTGGAGAGGCTGCTGGCGAGCCCTTCGATCTCGGCCTCCACGACGTGGTCTCCCCCCATCGACGCGATGAGGCCCGCGGGCGTGTCGAGCGCGATGATCTTGCCGTGGTCGACGATCCCGACGCGGGTGCACA
>CAYYAQ010000045.1:29709-34985 GCA_964469555.1 uncultured candidatus Brocadiaceae bacterium | reverse complement strand
CGGCGCGCGCGGCGGCGGCGGGCGGCGGAGGCGCGGGAGCGGAAGGAGCCGGGCCAGAGGGGGTGGGTGCGCTAGGAGGACCTGCGTCCGGCGGACCGCCGTACGAAGGAGGAGCGCATCATTGCGGGGCGGCGCCAGCAGGGGCGCCGATGATGGAGAGAGCCAAGGCTATGGCCCCCGAAATACGCAGAGTCGTCAGCATCGAGATTCCCTCTCTGGTTGACTGGATTGAGACTGTTAGGAGCGGTGGCAGCACATCCCCCGCGGACCACGCTGGATTATGCCACGGTCGCGAAGCCCTGAACAGGCGATCTTTGGCTCAGCTATTTGTTGGGATACGTCTTTAGGACATAGGCCTTCCAGGCGGCGTCGAATCCGGCGTAGTCGAAGCCGAACGCGACCTTCAGCGCCTTCTCCTGCCGCGCATAGATCACCTCGTCCGTGGGCTGCATGCCCGACGCGACTTCGATCTTGTCCTTGATGGCCCCCATGTACTTCGCGAACTTCTCGGGCCCGAGAGTCTGGAGGAAGTCCATGCGCGACCAGATCGCCATGTGGTCGCCGAAGGTCAACTCTTCGAACTTCATGTACTTCATCAGCATGCTCGCAGGCGTGAAGTCGTTGTGCTTGAGGCGCTTCTTGATGCGTACGTTCCATTTCGAACCGTAGCGCTGCTTGTTGCTCCGGCCCTTGATCCCCGTGAAGCAATACTCCGTCGGATCGATGCGGAGCAGGAACCAGTGGGACAGTCCTTCGCGGTTCCAAACAGGAAGCGAGAAGAAGAACGACTTGTAGCCGTCGACCAGCGACTGGACGGTGTTGAAGATGACGTGGCAGTGCAGCGCGTGGTCGTTGTAGAGACCGCCCTCGGCGCACTGGCAGGCGGTACCGAAGAACAGGCTGCCGGCCTTCGTGAAATAGTGTCGTTGGGGCATAGGTGCCCCGCTGACCTTCAAGCCGCTCTTCGCCCGGGCGACGTACCGGTTGAGGTCTCCGCCCTTTGACATGAGAAGTACCACGAACTTGCCGCGCATGCCGAGGTAGGGGCCCTGGCCCATGTACTTGCCCTCGGGGGTTTGTTTGTCGAGGGGCTTCTTCGCGCCGACCCTCGAGATGCGCTTGCTCGCGGTCTTGGGGAAGTCTTCGTCCTTCACCTGCATGCGCGTGCAGAATTCCGCGTAGGTCTCCTCCAGTCGTTGCGCGTACAGATGGAGCCGCAGCCAGGGGTCCAGCGTCTTCGCCGCGGGCCTGACCTTCGGCATGATCTTCTTCAGGCGCTCCAGTTCCTCTTTCAGGATCTTCTTCTCGAGCGCCCTCTTCTTGTCCCTGCCCTTGGGAAGCTTGTAGGTTCCCAGCGCGGATCCGATCTTGAAGTGGGCGGTCTCCACGAACAGGATCTTCAGGTGGGGGAGCATCTTCTGGATGTCGCTGGTGTCGTGGTCGTCGCCCCAACTGAACGGGCCGTAGGTGACGTAGCCCGCCTTCTTCATCACCGCCGGGTCGTTCTGCGTGTATGGATCCTTGACCCAGTAGTTCCTCTTGAACTTGGTCGTTCTCTGGGCTGGCGCGAGGGCGAGAAGGGCCAGAAGCGAGCAGAGGCAGCAGATGGGGTGACTCATTTGACGATCGGATGCGAAGTCCGGGGCGCGCAGAGGATAACGGACAGCCCTGGTGTGGACAGCGGTGGACCCATACCAATACCCTGCGCGCCACCCGGCACCCGGGATGCACCGCATGGACAGCTATCAACCGCGCAAAGAGGATCGTTTCACCTTCGGACTTTGGACAGTCGGCAACCCCGGAAGTGATCCCTTCGGGCCGAGGGTCCGACCGCGCATGGAACCGACCTACATCGTGCGCCGGCTGAGCGAGTGCGGTGCTTGGGGGGTGAATTTCCACGACAACGACCTCGTGCCCTTCGACGCCACCGCGGCGGAACGGGGCCGGATCGTGGCAGAGTTCCAGGCGGCGCTGCGCGAGCACGACATGGTCGTGCCGATGGCGACGACGAACCTCTTCTCCCACCCGATCTTCAAGGACGGGGCGTTCACGGCGAGCGATCCGCGCGTGCGCGCGTTCGCGATCCAGAAGACCATGGCGGCGATCGACCTCGGCGTCGAAGTCGGGGCGAAGACGTACGTGTTCTGGGGCGGGCGCGAAGGCACGGAATCCGACGCCTGCCGCGACATCCGCGACGGGCTGGCTTGGTACCGCGAGGGGATGAACTTCCTCTGTGAGTACGTAGGGGACCAGGGCTACGACCTGAAGTTCGCCATGGAGCCGAAGCCCAACGAGCCTCGCGGCGACAACTACCTGCCGACAGTCGGGCACATGCTGCACTTCATCGAGACGCTTGACCACTCGGAGATGGTCGGCGTCAATCCAGAGGTCGCCCACGAGACCATGGCCGGGTTGTCGTTCGTGCACGCCGTCGGCCAGGCGATGGAGCAGGGCAAACTCTTTCACATCGACCTCAACGGCCAGCGCATCGGGCGATACGACCAGGACCTGCGATTCGGGTCAGAGGATCTCAAGCAGGCATTTTTGCTTGTGCGATTGCTCGAGGGAGCGAACGGTCGGCCTGGCTACACCGGTCCACTGCACTTCGACGCCCACGCTTACCGCACGGAGTCTGAAGAAGGAGTGTGGGACTTCGCAGTCGGCTGCATGCGCAGCTACAAGATCCTGAAGCAGCGTGCTGCATCGTTCGACGCGGATCCCGAGGTCCGCGATCTCATCGCCGACCGCCCTGACCACGGCTTCGGTGGGTGGCTCAGCGAGTACTCGAGTGAGAATGCCATCCGGTTGCGGGACGCGTCGATCGATGTAGACGCGGTCGCCGCGGAGGGACTGGGGTACGAGAGACTCGACCAGATCATGTTCGAACACATCACGGGAGTCCGTGGGTGAGTGCTCGTCGCGCCGATCTGTTCCTGGGCCTGGACGTCGGCACCCAGGGCACGAAAGGCGTTCTCGTCGATGCTGCCGCGGGCGTGGTGGCGCGTGCGAGCAGCAGCTACGGCCTGATCGAAGGGCTGGCGCAGGGCGCGGCGGAACAACACCCCGCCACGTGGATTGACGCCGCCGCGTCCGTAGCCGGGGAACTGGCGCGGGAAGCGGACCTCGCGTGCGTGCGCGGTGTCGGCGTTTCGGGCCAGCAGCACGGTTTCGTGGCGCTCGACGCGGAGCGCGAGGTGATCCGACCGGCGAAGCTGTGGTGCGACACCTCGACGAGCGCGCAGGCGACGGAGTTGAGCGAGGCGTTCGGCCACGGCGTCCCGACGGGTTTCACGGCGAGCAAGATCCTCTGGCTGAAGCAATGCGAGCCCGAGTCGTGGCGGCGCCTCCGGCACGTGTTACTACCCCACGACTACGTCAACTTCCGGCTGACGGGTGAATTGACCATGGAGCCAGGCGACGCGTCGGGAACGGGTCTGTTCGACGTGGCGCGCCGCGAATTCGATGACCGCCTCGTTCAAACACTAGATCCGGATCTCGGCGGCATGCTGCCACGGCTCCGTCAACCTGGGGATCTCGCCGGTCGCGTGACCGCGGATGGCGCCCGGCTCATCGGCGTACCGGAGGGCACGCCGGTCAGCACTGGTGGCGGCGACAACATGATGAGCGCGATCGGCAGCGGTGCCGTGCGACCCGGTGTCGTCGTGCTGAGTCTCGGTACTTCCGGAACCGTGTTCACCCACACGGACCGGGCACCGGACGCCGATGGTCTGATCGCGCCGTTGTGTGGTTCCGCCGGAGGTTGGCTACCGCTTCTTTGCGTGATGAATCTCACCGGGGTGACCGAGGAGGTCCACTCTGCGAGCGGTCTTGGTCGGGATGAATTGATCGAGCTCGCGACCCAGGTTTCGCCGGGCTGCGAAGGCCTGACGTGGTTGCCGTTTCTCTCGGGTGAGCGCGTGCCGGATCTGCCCGACGCGACCGGAACGCTGTTCGGCATGCGCTCCGGAAGCCTCTCACCCGGCGTTCTCTACCGCGCCGCGATCGAGGGCACGAGCCTCAACCTCGAGTGGGGCATGCAGAAGATGAAGGCGACCGGCGTCGAGATCGGCGAGTTGCGGCTCGTCGGGGGAGCGGCCAACAACGCCCTGTGGCAGCAGGTCCTGGCAGACGTCTGCGAGGTCTCCGTACGCCGGCTCGAAGAGACCGAGTCCGGAGCCCTCGGTGCGGCGCTGCAGTCCATGTGGGCGGCGGGTCGGGAGCGCGACCCGGATCTCGCCATCGAGACCGTGATCGAGCCCTTCGTGAAGCTCGCGGATTCCGTGGTCGAACCCTCGTCCGACGCGGCGGTGTACCGCGAAAGCAGGGGTCGGTACGCCGAGGCTCTCGAGCGCTACTACGGCGTGCGTTGAGCCGCGGGCCCCGCTACCATGACGCCAATGAAGCGCATTCTCACCGTCGTCTGGGTTGGGGTGGCGACGTTTGCTTCGCTGTCGGCTCAGGATTCGCCGCCGCAGAAGAAGAAGGTCGCCTGAACGATATGAGAAACAGGATCACCGGTCTCGCGTTGTTGTCCCTGCTCGCCGCGTGCGAGAGCCAGCGGAAGATCCCGGAAATCGTGCAGGACATCCTCAGCGCGGAACATGCGAGCCGACAGAGGCTGGCCGTCGAGCTCAGCGAGCACGGCAAGGCAGCCGTCACCGCGTGGATCCAGCTGCTGAAGAACGACAAGGACGACTACAACCTCTACGTCATCGCTGCCGACGGGCTCAGCGCGCTGGGCGCCGAGGCGGTGGTGGCGGTGCCGGAGCTGACCCGGTTCCTGCGCGATGGATTCCCGGGGATGAAACTGGCGGAGATGACGCTGGCACAGCGGGTCAAGACCCGCGACGCGGCGCGACGGCACGCGTGCGCCGCGCTCGAGTCCATCGGCGTCGCTGCGGTCCCCGCGCTGCGCGCGCTTCTCTCCCACGCCACGGCGCGCACCCGGCAGGAGACGGTGGTGACCCTGGGTCGGATTGGACGGGAGGCCAAGGCAGCCGTCCCTGATCTGATCCGGCTGCTCGGCGACGCGGACAAGGCGGTCGCCACGATGGCTGCGTGGGCACTCGGTGAGATTCAGAGCGCGAGTGCAGACGTGAAGAAGGCGCTCGTCGCAGCATTTGAGGACAACATCCCGCTCGTCCGGTTCGAGGCGGTTCGGGCGATGGGTAAGTTCGGCAAGGACGCAGCGGACGTCCGCGAAGAGATCCGGAAGCTGACGGGTGATCCGGATCTCGGCGTGCGCGAGGTCGCCTTCGAGGCTCTGGGACGGGTGC
>CAYYAQ010000045.1:0-29699 GCA_964469555.1 uncultured candidatus Brocadiaceae bacterium | reverse complement strand
GCGGACGACGACGCGGCGAGCAAGAAGTGAGCGACGCGTCCGGGCCGGCGCGCCGCACGTTCACGCTGTTCTTGGTCGCGACGCTCGTCGCCTGTGCGTCTGCGCTGGGCGTTCTTGAACACGTCCCGGTGGTAGTGCACGCGTTCGACGACGCCCTCGACGGGGCTGCGTTTGAGGTGCACGTTGGACAGCGACAGCGAGATGCCGATGCGCAGAGCTGGTCCGCCGAGGTGCTCGCAGTGTTCGACTCCGCAGATGTCGGCGTGATGCGCCAGGTGTCGATCCCGCCAGGCCGACCGGGGCGGCCCGAGCAGCAAGCTGAGGAAGACCGAGAATGCGGCATTCGCGGTCGCGGATCGAAAGAACGGACGGTGGATGAAGGAGTGAGAGATCGTGTTCGCGTTCCACCACAGGCCGAGCCCGACGAGGCTTCAGTCAGCTGCCGGATTGCGGAGCGTGGAGCGGTCCGTGGGGGAGGTGTGGCCCAGGGCTGCGGGGATCTGCGCGACATCGAAGATCGGGTTACGCTTGCCTTCGCGCTGGCTACCCTCTCAGCGTGACTCCTTCTTGCTCCGGCGTGACCCTTCCACACCGCATCCCCGAGTTGACCGCCGCCGCCATCTTCGTGGTTGTGTTCGCCACGGGAGGACGCGCGCAGACCGACCTGCGGGACAAGATCACGCTGATGAACGGCAAGGAAGTTCGCGGTCGCGTGCTCTCGCCCTTCGGGCCCGAGCGGATCCTGCTGGTGCAGGGCGGGAAGCGAAAGCGCTACCCGCACGTGATGGTCCAAAACGTGCACACCGTGAACGACGACCTGCGCACGTTCTTCGAGTATCGCAAGACCATCGGCAAGAACGCCAAGCGCGCGTGGTTCCTGGTCGAGTGGGCGGTGTCGAAGAAACTCGTCGGCATGGCGCGACTGCAAGCCCTGTCGATCGTGCTCGCCGATCCGAAGCACGACAAGGCGCACGAATTTCTCGGCCATAAGTTGCGCAAGGCGGAGTGGCTCTGGCCAGTCGACAAGAGGCACGGTTCACTCGCGAAGTTCGAGAAACACCACGCCAAGTTCAGCAAGGCCCTCGAGATGACGGGCGAGCACTTCCGCGTCAAGACGAACGCCGGCGTGGCGCGCGCGGTCGAGATGCTGTTCGACCTCGAGAAGCTGTACCTGTTCTGGATGGATACGTTTGGCGAGCCGCTGCACATGCGCGAAGCGATCGAGCCGATCGATGTGCACGTCTGGTCCAGTCAGTTCAAGTTCCCGAAGATCTCGGCGGTCCAGCTTCCCTACTACGAGATCAAGAACGGGTACGCGGCCACGTTCTTCAAGCCGGACGCGAAGCGACCGGAGCGGCTGTTCGCGGTGGCGACCCAGGCCTTGATCTACGCGACGTTGGTCGAGAGCGGCGCGGCTCCCGACCGCGCGCATCTCTGCGCGTGGGCCGAGGTCGGTCTGGGGTTGTGGGTCGAGAGCGCGTTCGACGGCAAGCCGGGCCGCGCCGCGCCGCTGAAGAAGGCGCGGCTGGATCCCCTCACCGCTTCGATGGTGTTCCGCTCCCGCCCGCGGTTGAACCGGGTGATCCACCTCCACTATGCGCTCTTTTATGAGATGTCGCGGATGACGACGATCCGCTGGGCCGCGACCGAAGGCCTCGTGCACTACTTGATGAGCGAGAAACCCGACCCGAAGATGCGTGGACGGTTCATGAAATACCTGGAGCGGGTCTTCAGCAAGGGACTCGGCGACAGCAGCACCGCGTTCGACAAAGCGATGGGGAAGGTCGAGACGCTGCAGCCCAAGTTCATGCGGTGGTTGCAGGTGCGTCAAAAGTAGCCGCGACACGTCGCAGGCGGTACGATGCGGCTACGCACCGCGACCGCTACACGAAGCTCACCTACAGAGAGGTTGCCGTGGACGACATGATGCGTGGTGCGCGGCAACAACGGGTCCCGATGCCGCACCACAACGAGGCCGGCCTGAGCTATCTCGACGCGGACCACTCGTTGACGGCCTGGTCGCCGAAGCGGGCGCCCGCTTCGACGAGGCGTTGCGCCATCAGCAGGCGCTGGCCGATGTTGGTCCGACCGTAGCGGTTGCGGAGGTTGGTCGGCACCTTCGTGAGGTCGAACGCCGCCTTGGCCTTCGGGGAGTCGATCAGTGAGTAGGCCTCGGCGTAGGAAGCGTCGGTGGCGCGCAGTGCGTCGGCCTTCGACTTGATCGTCCTGAACTCGCCGCGCACCTCGGGCGGCGCGTAGGGCTTGGGATCGAACGTGTCGATGTGCGTGAGCCCGCCGCTCAGAAAGATCTGGATGACAGCCTTCGCCTTGGGTTCCCCAGCGATGACCGGCATTTCGGGACACCGGACGAGCCCGAATCCGGCGCTGCTGGACTACTGAAGAAACGACCGGCGATCGAGTCCGCCCGCGAAGCCACTTCTGGGGTCGGTCATGGCAACCCCCCGATGAGTTAGCGCTTGGTTGGAGGAGATGTTAGCACCTGCTGCAGAGAGGTCTTCGGCGACTCCGCCCCCAGACGTAAGGCCGGTGTCTCGGGTGGGGGCGGATCATCGCAGGCTCGAAAGCGGGTCAGGAATGCGGGGGAGCGCATACGATCGCGATCTCGCACGATCGGATGACGCGCCACGACGGAGGTTCGAGGTGCATTTCCGAGGTTGTGCTTGTCGCTGCGCCACCGCGGATTTCAGCTTGCTGCATGACCTCGTGTCCATGCCAATCCGATCGCGACTACAACGAGTGCTGCGGTGCACTCCACCGGGGTAGCCGGAAGGCGTCGACGGCGGAGGAGTTGATGCGCAGCCGCTACGCTGCGTTCGTCAAGGGAGAGATTGCCTACCTGCGCACCAGCCACGATCCTGAGACCCGCGAGGAGTTCGACGAGGATTCTGCGCGGCAGTGGGCCACGCAGGCCGACTGGAAGAGTTTCGAAGTGAAGCGCACCGAAGACGGCGGCGAGAAGGACACGACGGGAGTCGTCGAGTTCGTCGCGAACTACGAGGTCGAGGGCAACGCGGTCAGGCACCACGAGATCAGCGACTTCCGACGAGTGGAAGGTGAGTGGTTCTTCCGGGACGGCAGGGAGATCCCGGTCACGGTGCGGCGAGACACCCCCAAGGTCGGTCGCAACGACCCCTGCCCGTGCGGGAGCGGAAAGAAGTTCAAGAAGTGCTGCGGTCAGCTGTGATGCAATCGCCAAACCCCGTCGCGCAGCCCTAGAATCTCCAGACTCCCCCGGAGATCCACGAATGAGCAGCGACTCGGAAGCCAACGAAGAACCCCCGGCGATGTGGAGGCTCAAGGCCCTGCACACGCCGGAGGATACTCCGGCGCTCATGATCACGGCGGAAGGCCTCTCGCTCGGTCGCTCGGACTCCAACGACATCATCCTGCCGTCCGAGGACTTCCCCGGTGTTTCCAGCACCCACGCCCGGGTCGTGGCGCGCAACGGTTCGATTCACCTTGAAGATCTCGGGTCCAAGAACGGCACCTACATCGCGGGGGAGGCGATCAGCCGGGTGTCCCTGGAGCACGGCGATGTGTTCGAGCTCGGGAAGGGTGGCCCGCGCTTCGTCGTTCTGAGTCCTTCGGAAGTCGACCAGACGGTCGTCGTGGCGCAGCACCTCGTGCCGCCGCGTCGCAAGATGGGCGCAGACACGGTCGAGATGGTGCGGGAGAAGCTGGGTATTCCCGCGCATACCAAAGTCACGGACGTGGTCACGCGGGAGAATCGTCGCAACACGTATCTCCTGATCCTGGTGCTCATCGTGCTGATCGGCGGGGGCATCTTCGGGATCGACGCGCTGGACAGGCAAGGCAGTGAGATGAATGCGATGCGTACGCGCATCGACAAGCAGCTCGTCGCCGCGTCGGCGCGCCTCGACAGCACCCTTCTCGAATGGGGTTCGCGCGTCGAGAAGTTCGAGACGGATTACGATCGCGCCTACCGAGAGCACAAGAACGCACTCGAGGCCGAGCGCGATCGGCTGACCGTCGAGATCGAGAAGAAGACCCGAGGCTCGGTCGCCGGCCTCTCGAAGCTGAAGGAGGATCTCGAGGAGGCCAACAAGCGCATCGCGCGCTTCGATCCCGTGAACGTGGAGCAGGCGAAAATCGCGGTCGTCAACGACGTGCGCGGCGCGGTGGTCCTGGTCGAGGTCACGCAGACGTTCATCGACCGGAAGACGAAGCGCGTGCTGTACGTCGACCGGACCGGCCCGTCGGGATTCGATCCCAACCTCGAGAAGCGGGGCGAGCTCTATACTTCGGACAGCACTGGCTCCGGCTTTTGTTTCACGTCCGACGGTTACATCCTGACCAACGCCCACGTCATCCTGAAGAAGGATGCCAAGGAGACCCTCCCCCTGGGGCCGGATCTCGTCTTGGATTCGGAGGTGAAGATCGAGGTCGTGTTCTCGGGCACGGAGCGTCGAATCGCGGCGAAGCTGAAAGACTGGGTGAGCAAGGGCGGGGAAGACCTCGCGCTGCTCAAGATCGATCCCTTCCCCGACATGCCGCGGCTCGGGGGCATCAACCCAAAGCGCGACCGTCCGGACCTGAGCACTCCGGTATATTTGCTCGGTTTCCCGCTCGGCACCCGCGCCCTGCAGCAGGGCAAGACGGTGATCGCGTCCACGTTCCGGGGCATCGTCAGCCGTCACGTCGACGATTTCATGCAGGTGGACGCGGCGGTACATCCTGGAAACAGCGGTGGCCCGGTGATCAACGAACAGGGTCATATCATCGGTGTCGTGGTGGGGATGCAGCGGATCAGCGCCAAGGAAGCCGCGTCCGACATGGGCTACATCATTCCGATCGACCGGGCGAGGGCGATCTGGCCCTACAAGCCCGGTCGCAAGCGCTGATCGGCGTGGCTCCGGTGTCGGCACGCCGTTGAACGGTCGCGCCGGTCACCCAATGGGGCAAAGATTCGTGGTTTTCTCCCAGTGATGCCGGTCACATCGCTCTCGGGCTACACTATTGGGGACATATAGATCGAGTGGTACTGCCCCACTCGATCCCATAGGTCCCATCCCCATGAAGGCACATACTCTATTCGTCTACCTCTCCCCCGTTGTGTTCCTCGCGCTGCACCTCCCGTCGCAGGCAGTTCAGGAGCCCATCGGTCCCTACAACGATCACTTCTATCCCACGCGCATCGAAGTGAAGATGGTCGAGGGTTCCGGTGCGATCCTCGTCGACGGCAAACTTCAGTCGCGCAAGGGTGAGGATCTCACCTCGGTCGCCAAGGTGTTCGCCGGCGCCAAGAGCGTGGAGCGGTTGTTCAAGCTCCCTCTCGAGACCCTCGACAAGTGGCACGCCGAGACTCGCGGCGGCACCCTGCCGGATCCGGACCACCTGGGTCTGTGGTTCCGCGTGACCAGCAAGGACGCGGCCCACGGCAAGGAGCTGCTGGCCGCGCTGCGCGAAGAGAAGAAAGTGCAGCACACCTACATGGAGCCGGTTCCCGAGCTTCCCGGTGGGAACGACATCGCCCCGCCGACGCCGCTCTTTGACACCAAGCAGGAATACGCCGGGGTCCCACCCAAGGGCGTGAACTCCGATGCGTCGCACACGATCATCGGCGGTCGCGGACGCGGCATCGTCGTGACCGACATGGAGGTCTACTGGACCGGGGAGCACGAAGATCTGCTCGCGATGGACGCCGCGGACGTCTTTCTCGGGGGGAAGTACATCAGCACCAGCGGTGCGCACGGCACCGCGGTGGCCGGCGAGATCGTCGGTGACCGGAACGGCTACGGCGTCCGCGGGATCTCGGACATGGTCAAGTACCACGTCTCGAGCTGGAATGACGGCGGCGTCTCGGGCGCGATCCTGCGCGGCGTCAACAAGGGGAAGGCCGGCGACATCGTGCTCCTCGAGGTTCACTACCGCACGTCGGTGGGCTACTTGCCCGCGGAGGCATTCACGTCGAACTACAACGTGATCCTCGCCGGCACGAAGAAGGGCGTCCACATCTGCGAGGCGGCCGGCAACGGTAACGTCAACCTCAACACCGTGGCCTACGGCGGCCAGCCGAGCGGCTTCCTCGACCCCTCTTCGTCGAAGTTCCGCGAGTCCGGCGCGATCATGATCGGAGCCACCAATGGTAGCTCCACGGCGCGCGCTGGCTTCTCCAACTACGGTCGCCGCATCACCGCCAATGGGTGGGGCTACCAGGTCACGACGACGGGATACGGCGGCCTGTTCAAGCCGAACAACGACATCCGTCAGTACTACACGTCGACGTTCAGTGGCACCTCGAGTGCTTCGCCGATCGTCACGGCGGTCGTCGCGGACCTGTCCGGCGCGGTGAAGTTCCAGAACGACAAGATCCTGACGATCAACCAGGTGCGTGACCTGCTGAAGAAATTCGGCACGCCCTGCACCGGGAGTATCGGCAAGCGCCCGGACCTCAAGGCGATGCTGAAGGATCTCGGGTTGCCGGATGGCCTGTCCCAGTCCAAGGCGTCGTACAGCATCGGTGAGGACTACGTCACCGACATGGTCGGCCCGGCGTCCCGCAAGATGGCCTTGTTCCTCTCCGAGAAGCTCAACCCCGTGAGCCTTGGCTGGAACCGGAAGTTCCACCTCGACATCCCGTCGATGATCCTGATCGGCATCTACACCTTGCCGAGTCAGCTCAAGGTGAAGATTCCGAACATCCCCGCCCTGAAGGGCAAGGACTTCTACTTCCAGGGCATCGACTCGTCGAGCTTCGTGACGAACTCGACCCAGGCCTGGGTCAAGTAGTTCGGAGATCTCGTTTCGTCGGGCGACCGGTGTCGACACCGGTCGTTCTCGTGTACGTCGGTCAGCCCGTGAACCGGACCCCCGTGCCGTTCTCGTCCGGGTAGACCACCACCCCCTTGTCGAGCGTGACGCCGGTGGCGATGTCCTTGCCGATGAGCAGCGCGCCGTCCATGTCGACGTAGTCGAGCATCGGCACCAACTGCCCGATGGCAGAGATCCCGACCGACGACTCGGTCATGCAGCCGACCATCGTCTCGAGACCGAGTTCCTTCGCGCGCGTGATCATGCGTCGCGCCGGCGTGAGACCACCGCACTTCGTAAGCTTGATGTTGACGCCGTGGAAGAACCCGTCGCAGCGGTCGACGTCGCTCTCGACGATGCAGCTCTCGTCGGCGATGACCGGGAGCGCGGATTTGGCCATGACTCGCTTCATGCCATCCCAATCGTCGGCGGGGAGCGGTTGCTCGAGAAATTCGACGCCGAGTTCCTTCAGGGCCTTCGAGTTCTCGATCGTCTGTTCGGCGGTCCATGCGGTGTTCGCGTCGATGCGAAACACCGCGTCGGTGTGCTCGCGAAGCGCCCGCACGATGGCGATGTCTTCGTCCGTGCCGAGCTTGATCTTGTAGATCGGCCAGCCGGGGAACTCCTGCATCTTCGCGATCATGATCTCAATCGTGTCGATGCCGATCGTGTAGTCGCTCGGCTTGTTGTCCGCGGGGTCGAGCCCCCAGAGTTCGTAGACGGGTTTCCCGAGCCGCTTGCCCCACAGGTCGTGGGCGGCCTGGTCGAGCGCGCACAGCGCGAACGTGTTGTCGTCGAGCAGGGGACGCATCTTCTCCCAGAGCGCCGTCGGCTCATCCCAGTCGAGCGCTTCGATCTGTTCGCGGACGGACTCGACTTGCTCCTGCATGCCGGTCGCGCTGACGCCGTAGTAGTCGATCGCCTGGCTCTCCCCGTAGCCGTGGTGCTCGCCGTCCTGGAACTCGACGATGAACGTGTCCGTCGCGTCGGAAGAGCCGTGCGCGATCGTGAACGTGTGTCGCATCGGCAGGGAGATGATTCGGGTCGTGATCTTCATGTCGAATGACGGGTCAAACGAGGTCTTGCATCAGCCTGGCGATGGCTACGCCGAGCGCGGTGCCGATGACATAGCCCCAGATTCCGACGAGCATCGCGGGAAGCACGAGCTTGGGCCACCCCTTCGAGATCGCCATCGCGACAGCGGACGGGGGGCCGCCCAACGTCGCGTTCACGCAGATGAGCAGGTCTTCGAGATTCAAGCGCAGGAGCCTCCCGACAGAGATGGTCACGACGAGATTGACGATGGCGATGATCGCGCAGAGCAGGAACATGTCCGGCACCTCCCGCAGCACGACGATGAGATTCGCGGGAAGGCCAATCGAGAACAGATAGATGTAGAGCAGGTACCCGCCGAGTTCGTTCGCTCCGCGGATCTTCTCGAGTTGCCTGGGGAACGCTGTCGCGACGGCCAGGGATATCACGGTGATCCACACGAAGACGTTGCCCAGGATGGCCGCCGCGAATGTCGATGTCTCACCGGGACCCGGTTTGAACCCGGTGGCGATCGTGCGCGCGATCGTCGCGATGACGAACGAGATCGCGAGCGCCGTCGAGATGTCCCGCAGCCCGATGGGCTTGGGCTCCCAGTGTTTCGCCGCCGCCGCCGCGCCGTCCTCGATGTCCGCTTCCTGGATGGAAGGGTGGGGGAAGTGCCGCAGGAAGAACCGGCTGCTGGCCATCACCAGCAGCAACAGGAACATCCCCGCCATGATGAAGTTGTCCGCCACGATCAGGGGGTTGGTCAACTCGTCGGTCACGACGTCCGCGAACGACGCCTTGACGGCGAAGAAGTTCACCGACCCGCCGGAGTAGCTCGCGGTCATGATCCCCGCGACTTCCGGGGCGTGCTGGATCTTGTGCGACAGGGCGAGGGTGGCCACGACCGCGCCGATCACGGTTCCGAGCACGCTGACGTGGAACGCGAGGAACATCTTGCCGGTGACCTTGATGATCCGCAGCAGGTTGGCCTGGAACAGCAGTAGCGGGATGGCCATCGGCATCAGGAAGCCACCGATGAACTCGTAGGTCGGCACGTGATCCTGAGGCCCCGTGCCGCCGGTGGGCATGATGCCGATCGTCGACAGGGTCATCGCGATCAGCAGGCCGAGCACAGGTCCGCTGATCTTCGCGGCCCACTTGTACTTCTGCTCGAGGAAGATGCTCACCGCGACCCCGGAGAGGATCACGCTCATCAGGACCCACGGTTGCCTGTTCCCGATGAGCGCCTCGGCGATCATGCTACTCGAGCACCTTGCGCATCGTCGCGAGGAGACGTTCGATCACTTCGTTGGTGTGCGTCGCGAACACCGCGAGCCGCATCGCGCCTTCCGGCCCCACGCCGGAGTAATGCTCGGCGTAGGGGACGAGGATGCCCTCGTCTGCCAGGCGCTCGTGCAGTCGCCGCATCGTCGCCGCATCGCCTCGCGTGAAACCGACGATCGGCGTGGGAACATCGTCGTTGGCGACACCGAGCTCGCGGAGACCGTCACGCACATTGGCGACGTTGCGGCGCAGGGACTCGCGCATGGCGGGTTCGGCGATGATCAACTGAAGGGCGCGCGCAGCGGCCGCAGCCGCGGGCGCCGGAGGTGCGCTGGCCCCGTCGAAGTAGTGAGAAGCTGTGATCGCGGCTTCGCGGAGCTCTGCGCTCGCGGGCAAGATGCCGCCGAATCCGCCGAGCGCCTTGCTCGTCGTGCCCACCGCGTACAGGCGCACGTCGTCGACGGCTTGGGCGGCCTGGTTGCACCTGGACCACAGCCCGTGGTAGTCGATCGTGCCGCGACCATCGTGCCCGATCGTGCCGAACCCGTGGGCGTCATCGACCAGGATCGCCGCGCCGTGAATGCCCTGCAGCACGGCTTCGTACTGGTCGATCGGTGCGATCTGACCAAAGGACGCGAACACCCCGTCCGTCATCACGAGCGGTCGGTCACGGCGGCCCAGGTGGGCGCGGAGCTGGCGGACGAGGTCTTCCGCGTCTCGAGTCGCGAACTCGTGCACGGGGAGACCCGAGGATCGCGCCGCTTCCGTGACGCTGTAGTGGGACTGTTCGTCGACGAAGATCGCGTCGACGCTCGGCTTCAGCGCCCGGAGCAGCAGCGCGTTGCCCGCGTACCCCGATGCGAAGTAGAAGGCGGACTCCGTGCCGAAGAACTCTGCCGCGAGGCGCTCGACGTTGAGCACCGGCTGGCTGGCGTACCGTGTCCGCGATGTCGCCGTGTGCACGCCGAATGTCCTCGCCGCGCGACACATCGCCTCGATCACGTCCGCGTTCCCTTGCAGCCCGAGATATCCCGTTCCCCCGAAGTAGTCGTAGTGCACGCCGTCGACCAGCACCCTCGCTCCGGGAGGGCTCATCATCACGGGTCGGTGCTCGGACTCTTCCAACCTCTATCTCATTCGTTTGCGTAGCGCATCTTGATGCGCGGGACGAGGTGGTCGGCGAAGGCGGACTCGAGGTCGTGCTGTGGCGAGAATCCCCAGTCCTCCGTCGCCGCCGACGAGTCGACGTCCTCCGGCCACGTGTCGACGATCCCCTGACGCTCGGGGTCGGGTTCGAACGTGATCGATGCGCCTGGGAAGTGCTGCTTCACGATTTCGGCGAGCTCCCCGGCGGAGGGATTGAACGCACTGAGGTTGTAGACCGTGCGGGTGAGCGATTCCTTCGGCGCTTTGGCGAGCTGCAGCGTGGCGCCGATTGCGTCCGGCATCGTCATGAACGGGATCCGGGTGTCAGGCCGCACGAAACACGAGTAGGGCTTTCCCTGCGCGGCGGCGTGGATCATCTCCGGGGCGAAGTCGCTCGTGCCGCCGGAAGGCAGTGTTTCGGCGCTGATCAAACCGGGGTAGCGCACGCAGCGGAAGTCGATGATGTCCTGGATGCGATCCTTGGCCAGCTGGCGGTAGTGATCCTGGTAGTAGCGACCGAGATTTTCGCAGTAGAGCTTGTTGCAGCCGTACATCGTCGTCGGCAACAGGAAGAGATCCTCGACGACCTTGCCCATCTCCGCCTTCGTCTGCAGGTCCGGCATGCCGAACACCGCGATCGAACTCGGGAAGATGAACTTGACCTTCTCGCCGTGCGAACGGGCTTGCTCAGCTGCCAGCCGGAGCAGTCCCAGCGTCCCGCCGACGTTTACGTCGTGTGCGGGTTCCGGGTTGAACTCGGCCCGGGTCGAGAGGAGGGCGGCCAGGTGGAAGATGGCACGGATCTCGTACATCGAGAGCATCCGCGCGAGCAACGCGGAGTCGCAGATGTCGCCGACGAACGTGTCCATGCACTTCGCCCGCTGTTCGCGATCCATCCTCCTGATGTCCAGCGCGACCAGCGTGCGCCTTCCCTCTTCGTGGATCGCATCGATCAGCCCGTGGCCGACTTCGCCCCCCGCGCCCGTGAGGAGGATCGCGGAGTTTCTGGCCTGACCGGGGGTCCAGTCGGCCTCTTGAGAAGAGGCGTCGAGCACGCGGAGAGACTACCCTGCGCGCCAACCAATAGAAACGGTCGGCGTGACGCCGACCGTGTCGTTCAAACGCGGAGTGCCAGGAGGTGCTAGCGGCTGGAGCCCCGGTGCTTGATCAGGCGGTTCTTGCGCGCGTTCTTGGACCTCTTGTCCTTCTTGGTCTCCTCGACTTCTTCGATCTGGCGCCGCTCGGATTCTTGAACAAGCGCGAGGACAGCGCCGCGAGACCGGCGAGCCCCAGCGCGACGATCGAGTTCGACGCAGCTAACGACAGCGGGCTGTCCGCCCACGTCGCGTCGGTCACTTGTCGTCCTCCGATAGCCTGGCCCGGCGTGTCTCGGCGTCGAGGCGCTCGACTTGCTCGCGCAGCTTCTTGGTGTCTTTCGGGTCCAGGCCGGCCGCCTCCACGAGCTGCGTGAAGAGCGGGGTGAGCGAACCGGAGCAGAGTCTGTCGGCGAGGCCCTTGAGGTGTCGCCCGATCAGGTCGGCCCGGTCCACGAATGCCTGGAAGGTCGCGGGGCGCACCTGCCGGTTCCGGCTCACATACCGTTTACGCAGCAGCCGCTCACAGAGCTTGTGCACGGTCGCCGCTTCGGAGTTCGCGCCCCCCGGGTAGAGGGTGTCCGCGATCTCCCGCACCGTGCTGGCGCCGCGCTCCCACAACACCTCGAGAACCGCGAGTTCTGCGTCGGTGACTTCCTTTGGGGTGCGTGTCATGGGCGTTTGCGGGTTGGGGTCGTGGCCGCCGGATACTGCAGACAGAATGTCTTGCGTGAATCTAGACATTGTGTCTTGAGGCGCAAGGGGGGGCGTTGCGGTCTATCCCAGGCTCGCCTGGCGGGCCGGCGCATCGGTCGCGGATGCCACGGTTGGCCGTTCCGAAGGGGCCTCGGGTCGGGGTGAGGGTGTTGGGGGTGGCCGGTTCTCCCGTAGACTGGCCCCTCCATGCTCGGTCCTCGTTCGCCTCGCCTCGCGACCACGGTCGCGGTCTGTCTCGCGCTATCGGTCGAGATTGGCCGGGCCCAGACCCCTCAGCGGCTCGTCGATCTGCACCCGACAGCCATCGCCGGGGATTCGACCGAGCACCGGCTGGCCGTACTGGGCAGCGACATCTACTTCGGCGGAGTCGGTACGGCGACAGGTGTCGAGCCGTACCGCGTAGCCTTCGGGTCTTCCACGCCGCGACTCGTAAAGGACATCTATCCGGGTGTCGCGGGTTCGTATCCGTTCGGCATGACGCCCCTCGGGTCGAGGATGTACTTCGTCGTCGCCGATCCGGCGCATGGATACGAACTCTGGTCCACAGACGGCACCACCACGAGTCTTGTGAAAGACGTCTACCCGGGCGTGCCGAGTTCCATGGTTCCCAACGATGCGTTCCGCGCTCCGATGGGCGTGTTGAATGGCACGTTGCTCTTTTGCGCCGACGACGGCGTCGGTGGATACTCGCTGTGGCGCAGCGACGGGACGGCGAGTGGCACGACGTCGGTGAAGAAGATCGGCAATTGGTCGAAGCGCACTCCGTGCCAGGAGTTCTTGACAGTGGGCAGCTTCGGTCTGTTCTTTACAAGGAACGACTCGACCCGGTCCTTTGACCTCTGGCAGACGGATGGCAAGGCCGCGGGTACGCGGGTGCTACGCAGTTTCCCGGCGCTTCCTGATCTGCCACTGCGAATTCCTTTCAAGCTGCACCGCGTCGACAATGCGGTGTTTGTCACCGGGCTCAGCACGCTGGTCCTGGTCGAGCCCGCAGCGACGACTACGAAGATCACCACGTTGTTGTCATCGTCGGGATTCGTGCACTCGGGATTCGGTTCCGTGCTCGACTCCCAGACGCAAAAACGCGTCTTTGTGTTCAGCGGCGGGACGTACCTCTGGCGCTCAGACGGCACCGTCAGGGCTACTGTGCCCTTCTATCCGCGGAGTGGACTCGGAGTCCTCAACAGCTTCGAGCAGCATCCCGCGGTGGCTCGAAACCAGATGGTCTTCTTCGGATTCGACATCCAGCACGGCGAGGAGCCATGGGTCACGGATGGGACCGAGTCCGGCACGTCCCTGTTGAAGGACCTCCGCGTCGGGCCGCGCCACAGCATGAAGCCGTCCCGTCATGGCGATGGACCACGCGTGGTCACGGATGGGACTCGTTTCTACTTCGCCGCTGATGACGGCGTGAAGGGACTCGAGTTGTGGACGACGGATGGCAGCCCGAGCGGCACGCGGCTCGTCGCCGATCTCAACCCCGGGGACAAGGACTCCGCGCCGCGCAGCATCCTCGCGTTGCCCAAGGGCGGCGTGGTGTTCGTGGCGGACGACAGCACGGGCGCGCGGGTCTGGACGTACGACCCGTCGACTTCGAAAGTGCGTCGCGTCGCGGACAACTTCGACTCCTTCCCGGGGCGCACGAATCCGTCCCGGGTCCTCGGCCTGACCGCGCACGACGGACGGCTCTACTTCGCTGCCGACGACGGCAAGAGTGGCAGTGAGCTGTGGAGTTCGAATGGCAGTGCGGGCGGGACGATCCGCGTCCGCGACATCCTGCCCGGTTTTGGCTCGAGCCTACGGCACCACGATCTGACGTACGGACCTGACTACGGAGCGCTGGCCGCGATCGGGTTGGGTGCAGACCTGTACTTCAATGCGTACGCCGCGGCGGGACGCCTGGCTCTTTACCGCACGGATGGCTCGACCATCGGCACCAAGAAGGTCCGGGATCTCGATCTGATCGGCGGTGGCGGGTGGGGCCTGCGCGGAATCGGAATCGGTGAGACCCTGTTCTTCCAGGGCTATGAGAAGACGAGTGGCGAGGGGCTGTTTGCGCTGCGGGCCGGTTCGTCGAGCATGGCCAAGCTGGCTGGGACGCAGCCAGGACAATTCTTCGCACTCGGCAGCAAGCTGGTGTTCACGGACGGAGAGCCGCCCGCGTTGCGCGGCATCTGGGTGAGTGACGGAACGGCCAATGGCACAAAGGCGCTGTTGAAGTTCTCGCGCTTTGTGCCGGGCCCGTTCCATTTCGCGCGGGTGGGTCGTCGCGCGTGCTTCTCGGTGATGCGCGGCTCCGGAGAGCTCTGGAGAACGGACGGTTCGGTTTCCGGGACGACCCAGCTTCGCGGTGCGAACGTACGGGGAATGGCGGTCTCCGACGACCAACTGTTCACACTGGAAGAGGTCTCGGGGAATGTCGAGTTGCGGCGTGGTGACGGCACGCCGACCGGAACGACCGTGATCGCGAACGGACTGCCGTTGACCAGCCAAGAGCTTCTCGCCACCGGTTCGCGTCTGTTCTTCGTGGCGTTCCTCGGCAGTGACAGCGAACTGTGGACCAGTGATGGCACGAAGACAGGCACCGTGCGGCTCGCGAAGTTTCCCGCGAACGGGAGTGTGACGCCCCGGCTGGACGGTTTGCTGGGCGTCGGGTCGCGCCGCGTGTTGTTCCGCGTATCTTCCTCCTACAGCGTCGGCGTCGAGTTGTGGCAGAGTGACGGCACGGTCGCGGGCACGATCCCGGTCGATGACATCGAGCGCGGTCCAGGCGGCAAGAATGGCGAACAACTCGTGCTCGTCGCCGGGAAGCTGTTCTTCGTGGCCGACGACGGACGGCGGGGAAGCGTGGACGGCGATCTCTGGACGATGGAATCGGGTGCGGTGACGTACGAGGGTGTCGCGGGCTGCGCCGCGGACGGATTCGCACCGCGTCTGACCGGGACCGATCCGGTTCTCGCCGGCAAGATGGACATCACATTGCGCGCGAGCGCGCAGAAGAGCGGATTGTTCTTGATGGGCGTCGCCCTTCGGCGCGCAGTTGCGTTTCCGCGTGGCTGTCGGATACACCCCGATCCGGGCACCGCATTCTTGACGCCGATCGGGACGAACACAGCAGGGAAGTGGGCCATGCGCGACCTTCCGATTCCGAACCAACCGAGCCTGAAGGGCATGAGCCTCGTCGCACAGGTCGCGATCAGCGGTCAACCTTCGATGCCACCTCTCGGCGCCAACCTCAGCAACAGCCTGATCCTTGTGGCCGGAAACTAGCGCCGCTTTCCGGTGATGACCGGGAGGGGCGGTGCGGCTTGCTTGAGGAACAGGACAGCGAAGCAGTTCGCGTAGAGCGTCGCCATGTCGAACTTGCCGTCCGAACGTTGCAGGCCGAGCAGCATCGTGGCGCCTTCGAAGTACCAGTCGTGCTCGCCGATCAGCGCGACCTGGCCGATCTCGCACGCGCGCTCGAGTCCGTAGAGGTAGTAAAAGTGGAACCCGAACCCCTGCTTGTGCTTGTTGACACGGACAGAGTAGTTGTCGAGAAGCCAGGCGTAGCCGCGCTGGCGCGCGTCTTCGTAGCGTTTGAACAGCCTCTTGGGTCTCTCACGCTTGCCCTTGGCGTCGTTGAGTTTCGGCAGGTTCCTGTCAGAACGCAGCACTGCTTCGCAGATCGTCAGTCCAGTGATCCCGGCGGATGTCATGCTTCCCGTCAGGGGCATGAGGTGCTGCGTCTTTCCGAGCTTCAACGTGGAGTAAGGCCAGCCCGCGGGTCGGAACTTCTTGCCGCCGGTCACGGTACGACGACTCGATCGTCCACTGGCTTTTGCTTGCAGCATCTTCGCATAGTCGGTGTGCGAGACGAGTTTGAGGGAGAGCGGCTTTCCTTCAGGCAACTGGTCGGTCATCCAATGGTTTGCCATCGCGTGCCAGATCGTCGGTGAGTACGTCACGCCGCAGAGATGCGCGGAATAGAGGCCGAGCAGGGCGTACTGAGAATTCGAGTTGTCGTAGTGCTTTGCGCCCGCCGTGTAGAAGAAACGCCGTTCGTACCCGGAGAAAGGAGCCCTGGTGTCGCTGTTGTGCAGGATGCGGTCCGCCCACTTGCGAATCAGCGCGCGATCCCCCTCGGTTGGCTTGCGCGGAATCGGCTTCTTGATGCGTCCCTCGATCAGCATCCGGCGCTCGTCCTTCGGCGTGTAGAGAGCCTCGAGCGCCATGATCGCGATGCCCGCCGAATACGTGTCCGTGATCTCTCGCGAGCGGAGCGTCTCGAACCCCTTCTTCACGACAGGATCGCCGGCGTCGAGATCAGACTTGATCAGCGTCAGGAGGCAGAGGGCGAGCAGTCCGGTGTTCACGGTGCGACCCATGGCGTTCAAGCCATCCGCGAGTTGTCCGGCGCTAGGATCCGCGATCTGGCCCTTGATGTGCGCGGCCCCGATCTTGATCCCGTGTGCGACCTTGGTCATGAAGCCCGGGTACCGGCACTGCTTCACGTCCTTGAATCGCCAGGCCTCGTTCAGCCGCACGATCTGCGTGCCGATCGCCGCCTCCATCTTGCTCTTGAATCCGGAGACGCGACCGTTCTCGACGTCGATCGTGCGCTCGATCGTGAGCGTAGCGTCGAGCGTCTTGTTGTTGTTCGTCTCCATGAACTCGAGCACGCGCGCGGGGAACTTCTTCGCGGGGAGCTTCCCGCGCTGGACCTTCACGGTGATCGTCTGTTGATTGGCGGCGTTGATCGCGGAGGCCTTGCCCGTCGCGAACAATCGCCGCGCCCGCGTGACGGGATCGGTGGTTTCGAGCGCCGCAAACAGTGCGCAGGTCGAACGCGATGTGCATGGCCAGTTCCCACAGGCTGGCAGGATCGCCGGTGACGTATTGCTGTGTGTAGTCGAGTTCGGTTTGGAACAGCACCGCCGGGTTGCAGATCCCGAAGCCCGCGACGAACTGATTGCCGACCAGCATGTAGGTCGGGTTCGAATCCTGCGTGCGCTCGTAGACGACGAGGCCGCGGGTCGGGATCTTCCACGCGATCTTCTGCGCGACGGCGGTCGCCGTGAAGCTGAGCAGCAGGAGAAGCCCTCCCGCGGTGGAGATTCGGTCTCGCATGTCAGCGACGACAATAGCAAGGCGTTGACGATCGCGCCTCGAGCCTGTTGTCACTCTCTACGGTCTGTGCCCGCGGGCTACCGGTCGGGCGACGCGGGCGTGGTCGCTGTGAGAATTCGCTCACGTGATCGCCTGACGCTGGGTGTCTTTTTCGCGGCGGTCTCGAAGCGCAACGCGATCTCCCGGGCGCGGCCCGGTCGACCCGTGTGGAGCATGCAGTCGGCCAGACACAGCCACGCCTCGACGACGTGGACCTGTTCCGGGAGCCCGCTGAGCACGCTCGAGAGCACGGCAGCTCCATCGCGGTATTCCTTTCGGTGGTGGAGCAGCACGCCGCGGTTCATCGCGAAGTAGTTGTATTCCGGGTCGAGTCGCTCACCCTCGACGAGGAGCTTCTCGAACTGCGGCCAGTCTCCTCGCAGGGCGCACTCGCGCAGCATGTGCAGTCGGATGTCCGAAGAATTGCGATTGCAGGCGAGAGCGGTTTCGCACTCCCGCCAGGCTTCGTCGCGTCGGCCAGCAGCCTCGTGGAGTTGCGCGAGTGCCCAGTGGATGCGCCTGCCCTCGGTCGCCCGGACCAAAAACGGTGATTCCAGCGCCCGGGTCAGCAGCTTCTCGGCTTCCTCGGCGTTCGAGTGCTGGGCTAAGAAGCGCAGCGCGCGGGGCGAGTCCGGTCGGATTTCGAGAGCTCGCTGGAATTCTCGCACGCCCGACGCCTTGTCGAAGCTCCAGAGGTGCAGGTTTCCCCTGTCGACGTGCAGGCCGACGGAGTCCGGCTGCCCCCGGAGATCGTTCGTGGTGAGCGAGGTGTTGTCGTGCCAGGCCACGGATCGCTCGACCGACAGGATCGCGTTGTGCAACACGAACGCGGCGAGGCCGGCGACCGCGGGCCAAAGGAGCCGCTGCGGGAGGGTAGAAGTGATCCAGGCCGCTGCCAACGCGGTCCCGAGCACTGCCGTGTAGAGGAGCCGATCGCCGAAGATCGTCTCGATCGGGAACAGGATGTTCGACGTGATAAACGAGAATCCGAAGAACGCGACCACGGCCAGGAACAGCATCGGGTGCCTGGCGCGGGCACGCAAACCCGCGACGAGCAGTGCGATCAATCCAAGCGAACTGAGGAGGAAGCGCCAGTGGAATACACTCTCGAACAGCACGAATGGTCCATCGCCGTAGTTGCTGCTCAGGTTGCACGGCCAGACGACCAGTGCTGCGGCGTAGGCGAGGATCGGCGTCGCGTTGATCACGCGCTGCGCCGTCGACAGGTAGTAGAGCGGGTTCGCGTCGTACTCGACCCAGAACGTACCGTGTGATTCGAGGTGCTGAGCGAACATCACGCCTCGTAGCACGAGGAACAACACCAATGGCACGCCGAGGACCAGTGCCGCGGGCACGACCTGGCGCCGCCACGACACTCCCCGCACGCTCGCGAACAGGGGGATGAACGCAGCCCAAGCGACTCCGCTCTCCTTCGCTCCGAACGCTGACATCACGGTCGCCGCCGCGAGCGTGAGTCGCCAGAAGCGTGCGGGTCCGGCGCGTGCCATTCCGGTCGTGTAGAGAAGCATTGCTGAGGCGCCGAGCGTGAAGGTCAGCAACTCCGCTCTCCCGACGATCGAAGCCACCGGGCCGCTGTGCAACGCGTGCACCCCGAACACCAGCGCGGCGATCAGCGCCGGGCCTGCGGACATCAGTGAGCGCACCATGAGGAACACCAGCAGTGTTGCCAGCGAGTGCAGCACGAGATTGAGCAGGTGGTGGGCCCACGCGCTGTCGTCACCCTTCCGCGTCTCCGGCGTGTCATCGGTCTTCGCCGCGGCGACGTGGTTCACGAGCGCGTAGCTGTAGACCGTCACGGGCCGAAAGCCGCGACAGTTCGTCGGCAAGCCCCAGTTCATCGGCTTTTGCCAATACTCCGTGAAGGGATGCAGCGAGGCGACCATCGGATTGTCGTCGCCTGTCGGAGTCTTCACCCGCGCGTAGTGTGGGTCGTCGAACGTAAAACCGTTCAGTAGCGTCGGCGCAAACACGCCGAACGACAGCGCGAGGATCAGACCCAGCCAGAGGGAGGTCCGGTTGGGGCGGCTGTTAGGGGCGTCCTGTAGGGAAGGGTCGTTGTGGAGGTCCACCACACTTCGGTATCGGCAATCCCCGCATCGGGCATTACTCGGTTACAATGTGATTTCCTCGCCGTCCCGCCAGATGCGGCAGCCTTCGAGTTCGCCGAAGGTGAGGAACAGCGCTCCCGGACGCCCGTGCGCTGCCATCATCTCGAAGAACACGTCCTCCGTGCCCGGCCAGGGAAACGCGTAGACGAGGTCGAAATCGTCGAGATCGCAGCCCAATTCCGAGTAGGCCGGAAGGCCGTCGGCCACGGTCGGGATCTCGCTCTCGTGCCGATCGACGGTCTCCTGGAACTCCGCGGGGACGAACGTCCCCGTCGCGAAGGTGACCGGGGCGTCGAACTCGATCGCGAGGTCTTCGGACGCCCCAACCAGCCACGGATCGATCTCTATTCCAGCCGAGTCGTATCCGAGCAGCGCCGCGACGATCGCGACCACTCCGACTCCGGAGCCGAGTTCGAGAAAGGAGTCCGCCCGCGAACGCAACTGGGAGAGGACGGCGGTGACCGGGGCGTAATCGGCGGGGACGAAAGCGTGGTAGGTTTTGTCGCGGCGCTGACGAAACTGCTCCCACCTCTCGTCGCCGAGCGCGAACAGTCTTCGCAGTGTTTCTTCAGGGACTCTTGTCATCCGTCTCGGTCTGGCATGATGCTACCCATGACGTGGCGTCGTTGGTTGGTCGTCGGACTTGTATTCCTCGCATTGGCTTTCGGGGGGGTGTACTGGCGCGCGAGCCACGTGTGGCAGGCAATGCTCGCGACGGTGGACGCGAAGCAGAAGGAGCTGCAGGAGTCCTCGAATGAGCGGCCAGTTCTTTGGGGTGATGCGACGCCGGGGAACGCCTTCGACCACTACGAGGCGGCCATAAAGCTCATCGCGACGGAGAGTGCGATACTGACAGTGGAGGACGGTTGCTCCGACGTCAGGGAGATGATCGAACGCTGGGTACAGTCCGTGGCGAACAAGTCCGCGCAACGGGACAAGTTGCTTTCGGATACGCAGCCAGCCTTCGCGTTGTTGCGAACGGGGGCACACTGCAGGAATGGCCGGCGAGCGATCGCCTGGGAAGACGGATTCGATTCGGTGACGCCGGATGTCATCGAGATGCTTGAGGTGGGGGTTGTCGCTGCTCTGCAGGCTCGCAGTCTCATGGACCGAGGTGAGGGTCTCGAGGCAGCCCGAGTGATTCTCGACGTGATGCAGTTCGGGCGCGATCTGTACGATGACCCTTGCTTCCTGGTGAGTCTCGTGGGTGGCGCCGTGATGTTCCTTCCGTGCAAGAATCTCATGCTGCAGAGTCTCGACTCGAACGAAGTGCGCAGGAAGGGACGTCCGGCGTCGATTCTCGAGTCGTTGGATTCAGAAGCGTTGGCTGTTCTCGCAGTCGGTCTCGAAAAACTCGATCGCGATCCGTGGTCCCTGGGCCGAGCGCTCACCGCGGAGACCGTCCTGCTCGTGCGTCAGATCGAACAGCCGGCGGGGTTCACCGGGGCGTTTGGTGGAACGGCCCTGCCGTTGGCGTGGCAGTTGGGATTCTCCTCCCGCTACCTCGTCGGCGACGCCGTAGACCGGTTGATGCACACGGCGGAGACTCTTCCGGCGATCGACGGCGAGTGGTTGGCGGCATCCAAGAGCCTGGACGCCATCGCGTTGGAACATCAGGGCTCGGTCAACCCGCTCATGATGATGCTCGTGCCGCAACTGCGATCCGTCGAGAGAGGTCGGCGCGAGTCTCTCGCAAACCTGCGCATGGTGCGAATGGCGGTCGCCGCGGTACGCGGCGAATCTGCGGACTTCGCTGATCCTTTCGGAGGATCGCTCCGATCGACGACCGTCAAGGGGCGCCCCCGCTACTGGAGCGCGGGCGAAGACGGCAAGGACGACGGCGGCGATCCGAACAAGGACCTCGTCCGCGTTCGCTGAAGCTCTCTAGAACGCGAGGTTCAGGTTGACTCCGAGGACGACTTCCGCGCCATCACCGTTGTTCACGCGCTTGGCGGTGTCCCCGAGGATGTAGATGTCGAGGGATGTCCCGAGCTTCCACGGTCCGAAGAGGCTGTTCTCGTCGCAGAGATCGAGGGAGGTGCGCGCGCCGATGGCGAAGAAACCGAAGAGGTCGTCGCCCCCGGTGCCGTCCTCGTAGTAGTCCTTCAGGCTCAGGCCGAGACGTACTGGCACCGTGACGAGGAGGTCGTCGGTTACCGCGACTACGGGTGCCGCGCCGAGCTCCAGGTAGACGCCTTCGTCGGGTCCGGCGTCGCGTCCACCGGTCAGCTCAAAGGCCAGTTCTGCCGAAAGGAAGAGGCCCTTGAACCGATCGTTGTTTAATTCAATGTCGGCCCAGTCGGCTCGAAAACTGATCTCCTGGGTCGGACGTGCCGCGCCGACGCGGAAACTGGCGTTGGGTGAGTGGTACGTGGTGTACCGCGTACGCAGTGCGATGTTGTCGGACACGTTCACCGTGAAGCCAGCGTAGAACCGCGACTCGTACCACGCGGCATTGCCACCGCCCGTCCCGGTCTGGCCCTCATGGAGGCTGTTCCACGTGCCGACATGCCATGCCAACGGTGTGTTGAACACCTCGACTCCGCCGCGGCTGATTTCCAAATAGGGCTGGACGATGATCCCACCGTCCTGCTGCATCAGGCCGCGGAAGAAGTACATCGTGGTCGTGCCCAGTCCGAGGCGGGCGTGCGTCCTCGGACCGGTGTCCTGGGCGAACAGGCACGGGACGAGCGTCACGCAGGCGAGGGCGGCAGCAATCGTGGTCTTCATGGGGGTACCCTCTGGTTGGTTTCTCTCTTGCCGGGCGTGACGCAGGGCGAGGCTACCTGATCGTCAACTTCCATTGGCGAGGTAGGGCTGGCAGTCTATCTGGGGCGCGCAAGTTGGCGAATAGGAAGTCCGCTGTATTCAATCGGTAATCCGGTGAGCACGTTGCCCGATCTCGATTGTAAAAAAAGCGCGTCCACGTGCGGGTGCAGACTGGCTCGCCGCTAATCTCTGCGGCGTCCAGAACTCCTCGCTCTCAACATGACACATCACAACAACCGTCGCGAATTCATCAAGCTCTCGGCCGCTGCCGGTGGCTCGCTGCTCTTTCTTCCCTCGTGCGAATCCGTGCGACGCACGTTCAAGGCCAACGAGAAGCTCAACATCGGCATCGTCGGAGCCGGCGGCAAGGGCAGGCGAGACACAAAGGGGGTGGCGAGTGAGAACATCGTCGCCCTGTGCGACGTCGATGAGAAGCGGGCCGACAGTTCGTACAAGAAGTACCCCGACGCTCGCCGCTACAAAGACTACCGCGTGATGCTCGAGAAGGAGAAACTCGACGCGGTCGTGATCTCGACCCCGGACCACGCGCACGCACCCGTCGCCGTCATGGCGATGGATCTCGGGTTGCACATCTACTGCCAGAAGCCGCTGACGCACACGGTGCAAGAGGCGCGCTTGCTGACAGAGATGGCGCGGAAGACGGGCGTGACCACGTCGATGGGCAACCAGGGAACCGGGACCGACGGATTCCGGGCGGGAGTCGAGGCCGTCCGCGCCGGCGCCATCGGCAAGGTCCGCGAAGTGCACGTCTGGACGAATCGTCCGATCTGGCCCCAGGGCATGGCGCCAAACCCGAAGGTCGACCCGATCCCGAAGACCTTGCACTGGGATCTGTGGCTCAACTCCGCGCCCTTGCGTCCATACCGCAAAGGCTACGCCCCGTTCGCGTGGCGCGGATACTGGGACTTCGGCACCGGCGCGCTCGGCGACATGGCGTGCCACCTGATGAACCTGCCGTACATGGCGCTGCAGCTCGGCATGCCGACCAGCGTCGAGGCCGAACACTCGGGGTGCAACAACGACAGCGCGCCGAAGGGTTCGAAGATCGTGTACGAGTTCCCCGCGCGGGGCGATCTGCCACCGGTGAAGTTGACCTGGTACGACGGCAAGATAAACGGCAAGGCGAACAAGCCGTCCATCGACCTCGTGCCTGGCAAGAAGTCGCTCGGAAGGGGCGGCTCGATCATGGTCGGCGAGAAGGGCACGATCCTGTCCGTGGACGACTATGGCCAGTTTCAGGAGTACTTCCCGAAGGGTCAATTCGCGGACTTCAAGCCGGCTGAAGTGAGTCTGCAGCGCGGTCCTGGGACGGACCAAGAGCAGAAGATCTACGTGGAGTGGATCGCGGCGTGCAAGGGATTCGGTCCCGCGCCGCTCGCGAACTTCGACTACGCGGGTCCCCTGACCGAAGCCGTTCTCCTCGGCAACGTCTCCATCCGTACCGGCGAGAAGATCAACTGGAACAGCGACAAGCTGGAAGCCCTGAACTGTGCCAAGGCGGAGAACTACATCAAGAAGAGCTACCGAGAAGGCTTCGGCGTCGGACTCGGCTAGCGCGCTCGCGACAAGCCGCGGCTGATCTCTCGAATCTGTGCCCGGTGCAGGTTCGAGAGATCAGGTCGCGCCCGGGAACTCGGATTCGTCTATCACGAACGCGGCGAACGCTTCGCGCCACTTGTCCGGGATCGGCTGCTTCGCGAACGTCTCCATGTTCACGGACACGGTCGTGACCGTCGCGCGGCAGAGGGGCCGGTCCTCGCCCTCGAGAGTCATCCAGTAGGCGAACTTCACGGATGTGGTTCCCATCTCGAGGATGCCGAGGTGGATGTCTGGCTCGTCGCCGTACCGGATCGGCACGAGAAAGTCGCTCTCGATGTGCACGGCGGGCAGGCCGAACTTCTCGTCGTGGAGGACCTCGTCGTAGGGCGCGTTCAGCCCGTCGCTCCACCAGTCCTCGAAGGCGCAGTGGAAGTAGTGGAAGAAGCTCGGATAGTAGGCGATGCCGGCGTCATCGATGTCGCCGAACCGGTAGCGGAAGCGCTTGGTGAAGATCATCTCGGGCTACTCCTGGATCCCCATCCGCGTCAGAAAGAACGCGTCGGCCACCGAGAACTCCCCGATGAGATACGGCCTTCGGGTCTCGCCGAGGATCTCGGCGATGCGTTCGATATCGTCGACGACCGCTTGCGGCCACTGACGTGGTTCCTTCTGTGCCCGGAGGTTCATCGGGAGCTGCTCCCGCTGCGCAGGGAATCCCGAGTGCATCTCGGCGCACAGGCTGCGGGCTCGTGCCCGGTCGACGGCATCGACTGGCCACAGGTTGCGTTCGGGGAACTTCTCGGCCCGGTACTCGCAGATCGCGGGTGAGTCCCAGGCGGTCAGGTCCTCGTCCTTCAGAATCGGCACGCGCCCCGCTGGCGAGGCTTCGCGCTTTTGATTCGCCGCATCGTCTTCGTCGAGCCTGAGCATCGACGTTTCGACGGGCAGGTCGAACGCGTGGTCGACGACGCCAGCGCGCATCGACCACGAAGAGTAGTTCTTGTTTCCCAGGAGTAGTTTCATGGTTTGCTTCGGATCCTGAGAGTCGCAGGGCAGCGAGCCGAAGTCCAGGATTCCTGATACACTCGCCGACGATGAGGTTGTTCCGCGCGCTGCCTCCGCTCGTCGTCGCCGTGGGTGCGGGTTCCGCGGTGTGTCAGGCTCGACCGAGTCTGGAGTAGGTCCTGCATCGTTGGATTCAGAGTTACGAAAAGAACGATCTGCAGCTCGCTGAGTTGGCGGTCGTGCGCGGCGAGGTTGATCCGATCTACGGCAGGGGTTGATTCACGGGTGTCCTGTTGGATGCGACTCACCGCGTCGGCCTCGCGGTGTTGCTCGACCGCGGACCGATTCACCTTTCCGATGGTCAGCGATCCGGAGATGAAGGTGTTCCAGCAGTGGCGCGCGTTTGACGACTTCGAGGAAATGCCGCTCCATGGGATGTTCCTGGTCGACAGCGACGGCATGGTCCGCTGGCAGGACATCAGCCACGAACCCCTCAACAAGCCGGCCTGGCTGTTGAAGGAGTGCGAACGTCTCTTGAAGCTCGAGTTGCAGGTCGGCTAACGGTCCAGCACCGAGAGGGTGATCTCGACCACGTCTTCGAGGGCGTCCCGTTCGGCGCGCGAGTGGGCGGTGATGCTGATACCCTGCATGCTGTTGGTCAGGAACCGGGCGATGGCCCGCGGATTCTTGCTCTGGTCGAAGTCTCCTTCCTTCATGCCTCGCACGAGCACCGTGTGCAGCGCGTCCTCGACGAGGTGCATGAACTCGCACACGCGGTTCATGATCTCCGCGTTCTCGCGACCGGACATCATGGCGGACTTGGCCATCAGGCAACTCTTGGTGTTGCCCGCGAAGCCACGTTCGAGAAGCGAGAGGAACAGGTTGCGGATTACGACGCGTGCGGGACCGGGTTGTTCCAGAGCTCCGAAGACCTCCTGCTTCATGTGCTCGACGTAGCAGTCCATCGCCTCGAAGACGAGCGCCTCTTTTGAGCCGAAGGTGTCGTACATGCTCGCGCGACCGATGCCCATGTGGTCCACGAGGTCCTGGATGGACGTCGCTTCGATGCCGCGCTCCCACAAGAGCTGCATCGCCTTGTCGAGGACCTCTTCGCGGTCGAATTCTCTGGGTCGTGCCATGGCGTGGGACAAGTCGATCCTACGCAGTCAGGGCGCTCGGTGTTGCGAAAACCAGGAGCGAAAGTCGGCTACTCGGATCAGCGTGGCGCGGATTGGGGCCCGAAACGTCTATGCCACGCCTTGCACCGCTTCAGATTCTCGAGGTTGCGGTCGTGCTTGCGCAGCCAGACTTCGCCGTCTGGGCCCTCGTACACCTTGGTCCAACCGCTCGGCGCACGGAGGGCGGCGATCTCCCAGTGCCGGAAGTAGATATCGGTCCCGTGCTGATCGAGGATCTCTTGCTGGTCTGGGTGTCCATCCCTCACGGCCATGAACTCCAGCAGGATGCGCCGCCGGTAGAGGTCGGCGCGACTGTCGACGAACACCTTCACCTTCGGGTACAGGAAGTAAGTGAGCATGCCGCCGCTTCCGTAGTGGCAAAACGCGTTGCCTTCGAGCCCTGCGTCGCGCATGAACTGCACGGCGGGCAGGTCAAGGGAGGGCGCGATCTGGCGCGTGTAGTAGTCGGCGGTGAGGAGCGCCTCGTGTAGCGGTTGGTTCTCGTGACGGAGGTCGCGGTTGTAGTGCAGCACGAACAGCGTCACCGCGGTCACGATACCCGCGATGCGCAGGGGCGCGAGCCGCAGGACGCGGAGGAGGATTCCGTGTCGGATCAGGGTCGCGAGGTGACTCATTGCGAAGAGTAGGCTGATCGCGAGCATCCAGTGGAATCGCCGCGCCATCAGCCCGCCCGCCAGACACAGCGCCAGCAGCGCGAGGTGGACGGGGTCAGGGAGGGCTGGACTGCTCCTTCGCTCGCTCTGAGAGTTCAGCGCGATTCCGGTGAGGAGGTAGGTGATGACGACGGTGGCGAGGATCCCGAGGACGACGACGTATGCCTCGAATGTGAGCAGCGGGTTGTCGGCGAACGCGAACTGGAACGCACCCCATTCGTCGACGAGGAAGTTCATCACTTCGCTCTTGTCCTGGAAGGCGAAGTCGAAGAGGTGCCAGCCGGCGGGATTCAGGCAGGACGCTCCCGTGGCGACGGCGAAGGTCAGCGCATGTCGGAGGACATGGCTCGCGACCGGTTCACGGGCGAGCCAGGCCCGAGCGACGTGACCTGTGGCGAATGCGCCATACACCGTCAAGCCGAGGAGCCCGACCGAGTGCAGGTTCACCCAGACGACCACGCAAAGGACGAGCGTCGCAGCGTGCCGCAATCGCCACGGTCCTCGGTGCGAGCCCAGCCACGCGATCAGACCGAGAAAGAACGCAATGCTGAACAGCGTCGGTCGCGCCTGGAACCTGCAAGTGCCGAGCACCGCGAACGCGAGCAACACCACGACTCCGGCGACCGGGTTCGTCAGGTGTTGTTTCGCGGTGCGCCAGACGAGGAAGAGGATGGCGACAGACATCAGTCCGGTGAACAGCCGGAGAGCGTGCAGCCCGCCTAGTTCGTGCAGGCCGAAGAAGATGACCTGCGTCAGCCATTCGTGAAGGAACCACGGGAGGTCGTTCGCCGTGTAGGAGAACACGTCGAGTGCAGGGAACTCGCGGAGTCGATACAGGTGTTCGCCGGTCGCGACGTGCCAAAACAAGTCGTTCGTCGTCACCGGACCGACCGCGGCCAGGAAGCCGAGCACGGCGATCACGGCGAAGGCGATGCGATCCAGTTGGCGTGGACGGGGAGATTGTGCGTGGGGGGGCATGCCACGCTCGTCTTCGGCGCAAACCGGGCAAAACTGGAATTCGACCGGGCTAGCGTCCGAATCCGAGGGGCACCGAGACCGTGGTGCCGATGGAGATCGTCTTCATCCGCGGCAGCTGCAGGCGGACCGGCGACCCTGTCCCCAGGCTGGTCGTGAAGGTCTGCATGCTCTCCAGTGTCGAGAGCGTCGCGTTGACCGTGATCAGTCCGGTGTAGGCCGTGTAGGAACCGCCGCGCGCGCGCCAGTAGTCCCCGTACTCCCGCGCCTTTCGGTTGGCGAGCTTCAGCAACTCGGGCATCTTCTCCGCTTTGGCGAGCGCTTCGAGGTTGCGACGCGCGACGGCGCGGATCGATGGATTCCGGTCGGCGAGACGCGCGAAGAGGAGGTTGGCCCGGTGCTGCACGCTGAGCCGGTGTTTTTGCCTGGCACGAGTACGCACGGCGTCGTACTTGCGCATCCACTTGCCGTCCACGTTCACCAACCCCTTCGCCTTCATCGCGGTGCTCTTGTGCAGCCACTTGCCTTCGTGGTAGGCCTGGCCGAGCAGCGTGCGGGCACCGACGTGGTCCGGCGCCTCGCGCAGGACCACGTGCAGTTC
Organism: uncultured candidatus Brocadiaceae bacterium; assembly: GCA_964469555.1. GTDB lineage: Bacteria > Planctomycetota > UBA1135 > UBA1135 > UBA2386 > CAYYAQ01. Next base: position 1,589 of record CAYYAQ010000045.1, on the reverse strand, counting down.
CCAGCGGGCGCAGCGCGGGAGTTTCTTCTTCCCGCACCACTGGGCGAGGACGAAGTGTCCCACGACATCACTGTTGGCCAGGCGCCGGGCGCGGGCGCGATACTCCCGTCGGGCGGCGGTTGTCTTCGGATCGACGTCGCTCGCCGTCGGGCTGGACTTCGACGGCTTCGTCTTGACCTTCTGGGCGGCGATCCTCGGAGACAGGATGCCAGAGCACAGGACGGCCAGAGCGAGCAATGCGGGAATGGTGCGACGCATCGTGCCGACAATGTAACAGTCCGGGGCCGGCACCGGGAGGGGTCGCGGCACATCGGGCCGAACTCGGGTGGAACATGGGTGAGGCAGGGCTATGGTACCTCGCCGTTTTGCCCGGTTCGATTCACACCGCATGAAGCTGTTCAAGTTGCTCTGGAGCACCCACAAGTGGACGGGCATCGTTCTCGGGGTCGTGTTCTTGAATATCGCGATCACGGGCATCTTTCTTCTGCTGAAGAAGGACTACGAGTGGATCCAGCCGCGGACGCAGAGCGGCGCATCGGGGGACGTGTCGTCGTTCATCACGAACCAGAAGCTGTTCGAGGTCGTGCTCGCCGAAGGCCATCCGGACTTCAAGACAGTCGAGGACATCGACCGCGTGGACTTCCGCCCGAGCAAGCGGGTGCACAAGGTCCGGTCCGTGCACAACTACTCGGAGATCCAGGTGGACGCGGTGACGGGCGAGATCCTGAGCCTCGAGATGCGCCGATCGGACTGGTTTGAGCGGTTGCACGACGGTTCGCTGTACGGGTCGTGGGCCCATGACTGGCTGATGCCGGTGGCGGCATGCGGGCTGGTCTTCCTGGTGCTGAGCGGGCTGTACATCTGGTATTTCCCGGGCTGGAAGAAGCGGCGAAGATTGCGGGCGGAAAATCGGAGTTAATACCTCGCCCGGGCAATAGTCGGTCGAGCTGGACACATCGGTCCGGCAGAACCGGACTTTCGACCATGGTCTCGACTTCCAAGACACTCTCACCCGACGGTTTCGCCGCGTCCCTGAAGTCGGCCAGCCGCAAGCTGTGGTGTGTGGCCGCGGCGATACTGGGCGGATCGGCCTACGCGGAGGACATCCTGCAGGAGGCAGCGGTCACGGCATTGCAGCGCCTCGAGACCTTCGACGCGGGGTCGAACTTCGAGGCGTGGATGGGGCAGATCGTGCGGTACACCGCGCTGAACCATTCGCGGCGGCATTTCCGGAGCAAGGAGTTCGGTGTCGACGAGCTGGCGGAGGCCCCGGGGCCACGGGCGGTTGCCGACGTGAAGATCGACGGTGGCGGTCAGCTGCTACCGGATCAGGAGCACTTCGACGACGCGGTGATACGGGCCCTGCGACAGATCGATGAGACGCCGCGGGCTTGTTTCCTGTTGCGGACCCTGATGGCGACGTCCTACCGCGAGATCTCGGCGTTGCTCGGCATACCGGAGGGCACGGCGATGAGCCACGTGCACCGCGCGCGGGCCACGCTTCGTCAGACCCTCGAGGCGGACGTGACATTCGAGACGTGTGCGAATTGGAGGGCGTCATGAATCCCCTCGATCGGACATGTGACGCG
>CAYYAQ010000044.1:0-35941 GCA_964469555.1 uncultured candidatus Brocadiaceae bacterium | reverse complement strand
ACGACGACAACCTCACCCCGTTGAGCCGGGCCTTCGCCGCGGTCGCGCTGGGTGGCGTCGCCGACAAGGAGAAGCTGCCCTGGAACTCGAAGATCGCCCGCAACATGAACTACCGCGGTTCGGTCGAGACCCTGACGCAGTCCGGCGCTGGCGTGCTGGACATCCTGTAGGCAGGAGTCCGTTCCAAAACGTCGGCGCCCGGCAGCCCTTGCTGTCGGGCGCCGTGCTGTACGGGACGGACGCCCCACTGGTCGAGCCTCGCAGACGTTCCCGCGGGGTAACACCGACCCCTTCCTGGGGGTGATTTCAGGCCTGTCAGCCTCCGGCACCCGAGTTGTATTGCCCACCCCTGTTCGGCTCCACCGCGGCGCCGTCCGGTCACCGCAATAACATTTGACCCTGATAGGTACTGATGAAGAATCTCATGATCGCAGGCCTCGCCTGCGCCAGCCTTCTCGCCACCGACGCGCTCGCCCACGGTGGCCGTTATCGCGGCCCCGGCGACACCGTCCCCCCGACCGCCGGTCGCGGTCCGAGGACCGGTAACCCCGGCCAGCCCAGCCCCGTCACTCCTGGCCCCAAACCGCCCGGTGCACCGGTCCCCGTCGGCCCGACCACTCCTCCCGGCTCACCTCCGGGACCCGTGACCAGTGGTCCTCCGGCCCCGGGTCCGCGCGTCGGGCCAAAGACGCCCGGCGGCGGCATGGTGCTCACAGCGGACCTCAGCAAGTGGCAGTTCTGGTGGGAGTTCAACAAGGACCCATTCATCAACCTGAAGGACGCGATCCACGCTCCCATGGTCGTCACCGGATCCCCGGACTTCTACATGGGCTCGTCGAAACGCGTCGACTCCAAGGACACCGCCAAGCCCTCCCCGTCCGACATCCAGGACACGATCCTGCCGACCATCAAGCGCGCGCTGGAGAACACGGACAACCGCGACATCAACTCGTCCTGCATGATCGCGTTGGCGAAGATCGGTCTCGACGGAGACAACTTCAAGATCCTCGAGATCTTCAAGGAGATGCTGAAGAAGCCCGTCCAGGAGATCCGCGAGACCGCGGCACTGGCCATGGGCATCTCCGCGATGCCGAATGCCCTCGACAGCCTCGTGCAGTTGGCCACCGATGACGAGAAGGGCCGCGAGCTGTGCGGTCGCCCGCAGGTCGATACCCGCACCCGTTCGTTCGCGTGCTACGGCATCGGACTCATCGCCTACAGCAACAACGACTTCGACCTCAAGACCAAGGCGTTCGAGGCGCTGTCCAAGATCCTCCTGGACGAGACGCACAATGAGCGCAACATCAAGGTCGCGGCCATCAACGGCATCGCGCTGTTGAAGTTGAAGACCAAGAACATGGACGCCAAGGAGCAGCAGCTCCTCAAGGACGCGCTCGGGACACTCGACTCCTACTACGACAAGAAAGCCGGTCGTGGCACGGACCTGATCAAGTCGCACGTTCCGGTAGGAATCGCCAAGCTCATCGGGCGCGGCGACACCGACCTGCACAAGCACTACAAGGCGAAGTTCCTCAAGCAGCTCACGTCCAGGAAGAAGCTGGGCAACGACATCTACCGCGCCGCCGCGCTGGCGCTCGGTCAGCTCGTGATGCCAAAGGGCGACGAGAAGTACTCGAAGGCTCTCCTCAAGTACTTCGAAAACGGCAAGGACGCCCAGGCGCGCTACTTCAGCCTCCTGGCCCTCGGCCAGATCGGTGGCGACACCAACAAGAACGCCCTGATGAAGGTTCTCGCGAGAGGCAACAAGGCGCTCGAACGCCCCTGGTCCGCCCTCTCCCTCGGCGTCCTGAACTTCAACAAGTTCAAGAACGATCCGCACGCGACCGTCGACCGCACGGTCGGTGACCTCCTCATGAAGCAGCTCGAAGGAGTCAAGAACCCGGAGGCTCGCGCGGCCTTCGCTGTCGCCCTCGGACTGAGCCGTTACTCGGATGCTTCCAGGGAGATGTTGGACATGCTGATGAAGCACCGGCACCAGGACGAGCTCGCTGGCTACCTCTGCATCGGCCTGGCCCTCATGGACTACCAGAGGGCGAAGCCGGACATCCACACGATCGTCAAGGAGTCCGTGCGTCGTCCGGAACTGCTGAAGCAGGCCGCCATCGCCCTCGGCAAGCTGGGCGACAAGACCGTCACGACGACGCTGCTCGACATGCTCCAGCAAAAGGAGACCAACCTGGCCAAGCTGTCGGCCATCGCTTCGGCTCTCGGCTTCATCGGGGACCGTCGCACCATCGAGCCTCTGAAGAAGATGCTCCACGACGACAACCTCACCCCGTTGAGCCGGGCCTTCGCCGCGGTCGCGCTGGGTGGTGTCGCCGACAAGGAGAAGCTGCCCTGGAATTCGAAGATCGCCCGCAACATGAACTACCGCGGTTCGGTCGAGACCCTGACACAATCCGGCACCGGCGTGCTGGAGATCTTGTAATCGAGGTAGGAGTCGATTCCGTCTTGCGGCGCCCGTCGACCTCGAGTCGGCGGGCGTCGTGTTTCTTGCCTACAAACGCCGCCAGGCGAAGGCGAACGCGGCGAGCAGACCGGCGATCGCGCTGAACGCGATCCACCCGTTGGTGGAAGCAGCGGACCACGCCTTGCGTCGACCCTCGGTCTCTTCGTTCGCCCACCCGATGTACTTGTCCAACTCGGGCGCGTCCATCCCGAGGCGCTTCGCCTCTTCGTACTCGAGCACCGCCCCCACCGTGTCGCGCAATCCCCAGCGGCAATCGCCGGCCAGGCGTCGCAGCAGCGGAGTAGCCATGCGCGCCGTGCCGATCTTCTCGAGTGCATCTTCCAACCGACCATGGCGGAAGAACCCTGCCGCCTCGACTCCAGCGGCCTTCGAATTCCGGTCGCCCGCGATCCCGGTCAAGATCGGATCGGACTCGCGCCGGTTGTAGGCGTCTTCCTGGAGCACGTCGAGGAACGGTCTATCGTCCTGCAACACGATCGAGTCGTCGTCTGCATCGCTCGACGAACTCTCGAATTGCCTCCACGCATCGCCCACTGCGGTGCGGGCGAGGACTGTCTTCAGCGCCTCGTCGGTCGCCTCGATGTGCCGCAAACACCCGGGGTCGATGTCCTGGCCCTTGCGTGCCACGAGGACGAAGTTGCGCGAGTTCGGCACCCGGAACGCCCATGCCTGGCCAAACACCGCGGCAATCGTGCGGCACAACTTGTCGACGACCGGGTCTTCGAAGCTGACACCACCTGCGTTCACCGAGACGACCCCCCCATCCTGGAGGACGTTCGAGACCGCGTGGAAGAACTGGTAGCTCGCGATGTGGGCCGGGATGTAGATCTGGTTCTTGTAGGTATCGACGAGAACCACGTCGTAGCGCGATGTGGTGTTCTCGACGAACACGCGTGCGTCCACCGGATACTGCTTCCCGTCCGGCCTCGCACCGGGGAAGTAATCTCTCCCGAGTCGCATGACCTCCGGGTCGATCTCGACGCCGTCCATCGTGCACCTGGGGTGCACGTAGGCGAACAACCGCCCAAACGTACCGGCGGCCTCGCCCAGCGAGAGGACCTTCACGCCACCAGTGCTGCCGCCATCCCTCGCGAGGAACGGCGCGATCACGTGGTAGTCGTAGTAGCTGCCGTCCGTGAACGCCGTCCCCTCGATCGAGACGGAGTGAAACGAATCCAATCCCTCGTTGATCTTCAGACTGCGTTGTTTCGGCGTCGTGTCCGTCCGCTCGACGACCTGCAGGAACTGGTAGTTGCTCTCGACCTCCGCGAGCAAGGTCTCGCCATCCGCAGGCGCCTTCAGCACGTCGGGCACGACGAACGACAATCCGACCGGCACCAGCAGCACCGCAGCGCCGGCGGCACTCGTCCGACAGAACAATCCCGCCGCGATCAGAACGCCAGCGCATATCCACACCGTCCAGCTGCTGCCGACTCCGGGAATCAGGACGTGTGTCGCCGCGAACGTCCCGACGAGGCTGCCGATCGTCGCCATGGCCGAGACCAGACCCGCCGCGCGACCGATCTTGCCGTCCTGACTCGCGAGCATCGTCACCAGGATCGGTGAGACGCACGCGATCAGGAGGATCGGCGGCGCGAACAGGATCGTCGTCGCCGCCAGGGATCCGCGCACCAGGGCACCCATCGCCGAGTCGAGTGGCAAGCCCGCCGGCACCAGCCATCCGCCGATGGAATGCGCGACCACCGGGACGCAGGACGTCAGCACCCCGGCGACGCAGAGCAGCCAGAACACCCGCGGTCCGCCGTGCTTCTGATCCGCCATCTTGCCGCCCAGGAACGCGCCGAGCGCCATGGCGACGAGGATGACGCCGATGACGTTCGTCCACACGTAGGCGCTGTCACCAAAGTGCGGCGCCATCAGGCGCACAGCGGTGAGCTCGAGCGCCATGACAGCCGCCCCCGTCAGGGCCGCCACGACGGCGGCGACGGGACGTTTCATCGCCGGTCCCCCGCCTCGGTTGGCGTCTCTCCGTCGGTCACCTTCGGAGGCAAGGAGCTACTTGCCCTCTCCCTTCCGGTCCTCTTCGGCCTTCTTCTCCGGCTTCGGGATCCCGATGCGGTGGTACGCCGTGTAGAGCGCCGTCGGATCGTAGGCGCGGCGCATGTAGCGCTCGATCGTCCGGATGCTCCTCTGGAACTTCGTGCCCTTGATCTCCTTGCCGTTCACGACAAAGGTGACCTCCTTGTCGAGGTCCAGGAGGTAGTCGTTGAGGTAGAGCCCGATCTCACTGACGCCCTCGGAGCTGATGGTGACGCGGTTCTTCTCCCGGTCCGAGCTGACGTTCAGGAAGAGCTTTTCCTTGGGCCCGATGGAGTCGATCGGTTCGCACGCGACGATCTCGACCCAGTACGCCTTGTGGAAGGCGTCGTGGGTCGGAGACAGCAAGACCTTCGACGGATAGAGCCGCTTCACCTTGCCCTTCATCCACTCGTCGACAGCAGCGGCCATCTTGGCCGGGTCCGCGTCGTAGCCGACGATGCTCACCTGCGACTCGGTATGGAGCGCGTCGAGCGTGGACTTGATCTTGTTGCAGGTCGCCTTTGTGTTCTCGGTCGAAATCAGGAGCAGGGGCAGGCCCGCGAGGCTGTCCAGCGCCAGCTTCCCCTGGTCCGTGGGCGCGCGCAGGATGGCTCCCGCGAAACGGCTCGGGAAGTAGCTGAGCAAGCGGAGGCCGAACCCACTCGTGCCGTCGCCGCAGTCGATGAACATCTTCTGCCGGTCCAGGCGGAAGCTGCGTTGCACCGCGCCGAACGCGCCGAGCACCCCGCGAATCCGCTCCTTCTCGTCGATGTGCCCCTTCGGCGTCTGCTCCGGAACCTTGTTGTAGTCATCGCCCTTGCGAAGCTCGGGCAACACGACAAACGTGGACTTGGTGAGCGCTGACGATTTCCACGTAGCGTCGACGTGGGCCTTGGCGGTCGTCCATGCGCTCTTCTTTTCGTTCCATGAGGGAAGAACGAGAACCGACGCGAACTTCTTCTTCGAGTCGTACGCCTTCGGACCGAGCAGGAAGTGACGCGGATCCTTGAACTCCTTGATGATCCCGAACGTCTTGTTCTTCTTGTACGGGAAGACCTGGTCGAACATCGAGAGCAGGTTTCCAACGCTCGCGAGGGCGTCCGTCTTCCGGCTCTTCTTCTCGAGTTCGGCCATGAACTTCGCCCGCTCCCGGTCCCGGATCTTCCGGTGCCTCGGTTCCTCGTCCCACCGGAGTTCAGCGGCGATCCACTTCTTTGCCAGGGTGTTCAGCCTCTTGACCTCCGCGGGTTTCAGGCTCGGTTTGAGGCGCGGATCCGGGTCTTGAGCGGCGGCGCCGGAAGCGACGACGAGCACGATCGGGATGATGTAGGCGATTCTCGCCATGATGACTCCAGCGTTGGATGTAGAGGGGTGGACGGAGCGGATCTGGTCCATCTGTGTAGCAAAGTTCGGACCAATCAGAGGGGGAACTCGGACCGGAACACCATTATTCAGCAGGATCCTGCGGGTTGCCAGCCTCCGTCATCATCGGGACTTGCGAGACCCGGCACCCGCCAGAATATCGAGGAGCAACCGGCGGGTAAGGGCCGCATCCGGACGTTTCCGAAGGACCCGGGCGAGGTCTTCCTGGGGATCCCGGCCCCGGCTCTTTCCGGTGCGTTGAAATAGGACGCCGAGGTTCGTGCCGGATGGACTCGAACCGGGCTCGGTCTCCGCCCTCAGTCCGGCGACGAAGGCATCGAAGGCCGGGCCGATCTTGCCGAGACCCTTGAGAAGGAGCCCGAAGTCGTTCCACAGCGTCGCGTCGTGTGACGCGATTTTCAGGGCCTCGCCGTACGTATCGTAGGCCTTGTTCCCGTCGCCGGACTGCCGGTAGGCGAGTGCCAGGTTCGCCAACGCGAATTCCCGGCCACGCCGCCCACGCATCGCCACCTCCTGGGTCTCCAACAGCCAGAGGCCGAGCGGGTCGCGCCGCTGCAGGAGGTCGCCACCGAGCGCGGCCAGCCGACCAAAGTCCCGCGGCTGGGCCAACCAATCGTGCACGGCACGCTGGTGTTTCGCATAACCATCCTTGGCCGAGACAACCGAGTCACGACCACCACCATCACTCCGGAAGAGCGAGGTGAGCATCGCCGTGACGACGGGGTCACCACCACGACTCGCGTCCCGCAGCACCGAGAACAGGCGGGCCGCGGACCTGTAGCGCTGCGCGCGGTACGCGGACCAGGCGCCGCGTGGAAGCGCCGCCGCGTAGCCCGGGGTCTTCTCGGGGATCGTCTCGAACGCGCGGAACGCCGCGGCGAACGCCAGCTTGCGTGCCTCCTGGTCCGACGTCGGCACCGCGTCGGCTCTCGCGTAGAGCTCGTCGAACGCCTTGTCTTGGGAAGCCAACTGCGCCGGCAACGATGCGAGGAGCACCGCGACCAGCATCCCGCTAGAGGACCACTTCACGCTCACCCTCGATGACCTGGCCGACCCGGTAGGACAGCTCGCCGGCATCCTCAAGCGCCGACTGGACGGCGCCGACGTCGGCTTCGCCCACGATCAAGACGAGCCCAAAGCCCATGTTGAAGACGCGATACGCCTCCTGTTCGTCCATTCCCGCGGCTTCGACAAGGAAGTCGAACACGGGCACGCGCGGCATGGCGACCTTGTCGATCTCCACCGCGACGCCGTCGGGGAGGACCCGCGGGAGGTTGTCCGGCAGTCCCCCGCCGGTGATGTGCGCCATCCCGTGGACGAGGTCCCGCTCGAGCAGGGGCCACACCTGGGACAGGTAGCTCCGGTGCACCGCGAGCAGCGCATCCGCCACCGTCGCGCCACCGAGTGCGTCCGGCGTGGAATCTGTCTCGAGGCCGAGGTCTTCGAACACGATCCTGCGAGCCAGCGAGTAGCCGTTGGTGTGGAGGCCCGACGACGACAACGCGATGAGTTGATCCCCCGGCAGGATTCGCGAGCCATCGAGGAGCTTGTCCTTCGCCACGGCTCCGATGATCGTGCCCGCGACGTCCATCTCCCCCGGGACGTAGACCCCCGGCATCTCCGCGGTCTCGCCGCCGAGCAGGGCACAACCGTTCTCGCGGCAGGCCTTCGCCAGACCGCCGATCGTCGCCTGCACCTGTGGGGGCACCATCTTGCCCATCGCGATGTAGTCCATGAAGAAGAGCGGTCGCGCCCCCTGGACCAGGATGTCATTCACGCAGTGGTTGACGAGATCCTCGCCGACCGAGCCGACCCGACCCGCCCGCTGAGCGACCTTGACCTTGGTGCCCACGCCATCCGTCGAGGCCACGATCAGTTGCCCGGCAGCGTCGACCGCCGAGAGATCGAACAGCCCTCCGAACAGCCCGACGTCACCTACGACTCCCGGGGTGTACGTCGAACGGATGGCTTCGGTCGACCCGGTCACAGCCGCGTACTTCGCGTCGATGTCCACACCCGCCGCCTGGTAGGCAGAACCTTGCTTCGTCAAGAGATGTCTCCGCTGGGGAATTCGGTTTTCAGCCGTTGCAGCATCTCCCGGTTGTTGTCGAATGCCAGATCGTCTGGCAACTCGTCCAGGGAGAAAAACCGCGCGTCGGATGCATCATCGGCGGCCTGCACGACGCCTGCAACGGGAACGGCGAGGTAAACCACCAGATTCACCAGCTTCCCCGGGTTGTCCTTCGAATGCGCCACGTGAAACAACCGCCGCACCTCGATCGTCAGTCCCGTCTCCTCTCGGACCTCCCGGATGGCGGTCTGCTCCGGCGTCTCGCCGTAGTCCTGGAATCCCGCGGGGAACCCCCACCGACCGAGCCCAGGCTCGATGCTCCGCCGCACCAACAGGACCTCCCGACCCTGGACCACGATGGCTCCGGCTGCCGTAGCAGTGTTCTCGAACACGATGAAATTGCACTCCACGCACGCTTTGCGGGCACGCCCGAATAATTCGCGGACCTTGAGCGAAGCGCCGCAAACCAGGCAGAAAGCTGCTCGTTGTTCGGGAGTGACCATCGCGGACGGTCTATCCTACCGGCCCATCCCATGAAGCGAATCGCGATCCTAGGCTCCACCGGCTCGGTGGGCACAAACGCCCTTCGGTTGATCGCCGACCGTCCGGACCGATTCGCCGTCGCGGCACTCACGGCCCACCGGTCCGTCGAGAAGGTCGTCGCGCAGGCCCAGCAGTTCGCCCCGACTGCTGTCTGCGTGGCGGACGGAAACGCTCGGCCTTCCGGATTGGCGGACGGAACGGCGTTCTTCACCGGTTCCGAAGGCGTGGTCGAGGCCCTCGAGGCGAGCCGCCCGGACGTCGTGCTCAACGCGATCACGGGGGCGGCTGGCCTGCCCGCTTCAGAATGGACCGTGCGAAAAGGGCTCCCCCTCGCTCTGGCGAACAAGGAATCCCTCGTCATGGCCGGTCCCTTCCTGATGGAACTCGCGCGCCAGTCCGGTTCGACGATCCTCCCGGTGGACTCGGAGCACTGCGCGATCTTCCAGTGCTTGGTGGGGGAGGATCGCGGCAAGGTCCGACGCATCCACCTCACCGCGTCCGGAGGACCGTTCCGCACGCTGCCCGGGGAACAATTCGCGGACATCACGCCAGAGGAGGCGCTGCGCCATCCGACCTGGGACATGGGCCCGCGCATCACGATCGGGTCGGCGACCCTCATGAACAAGGCGTTCGAAGTTCTCGAAGCCCACTGGTTGTTCGGGCTGTCACCCGACCAGATCCACGTCATTTGCCACCCCCAGAGCATCGTCCACTCGATGGTCGAATTCGTCGACGGCTCGATCCTCGCCCAGTTGGGAGTGCCAGACATGCGCGTCCCCATCCTCTACTGTCTGGCCTACCCCGAACGTGCACCGTTCGATTTCATGCCATTCGATGCCTCCCGGTTCTCCGAGCTCAACTTCCACGAGGTGGACACCGACCGTTTTCCCGCCATCCCCCTGGCATTCGAAACCCTCGAGAAGGGCGGGACTTCAGGTGCCGTGCTGAATGCTGCCGATGAAGTAATGACGGGCTTGTTCCTTGCTGGCAAAGTGACCTTTCCGGCCATCACCCAGACGGTCACCACGGTCGTCCGCGACCACGCGGCGACGCCGATCCACACACTCGAAGACGTACTCGCGGCGGACCGATCCGCTCGGGACGCCACACGCTCCCTAGCCAGCAACCCGTAGCCAGGCTCCCCAGAACGCGAACATGCCCATCCTGCTGACGATCCTCGGCATCAGCCTCCTGATCTTCATCCACGAATTCGGGCACTTCATCTGCGCACGGATCGCAGGCGTGAAGGTCCACGTATTCTCGCTCGGGTTCGGGCCTCGCCTGTGGGGATTCCGCCGCGGGGACACCGACTACCGGATTTCGGCGATGCCGCTCGGCGGGTACGTCCAGGTCGCGGGCGACGACCCGACCTACAACCGACGATTGCTCGGAGCGAATGACCTGTGCTCCAAGGGGTTCATGGCACGGGCGTTCTTCTACTCGGGCGGGGTGCTGATGAACCTCCTGTTCGCGCTCATCGCCTTCCCGCTCGTGTTCATCATCGGCGATGTCATTCCTGGTGGCCCAGCCTGGGAAGCCGGACTCCAAGGAGGGGACAAGATCCTGCAGGCCGGCGGCAAGGACATGTACTCCTTCCCGAACTTCCGCGTCGAATCCGCCCTCACGAACTCGACGCGCGGCATCGATATCACCTACGAACGCGACGGCGTGCGCGGCGAGTGCAAGGTATTCCCCCGCTACTCGAAGCTGCGCGGCCTGCGCATGATGGCCGTTCGGCCGTCGTACGAAAAGGGCCCTTACGCCATCGACGTCACGGACGACTCACCCGAGCACAAGGCCGGCCTGCGCACCGGCGATGTCCTTCTGTCGTTCAACGGCCACGAGGTCTTCACCCTCCAGCAATGGGACGACGCGGCCAAGGACTACACCACGACGCGAGTCCCGAAGGGCGAGAAGGCGATCACGTTGCGGATCCGCCGCCCCAAGGACAAGGCGGGCGAAAAGTCGCCGGGCGCCGGCGAAGAGCACGAGTTCAAGTTCCTGCCCGCCATCGACCCGAAGAGCAGGCTGCGCATCGGGGTGCGACCGGCGGCCATCATCGTCGCGGGCGTGCGGCTTGACAACGTCGACGTCGAGGACCTGAAGATCAAGCGCGGCGACCGGATCCGCTTCGTCAACGGCAAGCTGTTTCGGGGCGGCGAGCTCAACCTGAACACGGACGGCGACGTCGTCGAGGTGACGGTCGACCGCGAGGGCTCAGAAAAACCCGTGGTGTTGCGCCACGCGATTCCAAAGGAGCGTCGCGATGCCGCCGCCGCCGCGATCGCGCTCGGCAGCGACCTCGAACAGCTCACGATCCAGTCGGATCCAGGTTCGCCGGCCGAGAAGGCTGGCATCACCCAGGGTGATCGCGTGACCGCGATCAACGGGGAGCCAGTGAAGACCTGGAGCGAGCTCGTCGACCGGATCAGCGAGGCGACCGACGACGCCCCGGAGAAGCCGATCACCCTGGCGCTGGTCAAGGTCGACGGAATTGCGTCGGTGCAGATCACCGCGGAACGCTTCGCCAGCCTCGGGTTCAGCCCGGTCATCCGCCCGCTTCGAACGCTCTTCCAGACCCAATCGCTCGGCGGGGCGCTGTCCGCTGGGTCGATCGCGTCGTTCGACTTCGTGAAGCAAATCTACGTCACCCTGAAGCGACTCTTCACCGGTGACGTGTCGCCCAAGAACCTCGGTGGGATCATCACGATTTCGCGGGTGAGCTACCAATTCGCGCAGGAGGGCCTCGCCCGACTGTTCTACTTCCTCGCGATCTTGAGCATCAACCTGGCGGTGATCAACGTGCTGCCGATCCCGGTACTCGACGGCGGCCATCTGACGTTCCTCCTCATCGAACGGATCAAGGGGACGCCGGTGAGCACGAGGGTGCACAACTACAGTCAGATCCTCGGGCTCGTCTTCGTGCTCGCCCTGATGGTCTACGTCACCTACAACGACCTCCTGAAGCTCAGTTGGTTCTAGAACTCCGCCCTTACCTGGTTCTGGTCCGCGCGGGAACGCTGTTCTCCCCGGCCGCGGACATCCTCGCGGGCCTGTGCCTCGCGGCAGGCACGGGCGCCGTCTCTTGGGACGGGAACGTGGTGCGCCTGATCGTGGCGAGCGTGCTGCTCTACGCCGGCGGCATGATCCTCAACGATCACGCCGACCGTGAACTCGACGCGAAGCAACGACCCGAACGACCGATCCCGCAGGGGAAGATCACGCCCGTCCGCGCACTCATCCTCGGCATCCTCTGTCTCGCCGGCTGCCTGTTCGCGAGTCCGATTCCCTACTACCACGGTGTGATGGCTGCCCTCGTTCTGGGCTACGACTACGTGATCAAGAAGAACGTCGCCGCCGGCGCCGTCACCATGGGCACGCTGCGCGGCATGAACCTTCTGGCTCCCACAGCGGTGGCCGGACTCGGTAACGTGTGGAATACCGATTCTGCGATCGAAGCCGCGGCGGGCTACTTTTTCTACATCGTCGCCGTGACCCTTCTCGGAATCCTGGAGGACGAGAAGCACGTGCACCGTCGATCTGTCCTCGGGTTGATCTCGGTTCCGCCGATCGCAGGACTACTCGTGATCTACTCGCTCCCGGTCACGTGGCCCGCCACTGGGATCGCCATCGCGTTGGCGACGTTCTTCCTGTGGCGGCACCGCAACATCGAATGGAACCGGAGGACGATCCGGGGCGCGATGATGTGGCTGCTGCTCGGCACGATGCTCTACACCGCGCTGATCGCCCTGGGCACCGGCCACTGGTTCGTCTCACCAGTGATCATCGCGATGCTGCTGACCGCGCGGGTCGTGGCCCACCGGATTTCGCTGACGTAACCGCAGACTAGACGGTCTGTTTCCGGAACGCGGCCCGCGCCTGCTCGGCGGTCATGATGCCCTCTTGGACCAGCAGTCGGAGCGCGTCGCGGACTTCGTCATGCCCGTCTGCATCCTGCGCCTCGTCGTCGTCGTCGGATTCCTCCGCGACCTCGGGGGCTTCCAGGCTCGAGGGACAGGTCTCGAACTCCGCACCACCTTCGACGACCAATGCCGCGAGGGGCATGTCGTCTTCGCTGTCGAAGTTCGACATCGTGCGAGAGATGGACGCGACGCCAGAGATCCGCGCATCGAACTCATCTGCTTCGAACGACGGGTCCGGGTCATCGAAGGAGACCGACAACTCTTCCTCGCTCAAACGCATCCGGTTCGTCGTGATCTCGGACGAGTCGAGGTCGTCGCAATCGAGCACGATCCGGTGGGGATCAGTCGGCTCGGGCGGCGCTTGGTATTCCATTGGTGATTGCGACGTGACATCCGGCGTGGGCTCGACCGGTGCGGTCGGCGACGTCTCCGCGATCACCGGAACCGACGGCGCGGGCTGTTGGGCCGCGGGCTGCGCGACGGTTCCGTCCAGCTCGGTGCCGAACGGATCCTGGCCGAAGTGTTTGTCGCCGAGCTGCGCCGTCCCCTCCGCACGGAACCCGTCGAGATCCTTGCCGTCGAGGTTCTTCAGGCTCGGCTCGAACGTCTCCTCGCCTGTCGCATCCTTGGCCCTCTTCCAATCGAGGTTGATGATCATGTTCGTCGCGTGCCGAATCGAGTCGCAGAGAAATGTCTCCATCTCGAGGCGCAGGGTTTCGGTGATCTCCTGCTGGCGATCGCTGGACACGCGCTGGACGATGGTCGCCACGAACCGCGTGGCGTCCGTGAAGAAATCATCGCACTCGGCATTGAGGATCTCGTCGTTCAGCTGGCTCGCTTCACGAGCTTCGAGTTCTTCCCATACTTCGCGGTTGCCGTCGGGGCGCTGCGTCGTCTGGGTCTGCCGCCGGCGAAAGTTGCGATCGCGACGAAACTCTTCAAAGTCAGATGTCATGCCCGTTCCCCTACGCCCTTCTCTCAATGCCCAGCTCCCCAACATCGGGGCCCCGACCCCGATTACCCGTTGGCTTATCGACTGCCTACGTTCGACCCCTGAAGTGGGACTCGACAATCTCGTGCAGCATCGACAGGGCAGTGTCCCGATCTGAGACATCGTCCTTCGTCACCAATTCGTCCAGACGGCGGAGGGCTTCGCCGATTGATGGGCCTTCCGACAGACCGAGCGCGAGGACGTCAGCGCCGGTGCAAAGGGGCGGCGGCGGCTCTGGAGTGAGCGCGAGCCAATGCTCCTTCGCGAACTCGTAGATGCCGAGCTTGGCATGGCTGCCGAGGCAATCCGCGCGATGGAACTTCAGGTGGCTCTCGAACCAGGGCGACCGCATCCATCGCTCGCGTCGCTTCGGCAACATGTCTGGTAGCGCCGCGAATCGGATGTGGTCCCGGCAAACCTCCACGACCTCCTCGCGCAGCGCCTTCGACACGTTGAACCGCCGCAAGATCACATCGGCCATGTCCGCGGACAGCGTGTCGTGGCCATTGAACCGGATCCGATCCGCGACGCGCTCGAACATCGCCGGCTTGCCGATATCGTGGAGCACGGCGGCCCACGCCTGCACGAGATCCCCTTCGACCGCGTGATCGAGCACCAGACACGTGTGCACAAAGACGTCGCCTTCGGGATGATACTCCTCGGGCTGCTCCACCCCGGGCATCGCGAGCACCTCTGGCAGCACGTGGTCGGCGATTCCGAGTTCGACCAGCAACTGGAGCGCGCGACCCCGGCCCGGACCGGTGAAGGCATTCGACAACTCGGCGAAGACGCGCTCCCGGGTCAAGGCGTCGGTCTCGGAAGCCAGGAGACGCAGAGCCTGCTCGGTGGACGGCGCGAACGTGAACTCCAGGCACGCGGCGAACCGCACAGCCCGCAGGATGCGCAACGGGTCCTCGCGCAGCCGTTCTTCCGGGGCACCGATCATCTCGAGTCGGCGCGATGCGACGTCGGCGACTCCCCCGCAGGGATCCGTAAGTTCCCCTGTCCACGGATCAGCGTAGATCGCGTTGACCGTGAAGTCCCGGCGCGACACGTCCTCCGCCACCGAATCGACGAACGTCACTGATGAAGGATGGCGCTGATCGATGTACCCGCCGTCGATGCGAAACGTGGTGACCGTGAGTTCGACTTCGCCTCCCGCAGTGGCGATCGTCGCGCGGGCCGCACCGAACTCGGCCCGGACTTCGGGCAGCACAAGTTCGATCGCGTCGGGGCGCAGCGACGTGGCGACATCGTAGTCGCGGGAACGGTGACCGAGCAGCGCGTCGCGCACAACGCCGCCGACCAGCAGAACCTCGCCGCCCGCGCGACGGAGTTCGTCCAGCACTTCCATGATCTCCGCCGGGATATCCAGGTTCAGCTGCAAGTTGCGCCTTTCCGCTCGTAGAGAAACCATTACGATACAGTGCGCATGGGCCGTCTAAGCCTCAGCAAGGTAAACGTGGGCAATCTCCTGGTCCTCCTCGGCGTGGGATGGCTGGGATTCAGCTTCTGGCTGCCCTACGCGACCGCCGACCGCGTCTTCCGCATCGAAGACCGCACGTCGGAGATCGCGATACAGTTCACGAAGGCCGCCGTGAAGATGGCCGAGATCGACTGGAAGAACGAGGACGTGAGGGACCAGATCCTCGCCAGCGTCAACAAGGCCAGCGGCCACACGAACCCCGACAGTTCCCTCTACCTCCACGCCGCGACACCGCCGCCTCCCCTGCGCGGGCTTTGTTTCCTGTTCGAAGGCAAGCACTACATCTACCTGCTGACCAACACCCCGGAGAAGATCCTCGGCATCAACGCGAAGATCGACAAACCGGGCGACGAGGAGCCGGGGAAGAAGCCGCCGGTCGTCCCACCGCCGACGGTCACCCCATTGGTCTCGTCCCCCGTGCCCCTACCCGAAGACACCAAGTTCCCTTTCGAGACCTACGCGTGGCCAAAGGAACTCCAGGCAGGCGCGCGGACCGTGTTCTTCTTTCCGTCGGACGGTCGCCCGGCGTTCACGCGAAACCTCACCGACCGCTACGTCGGAATGGATCGCACCCCCCGACCAGGGGACGGTCGGATGGACATCGAGTCCGAGAAGCACGAGAACGACTACCGCGGCCACGACGACGAGCGCTGGATCTACAAGACGCGAGCGCCCGCGAAGAAGCCCGCGACGGACGAGAAGTCGAAAGACGGCTAGCAGCCCGCGTCGGCTCGTTAGAAGAACTCGAACAGGTAGTCGCTGAAGTACTGGCGGATGCCCGTGTGTTCCTTCGGGAGCATGGCCTTCAGCTTCATCGCGTCGGCGATCCCAATGTCCTTTCGCATGTAGTCCAGGGACAGAATCCGGATCTGGGGCAGTTCAGCCGTGTCGAATACGCGCTCGCGCAGGGCGGCGTAGATCTTGTCCGCGACGTGCGGCTCATCGCGCCTCGCGCCGGCGAGGTTTGCCAGCGCGTGGATCAGGGCCGCGCGGCGCCGATAATCCTCGCGCTTCAGCGTTCCCAGGAACTTCACCATCGCGTCCGAGCTGCGATTGAGGTTCGCAAACTGCACGCCGAGGAACGTCACGTTCGAGTGCCGCTCACGCCAGGGAAACACGTACTCAGGCCGCATGAACACCTCGCACAAGGCCGGGAACGACTCCTTCTGGTTGATGCGCGCAATCATCCGGATGTAGTAGATTTCGGCTTTCTGCGCGCCCTTCTTCAAGCGTTCGAGCAGGCCAGGAACGGCCTTGCCGTACTGCGCACCCACCAGATCGGCGATGGCGTTGCGGAACTTCGTGCCCTCCGGTTCCTTTCGGATCGTCTCGACGAGAAGGTCGAGTTCGGAGGTGTAACCGCGCCTGTGTAGCGCTCGCAGGGCACGCTGGCGAACCTGGTAGGGCTTGGATGGATCGGTCAGCGTCAAAAGCGTGTCCGTGACGCGCTGACCCGGGACGTCGTGAATCGTCTCGACGATGAGTTCGTTGAGCTGTTCGTAGTCCGCGTTTGTCAACGCGAGAAGTTCGTCGACCAACGGCGCAGCTTCACCACGGTTCGCACCCTGCACGGCGACGATCTTGCGCTTCACGATCTCGACCGGAAGTTTGAGTGCGTGCCGCAACCGCACGGTGCCGCGCTCGTCGCCGGCGGCGTGCATGACCCCTGCCACGTGCAGTTGCAGGTCCTTCGCCATCGAAAGCCAGATCGGATCGAAGAGCTTCGCCGAGCGCTGCGCCGGCAGCTTCATCACCTCGTCGAACACGTAGGCTTGCATGCCCGCGTATTTCTGCTTCGTCAGCATGTCGCGAAACAGCGGGAACAAGTTCTTGTCGCTCAGGTGACGTGCCGCGGCCTTGACCCAGTCCGTTTGCTCGGACCGGTTCATCGCTGTGAACTTCTTGCCGACCTCCATCACCGCGGCCTCGTCGCCGGCGTTGAGGAGCGCGCGGAACGCGGCGCGACGGATGCCGGGGTGGCTGTGCGAGGCAGTGCGCACGATCGCCTTGGCGAACACCGAAGTCTCTTGCCGCGCGATCGCCGTGAGCAGGTTCTCCGCGTGGTCGTAGCCATCCCGACGGCGTTGAGTCTCGTCGAGCTTCTCGATCAGCAGCTCCGCCGTTCTGTCGAGGTGCCGGTCGAAGAACTCCTTCGACATCATCCACGCGGGCTTCGTACAAAGGCCCGAAACATTGTTCACGATCTTCTCGAGCGCCTGCTGGGCGTTGCGGTCGTACCACAGGCCGACCCGCTTGGGTGGCACGTGCAGAGCGTAGGGGAAGTCGTCGTGCCAGCGATCGAACTCGTAGTCGAAGGCCGAGGGCTTGGACGGGAACTCCTTCTTGACCTTCGCCTCTTGGGACGGCGGCGCATCTCCCGGCTCCTCCTGGAGTTCACAAGAGGGCAGGAACAGACAGAGCAGGGCGCAGCACACCGAGGTGGTCTTCATGGTCATCTCTATGGTCGACACTCTCTATAGTCGGCTCGCTGCCGGCGCGTCACACAGTCGCCGCCGACGAATCCACCCATCGTCCCCTAACGACCCCTGCCAGCGGACTTCGGGGGTGCCCGGAGCTTGCCCTGGACGTGGTCGAGGACCGCTTCGGAAATCCTAAAATCCACGTGGTTTCGATGCAGGCGGCTACGTGAATTCTGCAGCTCCTGGTTGCGCTGCTGGACGTCGAAAGGGGTGAGCGTGCCCACCCGCTGCTTGTGCTGAGCGGTATCCAGGTCTGTCGCTGCGAGTCGCACGGATTCTCCGGAGGCGCGGATGCTCTCTGCGAGGGTCTTCATGTTGCGCACGGCCTCCCGGACCTCCCGACGAACACGGATTTCTTCGGCAAACACCTGACGCCGAGACTCTTCCAGGTCCAGAAGCGATCGGTCCCGCCGCGCTTCCGCCGCCCGATTGCCGATGGGGTACGAGAACTCCAGACGCAAGCTCCAGTCCGGGTACTCGATCGCCAACGTGTCACCGACGGTGTTCGCGAGGTTGTCCACCCGCTGTGCGCCCGAGCTGTACGAACCTACCAGATCGAGTTGTGGCCAAAGATCACCCTCCGCGATCACCAGGAGCTGCTGCGCGGCAGTGATGTTGTTGCGGAGGCGTTCGAGCTCGGGCCGCTGACGCAGCGCGTTCTTCGCGGTCTCTTCCCAATTCATGGCCGCGACCTTGGACAGATCCGGAACGATCGGCGTGGTCGGTCGGAGAACCCAGTTCCACATTTCGTTCGTACGCCCCTTGAACAACAGCGCGCGGAGATCATCCTCCCCCTGGCGAATCAGGTTCTCGGCGACGATCAGGCCCTCCTTGCGGCGCGCGACCTCGGCCTCGTCGGCGACCTTGTCCCTGGGGGCGAGGTCCCTGACGGCGATGCGCGCCTCCGTGATGCGCAGCTGCTCCTGCGCCAACTCGAGCGCCTGGAACTGCACGCGGTAGTCTTCGCGGTCGAAGACCAACTCCCAGAAGGCTCTCGCCACCTCGAGAAGAACATCCTGGCGGCTCTGCTCGAACGCGTGCTTCGCGCTCGACTGTGCCGACTGCGCCCGGTGGATGTCAGCCTCGCCGTATTCCCACCACGCACTGCGCAACAGAGGCTGCGTCACGCTGAGGTTCAGACTCGTGTCGAAGACACGCGACGCCACGAACACGTTGTTGCCGAAGCTGCGCTCGGTCTGGGAAGTCTTGATGGCGGAGACGTTCATGTCGACGAGCGCGCCCGTGGTCAAACGCTTGCGCCAGCCGGCTCGCGCGTCGTAGATCTCGCGGTTCGTATCGAACGTCGTCAGTGACGGGTTCTCCTGCTTGTTGAATCCGGCATCGGAGTAGACCTCCGAGTCGTAGAACGCCCGCGCGATGATCACGTCGAACGCGCTGCGCCGGGGACCGAGGCGGAGGACGTCGAGGTCCGAGTTGTTGACGTCCGCCATCCGCAAGGCTTCGTCGAGAGTGAGGTCGATCCTCCGCAATCCCTTCGTCTCCGTCGGGATCGGGATGTCCTGCGGATCGGTGAACTTGAACTTCTTCGCGGGCTTCTTGTCCTGACCGGAAAGGGCTGCGACGAGGGCCAGGATCACCATCATCGAGAAAATCGCTGCTCTCATCAGCGGGACCATACCCGGTAGAACCTAGGAGTCGGTGCCGGAATTTGGCCCTAGCGCATCGCGATTTCGAGCAGTTCGTGGCTGCCGGGCGCGGCGTAGTTCACCGCGAGCGAGAGCAGCAACGCCGACGCATCCGAACTCGCATCCGGGGTGGCGAGCGTCGATACGGAACATAGTTCGAGCTGGAAATCAGCCCAGCCCGACCGCAGCGGGAATCGACTCCAGGCGACGTGATGCAACGCGACGTAGTGCTCCGGCACCAGATCACGCGCGTGCCAGAGACCGAGCCGCCGCTCGGTGTCGCTGCGATCGATCAGATCGCCGAATCCGTAGAGCTTCGCGGCGAGGAGATCCGGGCGTTCCGACGTGCTCAAGTCAATCCGCTCGGAGAGGTGCATCGCGAGATACACCCTGGCGAGGAGGGCTTCCTTGTTGACGATGCCAAACGCGGGCGCCAATCGCAGAACTTGACCGGCGTCGGCCAGCTGCGCGGCGGACGTTTGCCAGTTCAACATCGACGGACGGTGGTTGTTGTAGGAGTAGATGACCGACTCCGCGAGCCGCGACGCGTGGACGCCCACGAGTCGACCCATCTTCGGGCCCGAGACGACGGCCACGTCGACCAGGCCGGAGAGGGCGGTCGCGAGTTCGCCTCCCTTCAGTGCGGGCAAGCGCTCGACCAACCAGTCGGTGCACTGCCGAACGCAATCCTGGTGATCGCCGAGGCGCCGCGTCGAACCACCCGCCATCATGGCGCGCAACGACAGAGCGACATCGCCGACGGTGGCGGTCGAGTCCACGATCGCGATCCGGATCTTCGTCGAAACTTCACCCGCGAGGGTCTCGATGCGCGCCGCGAGGAAGTCGCGGCCGCCCGCTGCGCGGATCGCCCGGCGACGAAGGTTCGGGCTGAGCCGATACTTGAACTCCTGCCGCATACTGGCGACGGCGTTCGTCGCGCACATCCAGACATCCTGTGGCAACGTCTCGGCGACATGGGCGTGCGGCGGCGTGTATCGCTCCGAAACAAGCGCGTCCATGCGGTATAGCCGGTACGGGTACTCGGTGTTGTCCTGCACGAACGGCGAAAGGTGTTTCGGTTCTATCGCCAGGTCCTGGACCAGGGCGGTTCCCTCGTGTGCGACGTACGCGTCCGCACTGCGAGCTGGTTCGACCGGCGCGCCGGCAACTTGCGAGTCCCGGGGCTGCACCTCGTGCCGTTGCCACACGACCCGTTCCCCGAACAATGCCCCACCCACGACGACGGCGGCGACTGCCGCGACCTTCAGGGAGTAGAACAACGTCTCGACGGGCCGCCACGGTGGCTTGCCCTCGCGCAGACGCGCGCGGCGATCCACGGCGTTGCGAACCGTGACCGCGACCCGCGACGTCGGCTCGACCGTCAGTTCGCGCAGGTCGTCGAACAAGCACCGGAGCTCGGCCGCGTCCAGGGCGACGGCGGGATCCGAGGCGGCTTCATGCCGCAGACCCTGGGCCTCTTCCTCGGAAGCTTTTCCGAGGATCCAGTCCACCATCCGGTCTTCGCGTTCGGAACTGCTCATCTCACTCACTTATCCGGCGGATCCCCTAGCCCGCTGCGGAAATCGAAACGAGGCTTGGTCAGCCTCGTGCCCCTTCTGATCCGCCATGTGCGTGCGCAGCGCTCGCACGCAGTTGTGCATACGCGACTTGACCGTGCCGACAGGAATCTTGAGAACGCTGCTGATCTCCGCGTAGGGCATCTCCTGGTAGATCGCGAGTTCGAGAACCAGGCGATGCGGTTCAGTCAGGGACTCGATCGCGCCGCGGAGTTGGTTCTTCTCCTCGTCGAGGATCAAGCGATCTCCAGGAGCCGCCGGGTCGCGGGTCGTCTTGACCACGGGCTCGCCGGTCAACATGACCTTGTCCAGCGAGTAGATCCGACCACGGGGCTTCGTCGAGCGGTAGTAGTCGATCCAGAGGTTCGTCGCGACGCGGAAGATGAATGTCGAGAGCCGCCCTTGCGGCTGATACCGACGCGCCCCGCGCAGGAGCTTCAGGAACAGATCCTGCGTGAAGTCCTCGGCTCGCCCCCGATCCCAGCAAAGCCGGTAGAAGAACCGGACCAGCCGAGCCTCGTACTCGCCGACCACGGCCTTGAACGCCTTGGGATCGCCATCGCGATAGCGGGCGAGCATGTCCACCGTATGAGCCGTGTCCACTGCCGATACCGGTTCCGCGAGGGAGGGTCCGGTGGCGGGAGATTCTGCGTCTTCGTCCTTTGAGGTGGCCATGGGTTGATGTCGGCGAACGGTGGTCAGGACCGGTGGTTCACTCGGGTTGCGTTGAATTCTGGGGGTTGGGAGTCGAGGGGAAACCCCCCGACCGTACGGTCGGCCAAAAAACCGATCCACTGGATGCTTGATCCAAGCTTTTCGGCCACATAACCCCCCGTATCAAGGTGGGTTGAGGTGGAATTCCACATTCCGGGGAGTCTCGCCACCGAGGCGGAGTATCGGCCTGTATGGGCGAGCGGTGCCCCCCATCTTAGCCGGTGCAGGCCAAGAACGCCGGCCCCGAGACAGGCTGGTACGTAGAGCCCACGGACTTCGACGGCGACGGCGACCTGGATCTCGTCGTCGGTGGTTTCTTCACACAACACCCCAGGGCGCGGCAACTCTCGACCGCCGAGAAGAAGCGGCTGTCGGATGTCGACGCCGAGTTGACCCGTCTCGACAAGAAGTGGCGCAACCAGTACACGGCCATTCGCGAGAAGACCAAGGGCGACCAGGATGCGTTCAAGGAGAAGTACACGGCTTGGAACCGGGAGAAAGAGGTTCAGCAGATGAACGCAGAGCGACGGAAACTGCACACGGAACAGCTCGAACTCAGGCCGCGTTCCAAGCGACAGTCGGGAGTGTGGCTCTACCGCCGGCGCGATGAGGCGGGCGACCCGGCCCAACCCTCCCGAAACGGCGGCTGAGCCTGCCCGGACAGCGCGGGGCGACAAACTACGTGATCAACGACTACCCGACCCAGGCAGAGTCGAGCCAGGGAAAGGCGTGGGTCCGGTCTTCGATCACGACTTCCCGCCCCACGCCGTCCTCGCCTCCTGCGGGGAGCAGCGTGACCCACAGGGTCTCGTCGGGGAGGAGATCCTGCAGCCGGTCGGCCCACTCCACGACGATGACGCCGGGGGTCTCGTCGAGGTAGTCGAGGCCGCCATCCTCGAGAAACGCGCGGGTCTTCTCGGGGAGGTAGGCATCGACGTGAATCATCGGCGCGGGACCCGCATGTTCCACGACCAGCAAATAGGTCGGGCTGCACACGCCATCCGGGTCGTCGAGTTCCAGGCCCCGTCCGACGCCGCGGGCGAGACAGGTCTTGCCCGCACCGAGGTCCCCCACCAACGCCAGTCCTTGACCGACGCGGAGACACTCGCCCAGGCGTCGCCCGAGGGCTTGGGTCGCTTCGGGATCGACGAGGTGCAACCGCAGGGTCGCGCCGACCGGATCCGCGGGGTCAGACATCGTGCTCGTACCCAACCACCCGGAGCTTCCGCGTGCGACCGCGTCGATCGCGCAGGAAAATACCGGGCGTCGCCGTGACGAATCCGATCGCCCGCCGGGACCGACCGGTCAGGGGGCCTTCCTCGGGAAGCTCCTCGCGCAACCCGAACAGCAGCTCGTAGTCCTCACCGTCCGTGAGCGCATGCGTCATCGGGTCTTCTCCGCTCTGCTTCGCGGCCTTCACCGCCGCCGCGGCGATCGGAATGGTGTTGGCCGAGAGTTCCGCGCCGAACGGACAACCCTCGCGCTCACCGCTCGCTTCGAGCATCCGCGAGAGATCCATGAGCAGCCCGTCGCTGATGTCGATCGCGGCGGTTGCCTCCACCTGCTCGGACAGCCACCGCCCTTCCGCGACCCGCGGCGTGAATCGCAGGTGCCGACCGAGCCTCGAGCCGCCGAGCGGTCCGGTCACGTGAAGCGCGTCGCGAGCGGAGAGTCCATCGCGGCGCAGCGGTCGCTTCGGCGCTTCACCGAGTGCCGTCACCGTGACCACCATCGGTCCCGGAGTCCTGGCGACATCACCACCGACGACCGAACACGAGGCAGCCTCCGCAGCGGTCTGGATTCCGCGAAGAAGCTTCGCGCGGCCCGCGTTGGACAACCAATCTGGCAGCAGGAGCGACACCAGGAGAAAACTCGGCCTGGCGCCCATCGCGGCGAGATCCGAGAGGTTGCGGTTCACGACCTTCCTCCCCACCAGTTGCACCGGATCCCCCCGCGTGAAGTGCACGCCCTCGACGACGGGATCACACGCGGCGACCGTCAGCATGCTCGTGCGCAGGACGGCGCCGTCGTCACCGATGCCGACGTGCACCCGCGGATCGTCTGTCGCGAACCGCCGGGAGATCTCCGACACGAACTCGCGCTCGGCGAAGCGCTCCGGAAATGGCCAGTCACTTGCCGCCATTGATCTTCTTGACGGTCGGGATCTCTGGATCGGGCACCAACACCGTCATCACCAGGCCGCGCACGTCGGCGATCGTGTACGACCTCTTCTCGTAGTGAAGGAAGACGGACCCGCGGTTGTCGTGCTTGATGTAGATCTTGTCCCCGTCGATTCGATCGACTCTTGAGAGCAGGTGAGCTTTAGCCGAGACCTGGATAATGACCACGCTCGTCTTCGCCTGCACCTGACTCGGGTTCTTCTTGATGATACACGTCGCCCCTGGCGGATACTCCGGGATCATCGTGTCCATGCCGGGGATCACCGTCCAGTTGTCGTAGAGCGTGAAGAACCACACGAGGGCCCCGACGACGATCACGGCGGCGGACCCCGTCACCCACCGGCGGAACTTTGCGGTCTTGTCGAGTACCATATCTACGAATCAATGCGGGTGGCGACCAACGCGGCGGCCGCCGACCGAGGATCGCTAGCGTCCCACACCGCGCTCATCACCGCCACGCCGGAGGCACCAATCTCCCGCGCCGACCCGGCGTTGGATGCGTCGATGCCGCCGAGCAGGATCACGGGAAGCAGACTCGCCGACACGAGTTCTCGCGCACGTGAAAGGCCAAGCGGTTCCGCACCGGGCTTGGAACCGGTCGCGAACAGCGGGGCGAGGACAACGAAATCCGCGTCGACGGCCTCCTGGATCTGACTCAGATCGTGCACGGAGCAGCCGATGATGGCCGATCTTGGCAGGAAACGCCGAGCTGCTTCGGGTCTGAGTGACCGATGCCCCAACTGCACGCCGTGCGCGAGGCCTGCGGCGACGACATCGGCGCGGTCGTTGACGACGAGCACGCCGCCGCACGCATCGATCCGGGGTTTCAGATCGGCGCACAGCGCGCACAGCTGCCGCGCGGACAGCGATGGTTCGCGGACCTGGATCCCGCGCACGCCGCCGTCCAATGCAGCCGCGATGATGTCGTGGATGCGCGCGAGCTCACCGGAGCCATCCGTGATCAGGAACGTGTCGGGAATGAGCATCAGTTTGCCCCTCGATCCTACCCCGTCCTACGACGGCGAGCGACGAATCAAAGCCGCGCGCGCATGCCCAGGCAGCCCCTCGAGTTCCGCGAATCGTTGCACATCGTCAAGCACCTCGGCGGAAGCGGTGCCTGCGAGTCGAGTCCGCACGCGCAGGAACTGGAACACCGACAGACCGCCCGTGTGTCGCGCCTGGCCCCCGGTAGGCAGGACGTGGTTCGGCCCAACACCGTAATCGCCGAGCACTTCCGCCATGCCTCCACCCTCGAACACAGCGCCGAAGTTCGCGAAGCGCGTACGCATGGACGCCGCGTCCGCGACGTGGAGGGCGAGGTGCTCGGGCGCGATCGCGTCGCATAGAGCGATCACCTCGGAGGCGGATTCGCAGATCACAACGCCACCGTTGTCGATGGCTTGTCGCGCGATGTCCGCGGTCGGCAGATCCTCGAGCTGCCTCGCGACCGCCCGCTGCGCGGCCTCCGCCATCTCCCGCGAAGTCGTCAGGAGCACCGCGAGCGAATCCGGATCGTGTTCGGCCTGGGCGAGAAGGTCTGCGGCAACGAACTCCGCGTCAGCTGTTTCGTCCGCGACGACGACGAGTTCTGAAGGTCCCGCCAGCATATCAATGCCGACGTCGCGGCTGACGACATGCTTCGCGGCGGTGACGTAGCGGTTGCCCGGCCCCACGATGACATCACACCGGTGGATCGACCCCGCCCCGTATGCCATCGCGGCGATCGCCTGTGCGCCTCCGACTTGCACCAAGCAGTCTGCGCCAGCGACGAACGCCGCCGCCATCGTCAACGGCTGCGGTCGCGGCGACGCCACGATCACCTCACGGACCCCAGCCGCCCTCGCCGTCACGACTGTCATCAACACGGACGACGGCAGCGGGTAGCGCCCTCCCGGCGCGTAGCACCCGGCACGACCCACCGGCACGCATTCGTGCCCGGCGACGACCCCGGCGGCTTCGTGTTCGAAGTCGACGAGGCAGGCGCGCTGCCGCGTGGCGAAGTCGCGGATCCGTCCCGCGGTGCGTTCGAGGAGGGCGCGGGTCGGCGCATCGAGACCCGACCACGCCTCCTCCAAAACAACGCGCTCCATGACGAGCGCCGCGTCGTCCGCGAGACCGTCGAGCTCGCGCGCCCAACGACGCACAGCGACTTCGCCTTCGCGACGGACGTCGTTCACGATCGCGGTCGCCCGGTCGTGCGTCGCGTCGTCGAGGATGTCGCGACGATTCGTGATCGCGTCGACAGTGGTGATCTTCACGGTGACGACACCCCCGGCTTCGCGTTCCCCGGGCGCCGTGAGACGCGACGGGAGCGGCGTTCGAGTTGTGCAAAGACTTCGGCGAGCGACACGCCGCTACGAGTGAGGGCAACGCTGGCGAAGTAGATCAGGTCTGCCGCCTCCGCGGCGACATCCTCGCGACCCTCCGCGTCCGCGAGTTCTCCGGCTTCTTCACACAGTTTCGCGCGCAAGAGATCCACGTCGTCGATGAGCCTCCGGGTGTACGAACCCGGCACCGCATCCTCCACGCGTTGCGCCAGGCGTCGCATCAATACTGCCAGTCCAGGCCCGTCGGCAAAGCAACTCACCGTGCCGCGATGACAGAAGCCGTCACCGTGTTGCCGCACGAGGAAACGCAGCGTGTCGCGGTCGCAGTCGACATCCACACCGAGGAGTTCCTGGGTCGCGCCGGACGACTCACCCTTGATCCACAGCCCACGCCGCCGGGACTCGTAGACCCCGCGTCCGGAGTCGATCGCTTCGCGGAGGCTGCGCAGACTCGAATAGCACAGCCCGAGAAGCGTGCCGTCTTCCTCCTGCACGACGGTCGGCCAGAGGCCATCCGCTCGGTCCGAACGAAGAACGCCGGCGAAGCCCTCGGTGAGGTCGAGGTGTCCGCGATAGAGCGCCATGCCGATCTGGGCGTCGGCGCCGAGCTGATCGAGGGCCGCGATCTCTACCGCGGTCGTGATCCCTCCAGCGAACGTGATGTGGCTGCCCTTCGCCAATTCAACGAGCCGCGCCGCGTAGTCGAGGTCGATTCCGCCCAGGCGCCCCTCGCGTTCGACGAACGTGATCAGGAACGCATCCGCGAACTCACGCAACTCTTCGAGACACTCCTCGATCGAACGACCGGTGCGCGTACGCCAGCCCTCGACCACGACTTCGCCCGAGTGCGCGTCGAGCGCGACGATGACTCGCTCGCGGGGAAGTTCACGCAGCACCTCTGGTCGCGCCGCGGTACCGAGGATGATCTTGTGCGCACCGGCGTCGAGCCACATGCGCGCCGTCTCGACGTCGCGTATGCCGCCACCGACGCGGCACGGCGCGAGGTCCAGCAGTTCGCGCACGAGTTCGGTCTGCGAACCGGTTCCGATCGCCGCATCGAGGTCGATGACGGCGACCTCGCCAACGCGACCAAAACGGCGCGCGATCGGGCGCGGGTCTCCGGCTTCGAGAGCCTTCTCGACGCCGCCGATGAGCTGCACTGTCTGGCCGCCCTGTAGATCGATGGATGGGACGATCATCGCCGCACCTCCACGCCCCGCGCCGCTAGATTTTCCTTGAGGGCACCGACTGTTGTCTCGCCGTCGTGGAAGATCGACGCGGCGAGCACCGCGTCGGCGCCGGCATCCAGCACGTCGATCATGTCCCCCACTGTCGACCCTCCACCGGACGCGATCACCGGAAGGTCTACCTCGAGGCGAACCGACCGGGTCAGTTCGAGGTCATATCCCGCTCGAGTACCGTCGCGATCGTGGCTGGTGAGCAGGATCTCCCCAGCGCCCCGCCGCTCGCCCTCGGCAGCCCAGACGGCGGGATCGAGGACACGCGGGACTCCGCCCGAGTGCGTGAGAACGCGATATCCGTCCGCCGTGCGTTTCGCGTCGATCGAGAGCACGATGCACTGACGACCCAATCGATTCGCGAGCTCGTCGATGCGGTCCGGAGACTCTACGGCAGCCGTGTTGATGGCCACCTTGTCGGCGCCGGCGTCGAGCAGGGCTTCGGCATCTTCCAGGCAGCGAACTCCGCCGCCAACCGTGAGCGGGATCGACAGTTCGGCACGCACGCGACGCACGGTCTCGAGCGTCGTCCTCCGCGCCTCGAGAGTCGCGCTGACATCCAGGAGAACGATCTCGTCGGCACCTTGCTCGAAGTACGCGGCGGCGCGTTCGCCTGGATCGCCGGCGTCCCGGAGGTTTTGGAAGTTCACTCCCTTGACGACGCGTCCGTCGCGGACATCGAGACACGGGATGATGCGGGCCATCAGCACGACGTATCTCCCGCGCGCAGCCAACGCCGCATCAGATCCGCCCCGTAATCACCCGACAACTCCGGGTGGAACTGGCACGCGACCACGGCCTCGCGTTCGATCGCCGAAACGAAGGGCTCAGCGTGCTCCGTCCGCGCACCGGCCCAGCCATCGGGAACACCGCCCCAGCAGTACGAGTGCGCGAAGTACGCCGCGCCACTCTCGATCAACCGACATTCGGAATCGGCGCGGACTTGATTCCACCCCATGTGTGGCGTGCGGGTCCCGCGGGCGAACGGCGCGGCGACCTCGGGAACGCAGGCGAGCCCCGGATCACCCGGGGATTCGGAACTCCCCGCGCCGAGGAGCTGCAGGCCCAGACAGATCGCGAAAGTCGGTCGCCCGTCACGGATCCGGTGAACCAGGGGCTCGACCCAATCCCGCTCCCGCAGCCGCGCCATAGCAGCTCCGAACGCACCGACACCGGGGACGACGAGGTGCGTCGCATCGCGTACCTCCTCGAAACGCTCGACGAACACCGGCTCACAACCCAGACGGTGGAACGCTGCGCAGACCGACGCAGTGTTCGCGACTCCGGTCGCGACGATGTGCACGCGGATCACGATAGCACTCCCTTCGTGCTCGGCACCGCCGAACTCTCCGTGCGGCGGAGCGCGCGGCGCAGGGCGACGGCAAGGCCCTTGAAAGAGGCTTCGGTCCTGTGGTGATCGTTCTCGCCCTTCAGCACATCGATGTGGACGGTGTTGCGGGACGCGGTAGCGAAGCTCTGGAAGAAGTGCGTGAGATTCTCGCACGCGACGTCACCGAGTTTCTCGCGGCGCAGCCCGAGATCGATGCTCGCGAATGGTCGACCAGACAGGTCGACCGCCGCGCGAACCAGCGCCTCGTCCATGGCGATGTGTGCATCGCCGAATCGTTCGATGCCGCAGCGTTCGCCGAGCGCGCGGTCGAAAGCCTCGCCGAGGACCAGCGCACAGTCTTCGACAGTGTGGTGATCGTCGATGTGGAGGTCCCCCTGACACGTCAAGGTGAGATCGAATCGCCCGTGCTTCGCGAATGACGCAAGCATGTGGTCGAGAAATCCGAGGCCTGTGACGATTCGGCTGTCACCGAGACCGTCGAGATCCAGGGTGACCTCGATCTGGGTCTCCGAGGTCCGGCGTTCGAGAGTTGCTTGTCGTTTCTTCATGGCAAGAGTTGTTCGAGTTCGGTGAGGACGTCGAGCACGCGGGCGGCGCCGGTCGCGGTCAGGTTCGTCCGAGGGTCTTCAGGATCGTCGCCCGGGGCAACGATTCCGAGTGGGACGACGGCAGCCGCACGCGCGGCACGGACGTCATCCACGGTGTCGCCGACGAACCACGCTGTGTCGCAATTCAATCGGCTGAGTGCGAGGGTCACTGGTTCCGGCGACGGTTTCGGGGCTGCGTCCTCCATGCACACCACCGTGGAGAAGCACGCGTCGATGCCAGCGCTCTCGAGGAAGCGCTCCGCGTCCTTGCGCGGGCGCCCCGTGACGACACCGAGGGTTACGCGTCGGCTGAGGGCAGCGAGCCACTCGGGATCGACGGTGAGGATCTCGTTCTTCCACAACCGCGTTTGGTACGCTTCTTCGAAGCGGCGCGTAACTTCGTCGAGAGCCGCGTCGCACCCCCGGGCCTCCAGCAGTCCCTTTGTGACGCGCCAGTCGTTGTTCGCATCACCCCGAGCCTTCGCCGCTGCGATGTCCTCACGCGTAACCGTCACGCCGAACGAAGCCGCCGTCTCGATGATGGCCAGGTCGTAGCTGTCGCTCACGTCGACGAGGACTCCATCCATGTCGAAGAGGATCGCTTGCGGCGCGAGAGTCGCGCGCAGACCGGCCAGCAGTCTCGCGAACGAGACTGGGTCTCCTGGACACGTGATCCGCACGGCATCCTCAAGATCGCGCCGGCCCGCGAACCAGCGCACCGCGATGCCGAAACTCGCGAGACCCTCCCACAACCAGCGGGAACGCGGAGTCCGGGCGAGCAAGAAATTCGCCGTCCCGGGTTCGACTCCGAGACCGCACTCGAGGAGAACGCCGCGCAGGGTATTGCGTTCGCGTTCGACGACCTTGCGGAACGCCTCGAACGCCGACGACGACTCGCGCACGAACCGGCTGGCCAGGGCGAGGCTCGGGCCAGCGACGGAGTACGGACCACCGGCCCGGCGCATCGCGGCGATCGCATCTTCGGGCCCAACCGCATAACCGACGCGGAGTCCGGCGAGGCCACCGCTCTTCGACAAGCTCCGGAGGACGATCGAATTGGGGAGTCCGATCGCGAAGGCGGTCGGATCGTCGTCGAGGAATTCGGCGTAGACGAGGTCGAGCATCAACCAGACATCGGGAGCACGGCGGACCAGCTCTTCGATCATATCCCGCGGCATCGTGAGACCGGTCGGGTTGTTGGGCGAAGCGATCGCGATGACACACGTGTCCGCGTCGACGGCATCGAGCACGCGTTCGATCGGGAATTCGCCCGACATCCAATCGACCTCGCGAACCTCGGCGCCGGCTAGCTGCGCGTAGCGGACCTGCATCTCGAACGCGGGGGCGAGCACGACGGCGTTGCGACCCGGCGAGAGGAACGCGCGACAGAACCGGTCGATGCCCTCGTCGGCGCCAGCCGTGACGAAGACGCGAGACCCGGGCACGCCCAGTTGCGCGGCGAGTTCTCGTTCGAGCGGCTTCGCGTCGGGGTAGCGTCGCAGGATCTCCGGATCGAGGTTCGCGAGTTCCTGGCACACGGCTTGGGTCGGCGCCGGGCCCTCGTTGCCGTCGAGCCAGAGGTCGATCGGGCCACTGAGCCGGGGCACGCCGTAGGCACTCTCGCCCAGCCGGTCGATGTCGGGCCGCGGTAGACTCATGGCACGATCTGGTCGAGTTTGGAGACGAGGAGGTCAGTACCGCCACGGGCCTTGATCTCGGGGATCAGCCGTGGGAGATCGGCGCGGGGCACGGCAACCCGCACGGCATACCAGTCGTCGTGGTGCAGCTTGGAGATGGTCGGCTGCCGCATACACGGCAAGGTGGCGACGAGGGCCTCCAGCGATTCGCCAGGAACATTGATTTCCAGCAGCACGCGCTCGCGGGCGGCGAGGACGGAGCGGAGCAGCACGGCGAGTTGTTCGATGCGCTCGCGCTGTTCCGCGTCCTCCATGGAACGTGGATTGGCGTAGAGGCGCGTCGTCGACGTCATGAGCTCGTCGACGACGACGAGGTTGTTCGCGCGGAGAGTCGAGCCGGTCGAGACGTTGTCGACGATGCAGTCGGCATCCTCGGGTGGAAACACCTCGGTCGCGCCGAAGGAACGGATAACGGTGGCCTCCAGGTCCCGCTGTTCGATCCAGCGACGCGTGAGGTTCTCGTACTCCGTGGCGACGCGGACGACGCCGTCGGGAAAACCGCCGTCGACCAGGAACGACTCCGGCGCGGCGGCGACGACGCGGACGTTGTCGAGTCCGAGGTCGAGCACTTCGACGAGGTCGAGGTCGAGCTCCGCGACCCAGTCCGCGCCGGCGAAGCCCGCGTCACGCGTGCCGACGTGGAGCATCTCGGCGATGTTGCGTGGTTTGAGGATCTTCGCGATGAAGCCGGGCAGCAGCCCGTCCGGTCGGTACGAGCGGAGTCCCGCGTCGCAGTCGACTCCAGCGTCACGGAGAAGGCGAAAGAGGGCTTCCTGCATGCGGCCCTTCGGCAGGGCAAGGCGTGTATTGGTCTGTGTCATGGCGGCGTTGTTCGCCCGACGCCGACGCCCGATTCGCCCTTAAGCGAAGCACGCCGGCGTGCGGGCCGGCGTGGTCGTGGTCACCAGGTGTGCACGTACCGTCAGCCGACCCTTGCGGGATGCGAATGATGGTGATGATGGTGCACGTTGGCGTTCATTGGGGTCCGAATGATAGCAGTGGCTGCGACGTTTGTGCGCTAGATTGGCTTCATTCGTGAGAAAAGTCGCGGCGGCGATGGCGAGGGCGGAATGGGGAGTCCGAGGCACGTTGCTCGGTCATTCCCGACCTCAAACCCCCTGCCCGCGAGACCGCGTCTTCTTCTTGGACTTCGCCGCGCCGACCAGCGGCGCAAGGAACGAGCCCGTGACACTCTTCTTGCTCCGGGCGACCTGCTCCGGCGTGCCCGTGACGACGATTTCGCCGCCGAGGGGACCCGCGTCGGGACCGAGCTCGATCACGTGGTCCGCGTTCTTGATCACATCCAGGTGGTGCTCGATCACGATCACGGTGTGCTGCTGGTCGACGAGTCGGTGCAGTACTTCGATGAGACGCGCGACGTCCAAGACGTGCAGACCCGTCGTCGGCTCGTCGAGCATGTAGACGTTGTGACGCCGCGCCGGGCGCGCCAGCTGCGCGACCAGCTTGATCCTCTGGGCCTCGCCGCCAGAGAGCGTGTTGCCCGGTTGCCCGAGGCGAAGGTAACCCAACCCCACGTCAACCATCGCCTGCAGCGGTCGTCGAATCCGCGGATGGTTGCCGAAGAAGTCGAGCGCCACGCCGACCTCCATCTCGAGCACATCGGCCATGTGCTTGCCGCGCAACTCGACACCCAGCGTCTCCGCGTTGTAGCGCTTGCCTCCGCACACGTCGCAAGTCACCCACACGTCGGCGAGGAAGTGCATCTCCACGCGGATCTGGCCCTTGCCCTCGCATGCTTCGCAACGTCCACCCCTCATGTTGAACGAGAACCGCCCCGGCCCGAACCCCTTGACCTTCGACACGGGCAGCTCGGCGAACAACTCTCGAATCGGCGTGAACAAGCCGGTGTACGTCGCCGGGTTGCTCGCCGGCGTCGTCCCGATGGGACCCTGATCCACGACGATCGTCTGTGCATCCTTGAACCCCTTCGGCAACACCGACCCTTCTATCAGCGCTGGCAACAACGACTCGAGCACCAACGTGGATTTCCCCGACCCGGACACGCCCGTCACCGCCGTCAGCACTCCCATTGGAAGAGCCGCGTCGATCTTCTTGAGGTTGTTCTGCGTCAGGTTCTTCAACCGGACTTCCGCCGAGAACTCGCGACGCCGCGCCGGAACCGGGATCACCAACTGGCCACGCAGGTACTGCCCGGTCAATCCCTTTGACCTCGCGACCTGCGCTGGCGTTCC
The DNA here is from genome assembly GCA_964469555.1 of uncultured candidatus Brocadiaceae bacterium. Taxonomy (GTDB): domain Bacteria; phylum Planctomycetota; class UBA1135; order UBA1135; family UBA2386; genus CAYYAQ01. Next base: position 3,003 of record CAYYAQ010000044.1, on the reverse strand, counting down.
CGCCGCGACGACCTCGCCACCCTGGTGCCCCGCGCCGGGGCCCATGTCGATGATGTAGTCAGCCTCGCGCATCACCGACTCGTCGTGCTCGACGGTGACGACTGTGTTGCCCAGGTCGCGCAAGTCGATCAACGTACTCAACAGTTGCGCCGTGTCCCGAGGGTGCAACCCCACCGTCGGCTCGTCCAAAACGTACAGGACACCGACCAGCCGATTGCCGAGCTGGCTCGCGAGCCGGATCCGCTGCGCTTCACCGCCGGACAACGTGCCCGCCGATCGATCGAGTGTGAGATAGCCGAGGCCGACCTTCGAGAGGAACTGCAACCGGTTGCCGATCTCCACGAGGATTTCGTCCGCGATCTGCCGCTCCGGCTTCCGCAATCGCAGCTTCGCCATGGCGGCGATCGCGTCATCGACCGACATCCGCGTGAACTGCGACAGGCTGCGGCCCCCCACGAGGATGTTCCGCTGCGCGGTCGCGAGTCGCTCGCCACCACACGCCGTGCACGGCCCCGTCGCCATCACGGCGCGCATGTTGTCCTTCGTCCTCTCCGATGACCCTCCGCTGTGCACCCACTCCTCGATCTGCGTGCAGAACCCCTTCCACTGCACCGCCATCTTGAACGTCCGCTTCGACGTGCCACCGCGACGGTTCACGACCTCGAATCGCTCCTCCCCGGTGCCGTAGAGCAGAATCTCCTGCGCCTCCTCGGACAGGTCCTCGAAGTTGTCGGTGAGATCGAAGCCGTGCTTCTTCGCCACCTGCCTGGCGATCTTCACATACCAGCCGGACTTCTTGGTAAGGAACGTGAACGCGCCGCCCTTGTGTTGGATCGCGCCGTGGAACGTGGGCAGGTGGGGATGGTTGACGAGCAGATCCGGATCACACGTGACGACCTCGCCCAACCCCGAGCAGTATTCGCACGCGCCACTGTGGTGGTTGAAGGAGAAGTACCTCGGATGCGGGTTCGTCGGCACGCCGTGTCCACACAGCGGGCAGCTCCGATCCATCGTGAAGATGCGCTCCTCGTAGTCTTCCTTCCCGTTCATCGCCCGGACGACCAGCCGTCCGTGGCCCATCCGCCCGGCGAGGTCGGCGCTGTCCACCAACCGACCGCGATCCTTGAACGTCACGCGGTCAACCACGAGGTAGAGCTCCGGCACGTATCCCTTGCCCTTCCCGAACCCCAACGGCTTGTCGAGACGGACCTCCTTGCCGTCCACCAGCGCGCGCACGAAGCCATCGGTCTTCCAGGCCTCGCGTACCCCTTCCGAGAACTTCTTCAACTTGTCGTGCGGACTGCGCACCTCCGAAGGAATCGGCACCGGGGCCAGGATGTAGCCACGCTTCCCTTCGAACTCCCCCAGCAGCACTTTCGCGATGCTGCTCGGACTGTGCAGCACCAGTTCCTGTCCGTGCTCGGGACAGTGTGGTCGCCCGATGCGCGCGTACAACAACCGCAGGTAGTCGTGGATCTCCGTCGCCGTGGCGACCGTCGATCGCGGGCTGCGATGGCTCGCCCGCTGATCGATGGCGATCGCCGGGCCGAGCCCTTCCAGCCGATCGACCGGGGCGCGGTCCATCCGACCGAGGAATCGCCGCGCGTACGTCGACAAGCTCTCGATGAACCGGCGCTGACCCTCCCCGAACAGGGTGTCGAACGCGAGGCTCGACTTGCCGGATCCGGACACGCCAGTGATCACCGTGAACTTCCCGATCGGCAACTCGACGTCGATGCTCTTGAGGTTGTTCTTGGACGCGCCGACCACTTTGATTTGATCGGCCGGCTTGCGCCGCCGCGGCTTCTTGCGTGCGGGAGCTGCCCCGTTCTTCTTCTGTGGGAACAGCACTGGCTTCAAAGCCCGACCGGTATGGGAACCCTTGGCCTTGCACAGCGCTTCCGGTGAACCCGTGAACACGACCTTGCCGCCACCTTTACCACCCTCGGGCCCGAGATCGATGACATGGTCCGAGCTCTTGATGACGTCGAGGTTGTGCTCGATCACGATCACCGTATTGCCCGCGTCGACGAGCCGGTGCACGCACACCAACAGCTTGCGGACGTCGTCGAAGTGCAGTCCCGTCGTCGGCTCGTCGAGCAGGTAGATCGTCCTGCCCGTCGCCGGTCGTTGCAGCTCCGTGGCGAGCTTCACCCGTTGCGCCTCGCCCCCGGACAGCGTCGTCGACGTCTGCCCGAGCCGTACGTAGCCGAGACCGACGTCCTGCATCGCCTTCAACCCGCGCTCGATCTTCGGGATCGCGTGGAAGTACTCGTACGCCTCGTCCACCGTCATCTCCAGGTAGTCGCTGACGTTCTTGTCCTTGAACTCGATCTCCAGCGTCTCCGGGTTGAAGCGCTTGCCGTTGCAGTCCTCGCACTCGATCTCGACGGGCGACAAGAACTGCATCTCCAGGATGAGCACGCCCGCCCCGTCACAGGCCTCGCATCGCCCGCCTGCGACGTTGAACGAGAACCGCCCCTTCGGATACGCGCGCATCCGGGACTCCGGTAGCTTCGCGAACAGATCGCGGACGTGATCCCACACGCTCGTGTACGTCGCCGGGTTGCTGCGCGGCGTGCGACCGATCGGCGACTGGCTGATCTCGATGACCTTATCGAGGTGCTCGAGGCCGACGATCTCGTCGTAATCGCCAGGGATGTCGTCGGCGCGGTTGAGGTCGCGCCGCAGCGCCTTCTTCAGGATGTGGTTGATCAGCGTCGACTTGCCCGAGCCGGAGACTCCAGTCACGGCGACCAGGCATCCGAGCGGGAACTGCACCGTGAGGTCGCGGAGGTTGTGGTGTCGGGCACCGCGCACTTCGAGAACCTGGCCGTTGCCCGGACGTCGTTCATCCGGGACAGGAATGCTCAGCTCGCCCCGCAGATACTGAGCAGTCAACGAGCCCTTGCTCTGCCTGACCTCCGATGGCAGACCCGACGCGACAAGCCCCCCACCGTGCAAGCCAGCTCCGGGGCCGATATCCACGAGCCAGTCGCTCTG
>CAYYAQ010000043.1:30703-35947 GCA_964469555.1 uncultured candidatus Brocadiaceae bacterium | reverse complement strand
CGAGGATCTCTCCGAGGAGCAAGAGAAGTGGTCGGCACTGGCCGCGGCGGTCTACCGGGACGACAAGGTGAAGGTCACCGACGAGCCCGATGGGCATGGCGGTACGGCGGTCACCGTCAAGGTCGCCGACGACGCCGAGACGCTCAAGAGGATCGTCTTCGTGCGGACGCTGGACGACGGCAATCGCATCGCGACTTTCGTCACGACGAAGACGTTATTCGACAAGTTGTACGATGGTGATCCACCAACGCTGGAACCAGGCAGGTACATGCCAACTGCCAGCGCCGAGCTCTACCAGTCGTTCAATCCGATGTTCGTGGTCCTGTTCACCCCGCTCATCGTGTTGATATTCACTGCCCTCGCGAACGCGGGTCGGGCCTTCAGCACGGCGCGCAAGATCTTCGCCGGAATGGTTATCACCGCGCTCGCCCTGCTGGTCATGGCAGGTGCTGGATTCCTCTCCAACAACGGCGAGTCGAAGGTCTCGTGGATGTGGCTCTGCGGTTTCTATGCGATGGTGACCGTCGCCGAACTCTGTCTCTCTCCGATGGCGCTCTCGCTCGTGACCAAGTTGTCGCCGAAGCGGCTCGTCGGCTTGACGATGGGTGGGTGGTTCTTCGCCACGGCTGTCGGTAACAAGTTCTCCGGGTTCCTCGGTGGTCTCCAATCGACGATGGCCGATTCACCGGCCCAGTTCTTCCTGGTGATCGCTGCCGGCGTATCGGTCGTGGCGTTCGGTGTGTACATCCTGCTGCCGAGGCTTGACGCGGCGATCAAGAAGTACGGCGCCTAGCGAGTCCCGGTGTCGCCGAGGGACCGTTATCCCTCGCCGGCGCCGGGTTCCAACTCGGCGTTGATGGTGTCGGAACTGCCGCGCAGCGATGTCTCGGTCTGGGGTTCCGCTTCTTCCCCGGTTCGGGTCGGAATCCCAGAGATCCACGCAGAATCAGCGCGGAAAGGAGGTCGCGGCTACTCCTCCGCCTGCTGGGCGCCCTCGGGCAGCGCGTCGAGGAACATCCGACCGTAGCGCCGGGTGCGGACCCGGGGATCGAGCACCACGACCTTTCCCCGGTCGCTGCTCGTGCGCACCAGCCGCCCGAATCCCTGTTGGAACCTCAGGATCGCTTCCGGAAGCGAGTGTTCCATGAACCCGCTGCCGCCCTGTTGCTCGATGTTCCGCAGCCGGGCCGCGGTCAGCGGATGGCCCGGTGTCGCGAACGGGAACCTCGTGATGATCAGCAATGTGAGGGCGTCGCCTGGCACGTCGATCCCTTCCCACAGGGTGTCGGTGCCGACGAGGACGGTCGATGGCTCTTCGCGCTTGCGTCGCAGCAACTCCGGCACGGACGCCTCGTCCTGCACGAGCAGCTCGATCCCGTCCCAGAGGAGTGGTTCGCGGATGTGTTCGACGATCTCGTGGAGGAAGTTCCACGACGTGCAGAGCACGAGGGCGCGACCGCGGTTGGCGCGGATGTGTTCGAGGATGCGGCTCTTGGATTCGCGCAGGAACGCTTCTGGATCCCGACCAGGATCGGGCAGCGCTTCCTCGAGCACGAGCTCGACCTGTTCCCGGTACTTGAACGGTGACCCGAGCTTGAGCGACCGCGCGTCTTCAATGCCGAGCCGTCGCTGCATCCATTCGAAGCCGGATCGCCCCGCCGCCATCGTCGCGCTCGTGAGGATCGCGGTGTGATCAGGCGTGAAGAGATGTTGCCGCAGAACCTCGCTGACGTCGATCGGTGCGCTGCGCAGCTCCGGGTCCCGTCGCGTTCTCTCGATCCAGCGAACGGTCGGCATGGCGTCGGGGTTGCGCGGAGGGAGACACAGGGCATGGAGCGTAGCGGCTACGGTCAGGCAACCGCGGGCACGGGCGAGCATTTCCGTCTTGAGACTCACGTTCTCGATGTTCCCCGCGTCGAGGGACAGCTCTTCGCCGAGCCGCGCGAACACGTCGGCGAGCTCGGTTTCCAACTCCGTGTCGCCGAGCTCGCAGGTGTCCTGCCGCATCCGTGAGAGCCGCACGGCGAACTGGTCGAAGAAGTCCTCCGCGACCATCCGGATCTGTCCGACGAGAGTCTTGCTGATCGTACTGCCGTAGCGCGCGAGCAGGCTGCGCTTCGCGTTCTTTGGGTGGAGCCGCCGCAGGTGCCACTCGATCGTTCCGCGCGTCATGCGCAGCCCCAGACCGTCGGTCGCCACGCGTTCCAGATGGTGGGCTTCGTCGAAGATCACGACTTCGTGTTGAGGCAGGTAGTTCGCCCCGGCCATGCGCAGCGCCACGTCCGCGATGTAGAGCGCGTGATTGACAATCAGAATGTCCGCCGAGCCCATGCGACGTCGGGAACGCTGGTAGTGGCAAGGGTCGTAGTGCGGGCACGCTTTGTTCAGGCAGTTGCCGTGCTCGGCGCGGACCTCGTCCCACACCGCGTGGTCGACCGGACTGGGCAGGCTCATGCGCGTGCCGTCTCGCGTCGACAGCGACCACTGGACGATGTCGTCGAGCTGGACTTCCCGCTCGGCGTCGGGGAACAACAATCCTCGCTCCTTCCGCGCCAGGTCGAGCCGCCGCAGGCACACGTAGTTGTTGCGACCGACGGCCGTGACCGCAGACCATTCGAGCGGCAGCACACCCTGCAGGAAGGGAAGATCCTTGAGCTCGAGTTGTTGCTGCAACGCGATCGTGCGCGTGGAAATCACGATTGGTCCCCGCGCCCGACCGGATGTCGCGTGGACGATCGCTGGCACGAGATACGCGAATGACTTGCCGATCCCGGTGCCCGCTTCGGCGAGGAGGCTCGTGCGGTTCGCCAGCGCTGCCTCGACGGCCCGAGCGAGATCCATCTGCTCGGGGCGTTCCTCGTACGACGCTAGACGCTGCGCGATGGTCCCGCCTGCGCCCAGGAGCTCCTCGACGGTGCTCACGCCTGTTCTCCACCGATGAAGTCCTCGGCGTGAACGAGCCGGCTGATCGCCGGATTGCCCTCGTCGTGGATGACCGGGTATTCGCGCGGTTCGTTGCTGATCAACTGGCGACCTAGCTTGGACTTCGAGCCGACCCAGTGGCCAGCGATGTGCTCCATTCCGAGGTTGTCCTGAAACCGGTAATGAACGCTCACGGGTTGGGGGTTCACGAAGCGCAGGAGCCTGGCTTCGATGATCTGGGCTGTCGTCAATCGCCCCTCCCGCAAGGCGATCCGCAGGCGCAGCGCCGAACGGAGCCAGAGGTGCAGACCGATGATCCCGAGAATGGCGAGGACCGAGGCGAGCCCGCTCGCTACAGGGCTGAAGAACGCCTTCTGCGTGCCCTCGATCCGGTTGATCTCCGGCTTCTCGTGGACGTATTCGACCGTGCACTGTTCGTTGACGCGCATGGAGCGCGACCGTTCGGACGCGTAGCTCGTGCCGAGGATTTCACCGCGCTTCACTTCGAACGTGTAGTCGAGACGCCAAGCGACCCCGGACCACCCGGTCTCGATCTCTTCCACGGCATTGATCTTGCCGGTCGCGGTCCAGCTGCCGGAATCGAGCAGGCTGTCGTCGATTGGGGAACTTCCCGCGTCGAGGAGCACGAAGACCAGGATCACAACCGCAGAGTAACCAAAGAGGATACCGAACATCCCCAGGATCCAGCGTCGCCCGAGGCAGGTGCGCCACCGCACATCACGCGGGGCGTCGGGAATGCTGGCCTCAGGGATCGGGGATTCCGCTGTCGTCATCTCGTGCGCCGAGTTCTACCACAAAGTCGTCAGCCATCACCAACCGGCTGACGCCGCGTCCGCTGCGACCGAGCAACACCGCGATCTGCTTGGGGTTCTCCGCGATCCGGATGCCGAGAGCCGACCGCGCGCGAACCCAGTGCGACGCGGTCTTCTCATGCGCGTTGTGGTCGCGGTAGGAGTAGTCCACGCGCAGCGTCGTCGGCATGACGTAGGGGGCGGGATGCGTCGCGGTCACCGTGCCGACCGTGATGTCACCGTGGATCATCAGTCGGCGCAGTCGCCACACCGCGGTGAGCCAGATCGCGAAACACAGGACTCCGGCTCGGAAGAACCACACGAACGTCAAATACAGCGGCGGCACCAGGGCGATTTTGCCGCCCACGGGCCGGTTGATGTGGGGTTGGCCTGGCACGTATTCGACCTCGATCGGGTCGTTCTTCGCGATTCCTTTCTGGTCCAGGAAGGCTCGACAGTTGGGGAGCGGGCGACCGGACCTGGTGGTGAATCGATAAGACGGTCGGATCGGCCTGCCGTCCGCGCCCCCCTCGACCTTCGTGACGAGGCCGACAACGACCTCGCTGTGCGTGTCGAGCAACTTGTCGTCCGCGGGCTTGCCGCCGGCGGCGAGGACCAACATCAGCGTGATCAACCCGCCGTAGACCCCCAGGACGAACCCCGAGAACGCAAACGGCCACCATCGCCACAATACGGCGCGGAGTCGAACCCGTCGTGGCGCCGGAGGAATGCCGTGGATTTTGCGAGTCACGGCTCGGTACGTATCGGGGAGATAGCCGATAAAGGCAATATGCGCGCTCCGATTCCTTTCCGGCTCACTTCGCTTTTCCTCGGGATCGCGGTCCTGACGGTGTCGGTTCCGGCGCAGGCCAATCCTGTCCGCAGCGAGGTCATGGGAATCACCCTCACTTCGGGCTCGACCGCGCCGTCGCTCGTGCGCCAGGGCGTCGACTCCGCCGGGTGCACCCTGGCCGGATGCAGTCTGACGGGTTTCCTGCGGTTGAGCAGCGGATGGGCCGGTGGCGTGGCTTTCAACAGTGATGTACCCCCGAACCTGACGAAGAGCCTCGGCGGAGTCTGGATCTCCAACGGCAAGCAACTCGCCCAGGTGGATCCCTACTCGTGCACGTTCCGCTGCAATCCGCAGCTCGCGCCGCTGCGCTCGGCCAGCGCCGAGGTTACCGGGCTGGCGTACTGGGAAGACGAGGCGGCGCTCCTCATGAGCGACTCGGAGAACCACCTGTACTGGATCGATACTTCCGGCTGCACGCTCAGCGCGGTGGCCTGTGACACGTGGCGCAAGTCGGTCATTCCGGCGGGCTACACGATCGGTGGGCTGGCGACGGACGACGTCCGCCGACTGATGTTCGTCAGCGCGAGCACGTTTGGCGCGTCCACGGTCCAGAACAAGATCTGGGCGGGCTCATTGGGCTTCCCGACGAAGCCGATCTCGTCGACGTGGTGCAATTTCGCCGTCGGCTGTGAGATGTCCGTGCCCGCCTGCGGTTCG
>CAYYAQ010000043.1:0-30693 GCA_964469555.1 uncultured candidatus Brocadiaceae bacterium | reverse complement strand
GACCAGGCTCTCGGCGATCACGGGTCTCGGATTCGATGCGTGTACGAGCACGCTCTACATCACGGACGGTCGCTTCGTGATGGCAGCGAAGTTTGTCTACGACGCGGGGAAGAACAAGTGTTCGCTCACGTCGCTCGGGTGCTGCGATCGTGGAACAGCGGATCGGTTGGGCGGTCTGTGCGTCGGCCCGAAGCGGGCTTTCACCGTCGGCAAGTCGTGCGTTGGGGCGCCCTGCATCGACTGCCCCGGCATGGTCGCCGGAACCTACGGCGAGGCCTTCCTCGGCAACCGCAACTTCGCGCTGACCCTGACCAATGCTCCGACCGGCTCCAATCCCGCCTTCCTCGCGGTTGGCGTCGGCGGGTGCGTCACGCCGGGGGTGCCCATCGGGTTCTGCGAAACGGTCAAGATCGGCCTCGCCGTGCCGCCACTGCTGATCGCGATGCGGGTCACCCCGGTGGGGGGCGGGCCTTGCGATGGGCGCGCCGTATTCAGCTTCGGCGTGCCGAAGATCGTCGCATTCTGTGGTGCGCAGATGTCCGCTCAGTGGGCGATGGAATGCGTGGGGGGGTCAGGCCGTGGCAACGCGATCACGAACTGCCTGACGTTCGAGATCACGACCAACTGACCGCGGTTCGGTCGTGTCCCAATTCAGTAAACCCCCGGCTCTGCCAGGGGTTGTGGACACTCAGGTGTGATTGGGAATCCCTGAGCGAACCGTGTTGTTCTCCTTCTCCGCCAAACTGCCCATCGCACTGCCCATTTTGGGCATCGCTTCCGCCCTCGCCGGCCAGACGTCGGCTATTCCTGCGGAACTGGTCGGGCTGACGCACTCCGTTCCGACCGTGACCAGCCTGTCCTTGGCGAGCGGTGTCTGTAGGGAGACGATGTGTTCGGCCAAGGGATACGGCATCGGGGCTCGCGTTGCTGCCCGCGCCGGTGGCACGGCGTGGGACGGTCGCCAAAGCCGCGTATGGGTGAGCAACGGATCCACGCTGGCCCTGTTGAACGTCCACGGCACGACGACGCTGTGCGGGCTCGCGTGCAAGCCTGTCGCAGCGCCGCTACCGGCGGGGACGACGACGCGCTACGTGACGGGCCTCGAGTTCGTCGAAGCGGGTGTGCAACCCAAACCCGGAGTGCCGGGACCTTTGGGTCGCCTGTTCCTGTCGTACAACAACCAGACTATCGGGTGGCTCGACGTCGGGGGTTGCGCGCTGGGCAAGCCGTCGTTCTGCAGCCTGCTGGGTCATCTCGGCACTCGGCGGATCATCGGTGGGTTGGCGGCCGACGACGCCAGGGGCTTCTTGTTCATCGCGACGTCCTCCTCCGTCACGACGTCCCCCGCCAACGTCATCTACATCACCTCGATCGAGAAGCCGTGCGCGGTGATCTGCAAGTTCGCCGTCACCATCGATCAGCAGAAGTGTGCGAACATGCGGCTAGGTCCGATCACGGGTCTGGCCTACGACGGCTGCTCCAATGCCCTCTACGTCACGGATGGCAGAGTGATGATGTACGGCAAGTTGCAGGTGACGACGAACCCGGTCTCGTGCCGGTTTGTCCACGGCGGATGCTGCGCGAGGACGGCGACCGAGCAGTTCGTGGGACTCGCCGTGAAGCCCACGCAACCCTCTTCGCACGGCGTGGCGTGCACGAATGGCGATTGCGTGCGGTGTCCGACGATGGCCGGTGGCACCGTCGGAGACCCGGTGCTCGGCAACGGCGACTTCGCGTTCACGCTGGGCCACGCTCCCGCGAACTTCACTACGGCGATCCTCGCTATCGGGTTCGAGCCATGCACTTCCGGCGTGAGTCTGGGATTCTGTGGCCCCGTGCGGATCGCATTCGGGCCGTACCGACCGCTCGTGATGGCCTTCGGCAATCCCAGGCCGGGCATGAACTGCCTGGGCGAGATGCGGGTTCCCGTCGTCATCCCGGTCAACCGAGGCCTCTGCGGGCTGATGATGTCGGTCCAGTGGATCGTCGCGTGCCCCAGGGGAGGCACGGGCATGACGCCGTGCGTGACGATGAAGGTTCAGGGAATCTGAGTCGACAGCGCCCTTGATCCCCCGAGCGGGTTGCGCACAATCACAATCACACAGTGCCGCGTATTCTACTTTGGGCCAGAGTTCCAGCGGGTAATGGTTCTGGTCACCACAGTTCTTGGAGATACCCATGTCTCGTGTTGATGAGATCCTCAGCTGGTACGGTTCCGATCACCCTGGCGTCCTGAAGAACCTCCGTTGGATGATGGAGACCGGGACCCTCGCAGGGACCGGCAAGATGGTGATCCTTCCGGTGGATCAGGGGTTCGAGCACGGACCCGCCCGGACGTTCGCCAAGAATCCCGAGGGCTATGACCCTCTCTACCACTACCAACTCGCGGTGGACGCCGGCTGCAACGCGTACGCGGCGCCGCTGGGGTTTCTCGAGGCGGGCGCTCGCCAGTTCGCCGGGAAGATCCCGACGATTCTCAAGCTGAACAACAGCGACAGCCTCTACGGGAGCGAGGATCCGAAACCCGCGGTGACCGGCTCGGTCAACGACGCCCTGCGCCTAGGCTGTGCGGCCATCGGCTTCACGATCTACCCGGGCTCCGCGGACCGCAACGAGATGTACATGGAGCTGCGGGAACTCTCCGAGGACGCGAAGGAGGCTGGGCTCGCCGTCGTGGTCTGGTCCTACCCCCGGGGCTCCGGGATTTCGAAGGACGGAGAGACCGCGATCGACGTCTGCGCCTACGCCGCGCAGATCGCCTGCCAGCTCGGCGCGCACATCGTCAAGGTCAAGCCGCCCACGGACTTCATCGAGCAGGACGCGGCGCGCAAGGTGTACGAGGCTGAAGGCATCGACATCTCCACGCTCGCGGCTCGCGTGAGCCACGTCATGCAGTCCTCGTTCGGCGGGCGTCGCATCGTCATCTTCTCCGGCGGCGCCGCGAAGGGCACCGACGAGGTCCTCGAAGAAATCCGCGGCCTCCACGCCGGCGGTGGCTTCGGATCGATCATCGGTCGCAACAGCTTCCAGCGCCCGAAAGCCGAGGGCATGGAACTACTGAAGACCGTGATGGGCATCTACCAGGGCTAGCCGACCGACCGAGACGCCGAATCAACGGGGGGCGCGGGTCGCGTGAACGCCAGGGCCACCCACCCGAGGATCATCAGGGTGCCACCGAACGGGGCGATCGCCCCGGACCACCTGGGGCCGCCGAGGCCCAGGGTGTAGAGAGCCCCGCAGAAGAGCAGGGTGCCCGCGAGGAAGGACCACGCTGCGATTCGCGTTGCACGACCGCGTCCGGCGAGCATCCCGCCGAGCACCAGCGCGAGCGCGTGGTACATCTGATAGCGCGCCCCCGTCTTCCAGTTCTCCGCGCTGCGGTCCGCCAGGTTCCAGTCCAGGCTGTGGGCGCCGAACGCCCCTGCGGCGACCGCCAGGGCACCCAGCGCCGCACCGACTCTGACCATCGTCTGACCTCTCATCGAGGAATCATCGCATCCGTGGATTGTCGTGGGGTCGCCTTCCCCAAAGACGTTTTCCTCGTCGGAGTTTTTCCGCCTGTCCGCTCCCGCTACCCTCACGCGCCCCACATGACCCCGACCACCGCGATCCTCCTCAGCCTGCTCGTTCCCGGTTCGGCGCACGCCATGCTGGGCAAGCCGGTGCGCGCGCTCGCGGCGTTCGCCGTGACCGTCGGGATGTTCCTCGTCGGCTATCTGATTCTCGAGGATCGCCTGATGCAGGTCCGGCTGTTCCAGCCGTTCGACGCGATCGCGTGGATGATCCGGTGGGTGCCGCTGAACCTGCTCCCCGAAGCTCCCAACCTCGGGTGCACCATCGTGGCGAGTCTGATGCACGAGCTGCCCGACGCGGCTGGTCGCGCCGAAGCGATGCGGATGTTCCGCCTCGCCCGCCCGATGGAGCACTTCGGTTTCTGGCTCACGGGATCCTCCGGCCTCCTCGCCTGCATGTTCGCTGCCGATGCCCACGGACTCGCCCTCGGCCAGAGACTGCGCGAGCACAACCGCGCCTTCATCGCCGGCGTGAGCTGGTTCCTGCCCGGCTCCGGCCACTATCTCGCTGGCCAGAAGGGCAAGGGACTCTTGATGGGCGGGGCGGTCATCCTGGTGTTCGTTCTCGGACTCGTGTTCTCGGCGGGGGCAGGGGTCGACCGCGGTCATCACGACGCCTACTGGATCTGCCAGTCGTTCTTCGGCGGCGGGACGCTCGCCTCGGCGTTGGGTCTCGGCCAGCTGGAGATTCCCAACCCCATCCCGGTGCGATACAGCCTCGGCTACACGCTCACCGCGGTCGCAGGCCTGATGAACATCGTCGTGATCATCGATGCCTACTCCGTCGTCGACCAGAGCGAAGGGGTGGCGACAGCTTGAACCTCGTCATCCGCATCCTGATCTACGCCGTCGTGATGTTCCTCATCATGATCGTGTACACCGGACAGCAGCACGACAACGTGAAGGACATCCTCGCCGACTCGGTCCGCAAGTGCGGCAGGTTCATGTGGTGGTCGCTCGTCCTCGTCATCGTGATGGAACTCTGCGTCTGGCTGTTCATCGAATAGCCGTCTACCCGACCAAGAGCGTTCTCTCTACAGGTCCCCAAGCACTAACAGATCCCCCGGCATCTGCCTTACGCGACCCTTCTCCCGCAGCGCCATGAGCGCCGCGAGAAAGTGCTCAGCGGGCAATCCCGACTCCCGGGCCACGAGATCCGTCGGTCGTGGGCCACCACGCAGGATCTGCAGCACTGCCTCTTCGTCTGCGGATGACTCCATGCGCCGTTCGTCCTTCTCGGGGTGTTGCATCGCTTCCGCGACGCCGAGTTCTCGGAGCAGTTCGTCGGGCGAGACGGCGATCTGCGCGCCGCTCGCGAGGATCGCGTGGCAGCCCCTGCTTCGTGGGCTGGTGTAGGGACCCGGAACGGCGAAGACCGGGACGCCGAAGTCCGCGGCGAACCGCGCCGTGTGGAGGCTGCCGGACTTCAGGCCTGCCTCGACGACGAGCACGGCGTCCGCGCCCAGGGCCAGGATCCGGTTCCGTCTCGGGAAATGGCCCCGTCGGGCACGCATTCCGGGCGGGGACTCGCTGAGCAGCAACCCACCTGCCGCGACGATGTGTCCCGCGAGTTCTGCGTGTCGCGGCGGATAGATTCGGTCGAGCCCACCCGCGAGAACGGCGATTGTCGGCGTGCCCTGATCCAGCGCCGCCTGGTGGGAGAGGGCGTCGACGCCGTACGCCAGCCCGCTCTCGATCACGATTCCTGCGCCGGCGATGGCGCGCCCGAAGTCCCTGCTCGCGCTGTCGCCGTAGGCGGTCAGGCTCCGGCTGCCGACGATCGCGACCGTCGTCTGCGACGACCGCAAGAGCCCGACCTCGCCCTTGGCGAACAGCAGGTTCGGGCGCAGCGGTGCGAACCGGAGTCGATCGGGGTAGTCCTCGTCCGCGGGCGTGAGCGTAGAGAGCCCGTGGTCAGCCGCGCTCTCGATCCACTGCTCAGCCCTTGCCATGAGTTCGGGCGAATGGAGGCGCGCTACCGCGGCGGGGGGCAGGGGCGGCGGGTCGACGCGCACACGAGCCGGGTCGAGATGAGGATCGAGGAGCGCGGAGACCATGCCGGGACCGCACCCCTCGGCGACTGCGAGCATCACGTAGGGATTCATCCACTAGCCAGTGGATGAACCTCCCGTCGCGGTGACGCGCTTTGCCAGCCTTTGGCTAGCTTTCCTCGGTGCTCGGAGGCTCGACTGGGGGGTCGCCTGCGTCCAACCCCAGGGCGTCCGCGCCGACGGTCTCCTTGTCGTCCTCTATCTTCTCGGGTTCCGGGGGCGGGAGCTCTTCCTTCTCGAACCGGATTTCCTTGCCGTCCATGACCGCTTTGATCTCGAAGTAGCCTTCGAGCATGCCCTGGAGGATCTCCTCCGAGAGCGGGTCCTCGATGCTGCGTTCGATCGCGCGCTTCAGCGGTCGCGCGCCGAAGTCGGCGTGGAAGCTCTTGTCGATCAAGTGCTCCATGACCTCGCTGGTGACCTTGAGGGTCAGGTGCTTGGCGGTCAGGCGCTGCTGCAGCTTGGCGAGCTCCAACTTGACGATCAGGCTCATGTCCTCGCGCGTGAGTTGGTTGAACACGACCATCTCATCGAGGCGGTTGAGGAACTCGGGGCGGAAGTGTCGTTCGACCTCCGCCGTAATCATCTCGCTCATCTTCTCGAAGCCGCTATCGGAGCTCGTCTTCACCGAGGTGAAGCCGAGGCCGGCGGAGTTCTTGATCAGGTTCGCACCGATGTTGGAGGTCATGATCAAGATGACGTTCCGGAAGTCGATGTTGCGCCCGTAGGAGTCGGTCAGGCGACCTTCCTCCATGATCTGGAGCAGCATGTTGAAGACGTCCGGGTGGGCCTTCTCGATCTCGTCGAGGAGCACCACGGCGTAGGGGCGACGGCGGACCTTCTCGGTCAGGTGGCCGCCCTCTTCGTAGCCGACGTAGCCTGGAGGCGCGCCGACGAGTCGTGATGCGTTGTGCTTCTCCATGTACTCGGACATGTCGATCTGGATGATCGCGTCCTCGGTTCCGAACATGAACTTGGCGAGGCACTTTGACAGCAGCGTCTTACCCACGCCCGACGGGCCGAGGAAGATGAAGCAGCCCATCGGCCGCTGCGGATCCTTCAGACCGGAGCGCGAGCGGCGCACGGCCTTGGAGATCGCCGTGACGGCCCGGCGCTGGTTGATGACCTCGTGCTCGAGTTCGTTCTCCATCTTGAGGAGGCGCTGGGCCTCGGCCTGGTCGAGCCGGTTCAGCGGGATGCCGGTCATCTTGCTGACCGTCTCGGCGATGATCTCTTCGCCGACCTCGCCGCCGGTTTCCTTGCTGGCTTCCTTCTCGCGCCATTCCTTCTGGATGGTCTCTTTCTTCTTGGTCAGCTGGTAGGACTGGTCGCGCAGGTCCGCGGCGCGTTCGAAGTCCTGACCGGCGACGGCCTCTTCCTTCTCCTTGTTGAGACGGGAGACTTCCTTGTCCATGCTCGCCAGGTCTGGCGGCTGGGTCATCGCGCGCAGCCGGACGCGGGCGCCGGCCTCGTCGATGACGTCGATCGCCTTGTCAGGCAGGAACCGACCATTGATGTAGCGGCACGAGAGCTCGACCGCGGACTCCAGTGCGGCGTCCGTGTAGCTGACGCGGTGGTGCGCCTCGTAGCGGTCGCGAAGACCCTTGAGGATCTCGTAGGCCTGTTCCTTGGTCGGAGGATCGACTGCGACGGTCTGGAACCGACGCTCGAGAGCGCCGTCCTTTTCGATGTACTTGCGGTACTCATCCAGCGTCGTCGCGCCGATGCACTGCACCTCACCACGGGACAGGGCGGGCTTCAGCACGTTGCTCGCGTCGATCGCTCCTTCCGCTCCTCCTGCGCCGACCAGCGTGTGCAGCTCGTCGATGAACAGGATGACGTCCTTGGCGCGGCGCACCTCGGTCATCACGGCCTTGATCCGCTCCTCGAATTGACCGCGGTACTTCGTGCCCGCGACCATCATCGCGAGGTCCAGGACCACGAGGCGCTTGCCCCGCAGGATCTCCGGCACGGTGCCGTGGATGACGTCCTGCGCCAGACCTTCCACGATCGCGGTCTTGCCGACACCAGCCTCGCCGAGCAGGACCGGGTTGTTCTTCGTGCGTCGTGAGAGGATCTGGATGACGCGCTCGATTTCGTCGGCGCGACCGATCACGGGATCCAGCTTGCCTTCGCGGGCGAGCACCGTGAGGTCCCTCCCGAATGAGTCGAGCGCGGGAGTCTTGCTCTTGCCGCTCGTCTGGGAACCGGTGCCGACACCGAGGGAATCGACGCCGTCGTCGTCGTCGGACGGATCGTCGGACGCGCCGAGGAACTCGAGGACCTCCTCGCGGACCTCTTCGAGCTTCACGTTGAGGTTCATCAACACCTGCGCGGCGATGCCCTCGTTCTCCTTGATCAGACCGAGCAGGAGATGCTCGGTGCCGATGTAGTTGTGGCTCAGCGCGCTGGCTTCCTCCATGGAGAGCTCGAGCACCTTCTTGGCTCGCGGCGTGAAGGGCAGCTGCCCCATGGTCACCATCGAGGGACCCGTCTTGACGATCTTCTCGACCTCGTGACGGATCTTCTCCAGGTCGATGTCCATGTTCTTCAACACATTGGCAGCGACTCCGCTGCCCTCCTGTATGAGTCCGAGCAGGATGTGCTCAGTACCGATGTACTCGTGGTTGAACTTCTGGGCCTCTTGACGGGCGAAGGACATGACCTTCTTGGCGCGGTCGGTGAATCGATCGAACATCCGCTTGGTTTTCTCCGTGTCCTTGGGGGCGGCTAAATGTGCCTCTGCAAAAGTAGATCGACCGGAATCAGTAGAGGATTTACCCGGATCTGTGGGGCCCCATAGGACCCTTCCTCGTTTCTGGCTCGGCTTGTCTCAATCGTGTGGGTGAATCGTACACTTTCGGTCCACCGCGAAACAGTGTGTGGCGCAACTCGAGACGCCAGGGATCGTTGGCAACATCGGTGCCGACGCTTCAGGTTACGGTCCAAACACCCTCACTAGTTCCCAGTTCTCGGGGGTCACGTCGGGAAAGAGGGCGTTGCGGGTGGGTGTGGGAAGGGTGGGGAAAAGGGGTGATGGGGGCTGTTCCGACGCCCACGGGACGGTCCGCGATTGCCTGTGAAGGCGAGGTCACGGCGCTGAGCCTGGGCGATCTGCGGCGGCGGGTGGGGCAGCCGACCGCGTCCTCCATACGTCGGGTGAGGGACGGTGGACGGCTAGTTCCGTGAACCGAGCAGTCGCTGGATCAACCCCGCTCGCTGTTCGTCTCTTTCATCGGGTCCGAGTAGATCGCCCGCCAGGCGTTGCAGGTGGGCGGGCTGCGTCAGGAGAACGGCGCGGTTCAGTTGGCTCGGCGTCAACGCGTCCAGAATCCCCTGCTGCACCCCGAACCGCACTGCGGACAGGCAGTTGAGGGTCTCCTCGCTCGACAGGATGTGTGCCCGCTCCAGGGTGCCCATCGCCCGCTGGACCCGATCGAGGGTGCGAACCCGCGGGCGACCCTTCAACAGCGCTTCGCGGACCCGTCGTTCCCACTTGACCATCTTTTCGACGGCGAGGCCGACGTCCGAGAGGATCTGACTCTCCGAGCGCCCCAGCGTCACCTGGTTGCTCACCTGGTAGAAGTCGCCGAGCGCGCGGCTGCCTTCGCCGTAGAGGCCGCGCACGGCCAGGTGGATCTTCTGCGCCGTGTTTGTCGCCTTCTCGATTTCCTCTGCCCACACCAGACCCGGCAAGTGGAGCATGACCGAGACCCGCAGGCCGGTGCCGGTATTCGTCGGACAGGTCGTCAGAAAGCCGAATTCCTCGGAGAATGCGAGGGGCAGCGCCTGCATGAGCGCCTCGTCCAACCCCTCTGGGCGCGGATGTGATCCTCTTCGTTGACCATCACCGACACACTCTCGCGCTCGTCGACGGCGACGCTCCGAGGGCGTTGCCCGGTGGCGTGGTCGCGGCTGATCAGGTGGCACTCCATCAGCATCTGTCGGTCGAGCTCGTCCAGGGTCAGCAGGTCCATCACTTCGAGTTTGCTGTCGGGACCGAGCGCCCGCAGCTGCTCCCCGACGTGGGAGTCCAGTTCTCTCGCTTCCGCGTCACCCATGCAGGTCGAGAAGCTGTAGCCCTGGACGTTGCGCGCGAGGCGCACGCGGGTGCAGAGGGCGATGTCACTATCGGGACCTTCGCCGCGGAGCCATTCGCCGGGTTGGAAGTTCTCCGGCGCGTCGGGCTGCAGGCTCAATTCGTCGACTCCTCGCCACGGGACAGTTCTTGGATCTGGTCCCGCAAGTCGGCGGCGAGTTCGTAGTTTTCGGCGGTGATGGCGTCCTGCAAGCTGGACCTGAGATCTGCCAGCCTGTCATCCTTACCCGCCATTCTTGCAGACTTCCTCGGGCACCGTCCCCGGTGACTCGTCCCGTCGTGGACCCGCTCGAGGAGGGGCAGCAGGCTGTCGCGGAACATCTCGTAGCAGCGCGGGCAGCCGAGACGACCCCGGGACCGGAACTGGTTGGCGGTCAGGCCGCAAGCCGGGCACGTGTCGCCGGTCTCGGGGACCTCCGAAGTGGGGCTCGACTTCATCCCACCGAGCAGGTCCTCGAGGATCTCCGGAGAGATCTTCAGCGGCGCGGCCTTGGGGTGGACGTATCCGGCGCTCTCCGCGCAGGTCGGACAGAGGCTCTGTTCATCGATGACCGAACCGTTCTCGAGGTCGAGGACGTGGACCGTCGCGAGGGTCTTGTGGCAGACAGTGCACTGCATGATGGGCGGGGGACGAGTCTAGCCCGGCGGACGCGAGCCGTCAGCAGGGGAAGTTGCAGATGCCGTACCGGTCGCGTGTTCGGCGTGGCGAACGCGGTCGACCCAGGCTTCGAATCGGGCGGCCCGGGCCGCAAAATTGGGAAACTGGTCGAACGATGCGAACGCCGGGCTGAAGAGGATCGTCTCGCCCGCGCGGCTCTGGGCCCAGGCGGAATCGAGGGCGTCTTCGAGCCCGTCGTGCACCGTGGTGGTCACCCGATCCGCCATCGCGCGAGAGAGTTCGGGCGCGGCGCTGCCAAAAAGGTGTGCCGTCGCCACCTGCGAGCTCAGTTCACGACCAGGCTCCTGGAACCGACCGTCCTTGCTCTTCCCGCCGCCGACCCAGTGGACGCGCCCGCGGAGGCTCGCCAGCGCGCTCAGCGTGCTCTCGACCTGTGTCGAGACGCTGTTGTCGAAGATGCGGATCCCGTCGACAGACGCGGCGAGCTGGAGACGGTGGGGGAGTGGTGGGGTTATCGCCATCGCGAACCCGGTCGCGTGGCGGTTGCCGATGCCGAACTGGGACGCGGCTGTGTACGCGGCTGCAGCATTGCGCAACTGGTAGCTCCCGGGCATGGCCAGCGCGGATTCGGTGAGGACGAGACCGGGGTCCCCTTCGAGTCGCGACCACAGTTCGCGTCCCGTGGCGGTCGCCGTGATGGACACGTCCGCGGTGGAAGTTCCGTAGGTCAGTGTCCGGGCGGCGGTGTGTTCCATCGCGGCCACGACCTCGTCGCCGGCTTCGTGTACGAGGAACTCGCCCGCCATCGCCGCCGCCTTCGCCTTGGCTGCGTGGTACGCCTTGACAGTGCCGTGGCGATCGAGGTGGTCCTCGGTGACGCGCGTGAATACCGTCCCCGCCACTCGGTGCTGTGTCGGGTCGACGCGCTCGAGCTGGAAGGATGAGAGTTCCAGGACCGCCACCTGTCTCTCCCGCCAGTTTCCGGCGTCGTCCAACAGGCTGTGACCGATGTTGCCACCGAGCAGCGTCGCGATGCCCATCCGGCGGAGCGCTGCGGCGAGCAGGGTCGCTGTCGACGACTTGCCGTTCGTGCCGGTGACCGCGACGACCCGACCGGGGTAGGAGGACAGGAAGATGTTGACCTCCTGGGTGACCGGGATGCCCTCGGCGGCGGCGCGGGTCAGCAACCGGTGCTTCGACGGGATGGCCGGGTTGCACACGACGAGGTCGACGCCGTCGATGAGGAAGTCGTCGTTCCGACCGAGGCAGAACTCGAGCCGCGGCAGGTCGGCGAGCGATGCGACAGATTCGCGCAGGGTCTCGGGTCCTGCCCGGTCGGCGACGCGGATCCGGTAGCCCAATCCGGCGAGGTAGCGGACCGTAGCGGTCCCGCCGCCGAACCGTCCCAATCCCAACAACAAGACCTTTGTCGTCCGCATGTGTCAGCGTTCTCCGAGCGCCGCGCTGGCGCGAGCCTTGAGGGCAGGGATCTCGCGCGGGGAGACGCCTGGGGTCTCTTCGCGACGAGGAGTCAGGGCGACGGTGACGCGGTTTTCGTACCGGTCACCACGGAATGGGTACGTCACGCACTCGAGCACGAAGTCGAACGGCAGGAGCCAGGGTGAGAACGGTTCGTCGATCGTGACGTTGTGACGGACGTCCACCCACTCCGTGGTCGGCATCGTGCCGCTGATGGTTGCGGTGCCGTAGTACCGCAACGGGGTCTCGAGGGAAGTCTCCGGCGGGGTGGGCTCAGCCGCGTCGGCGTCGAGCTTCGCTTTGTCGGACGGCGGCTGCCGCGTGAAAACGTGTTTGCCGTCGACGTAGACCGCCGTGTGCGTCGGCTCGGCTTCGATATGGAGCTTCGGCACGGCGCATCCGGGGAGACACAAGGCCGCCCCGACGACGCCGCAGATCCACATGGTCACGCAAGCCGTATTCTTCATGCATCCCTCCCAGGATGTGCCTTCGGATCTTCTCCCGAGGGAAGTCCGAAGGCAAGAAGTGTGGCGGAGAGGGAGGGATTCGAACCCTCGCTAACCTTTCGGCCAGGCCGCCTTAGCAAGGCGGTGCATTCGGCCGCTCTGCCACCTCTCCTACACTGGAGTGAGCGGAGAAGTAGACCGGGGAGGTGCCGCCTGTGCAAGCGTTCATCTGCGGGGAAGCGCGACCGCTTTCCGGAATCATCCGGGGCGAGGCTATGCTCTCGGCCATGAATGATGAGAAGCCTCGGGTGGGCCCGTGACCTGGTCCTTGACGGGTGGCAGCGATGCCGTAGCCGTTGTGACCGGAGGGGGCTGGAATATCGGTCGAGCGACGGCGCAGAGGCTGGCTCGTGCCGGCGCCAGGGTCGTCGTGGCGTCCCGACAGGAAGCGCGGCTGAAGGAGACGCTGGCGGGCATCGAGGCGGCTGGTGGCCAGGGCCTGGCCATCCCGACCGACGTCACGCGGCTCGAGGACGTGGAGGCCGTCATCGCCCAGACCCTCGACCTGTACGGTCGGATCGACATCCTGGTCGCGGCAGCCGGTGGTGCCGGGGCGCATGCGCCCATCGATGCGGTGGATCCGTCGGAGTGGTGCGACGTCTTCGCGAAGAACGTCTTTGGCGCCTTCTACGCGGCTCGTTGTGCGCTGCCGATCATGCGCGAGCAGAATCGGGGCGTGATCCTCACCTTCACGGGTGGCGGCGCGTTCTTCCCTTGGGTGGGCGTGAACGGCTCCGCGTATGCCACCGCCAAGGCGGCGATCTGCCGGTTCACCGACCAACTGCAGGCCGAGTTGCTCGACACGGCGATTCGCGTGCACTGCGTCGCGCCCGGTCTCGTCTGGGATCCGGACCGGTTGCGTGAGGTCGAGGCCGAGGAGGCGCGGACCGGCACCGAACATCCCGAGCGCCACATCAACCGTCCGCCCGAGGATGCGGCGGAGCTCGTGGAGTTCCTCGCATCAGAGGAGAGCGCGTTCTTGCGCGGTCGCGTCGTGGCGGTGAGTGACGACTGGTGGCGGGATCCAGCGCGGGTGCGCGCCGTCGAGGACACCGTGCACCTGTACCGGTTGCGCCGCGTGGAAGAGCCCTAGCTGGATCCCTTGGGCCTCTGCCTACCTCTTCGGCTGTTTCTTCGCGGGTCGAATGCGCTCGCGAAGCGCAGGAGTGATCGGCGTGCCCACGTTGCCGGTGTTCAACGCGTCATGCCGCAGCATGTACCATCCGTCGCCCGTTCCGTCGAAACCCGTGACGCAGACGGCGACGCCCGCGCCTTTGCCGCGCGAGGAGCCGGACCCGACGACGAAGAACGCGTCGAGCTTGCCGTCGCCATTCAGATCGGCGAGTACGGGACCGTTGTTGTTGCCTCGCACCGTTCCCTCGAAATACGACTTTACCTCGAGGTCGTAGAGCAGCTTGCCGTCTCGACCGCACCGCACCGCGAAGTACCCATCGTCCATCAGGTACGCGATGTCGAGACTGCCGTCTCCATCCAGGTCCGCGATCGATGCGCCGCGGTGCGCGCCGCCGTAGGGGTTCTTGCGTGCAAGAGACACACTGTACTTCACTTTGCCGTCGTGCTCGATCACCGTCAGCCGTTGGCTGACCGCGATGACCTCGGGCTTGCCGTCGTCGTCGATGTCGGCGATCGCAGTGGGCGCCATGAAGTAGCGATCGCCAGGCTTCACCGACCATTCGACTTTGCCATTCGACGCCTCGAGACAACTGACCCGACCGTCGTAGGCGCAGATCACGATCTCGGGCTTGTCGTCGCCGTCTAGATCGCCGACGGACGGGCCGTGGTAGATCCCCATCGACTTGCCGATCTCGTAGTGCCAGATCTCCTTGCCGGTCTTGCCGTCGATCGCAGTGACGCGGTTGTCGCCCTTCATCGTTCCGGCGATGTAGTCCATCTCACCATCGCCGTTGATGTCGAGGACCACGGGGCCGGTCTGCACGAACCCGTCGAAACCCGTGACCGTCCGGATGCCCTTGCCGGTCTTGCCGTCGACGACGTGCAACCGCTTGTGGAACGAGCCGAACACCACGTCGGGAATGCCGTCCTTGTTGACGTCGAGGATCGCGGGCGGGCTGTCGATGCAGTCTCCGGGTCCCGTTCGGTACGTCCACACGTCCTTGCCCGTCTTCGCATCGTAGGCGTGCACGCGGCAGCCACTCGACACGGGAACGACGAGCTCGAGTTTGCCGTCGGCGTTGACGTCGGCGAACCTCAGCGAAGCATCCCAGCATTCGCCGCGTTCGCTCTTCGGTTTCGATCGATGCGTCCACAACTCCGAACCGTCCTCACCGTTCAGTACGAGCACGCGGGAGTCGTAGAAGTACGTGCAGAACGCGACCTCGAGCTTGCCGTCACCATCGGCGTCGGCTACCGCCGCGCCGCCGAACGACGTGGAGGTGAGCGGGACCTTCCACAACACATCGAGCGGGCCGGCGCGGGTCTCTGCCGTGTTTGGTTTGGCCGGCGGCTTCGCCGTCGGTGGTTCTTTCTCCTGCGCGGGAAGCACACCCAGCACGCACGCGACGGCGATCGTCTTGGTCCGCATCCGGCCACGTTATGGCGACGCAGCGCGGAGGGAAAGTGGCGGAGGGTGAGGGATTTGAACCCCCGTTGGTTTGACCCAAACTGGTTTTCAAAACCAGCGCATTCGGCCGCTCTGCCAACCCTCCGCGGGTTGATGACTCGCTGCGAGACAGCCTATTCGGGCGCGACGATGTCGAGCACCTTGCGGGCAACGTAGATCCGCGCATGAGTCTGCACGGCCAAGGCTATGGCATCCGAGGGCCGGCAGTCTACTCCCTTCTCGCCATCTTGATTCTCGACGATGAGCGTCGCGTAGAACGTGCTCTCCTTGAGGTCGCTGATGATGATCTTGGTGATCTTGTACCCGAGCGCGGCGAGGATGCGTGTGATCAAGTCGTGCGTCATCGGACGCGGTGAGTCGAGCCCGCGGAGCTTGCGGTTGATCTCCGCCGCTTCGTTGAACCCGATGACGATCGGGAAGCTGCGGTGTCCGTCCTTTTCCTGGAGGTGGATGAAATTCTGGTCGTCTTTCTCCTGGATGACGACGCGGGACAGTTGGACCTCGAGGACCTCGCTCATTTGGTCCGCAGGCTATTCATTACTTCGGCCGGCGTCTACAAGGGTGGTCGATGGGAACGAAAGGCCAGATCCTCAGCACGGTCACCCGCAGTGGTCACGTGGAATCTGTGCACACCGGTTCCCTCGTCGTCTTCGCGGACGGCGCGGTGCGATACTCGATCGGTGATCCGCGGCAAGCGGTCTACTGTCGCTCCGCGGTGAAACCCATGCAGGCCCTCCCGCTCGTCGAACGCGGGATCGCTACGAGGCTGGGACTCGGTCCCGAGGAACTCGCGCTGACCTCCGCGAGCCACAACGGAACCGAACATCACACCGCGATCGCGGCCAGGATCCTCGCGCGGGGAGGATTCACGCCGGACGATCTCCGATGCGGTCCGCACGCGCCGTTCGACGGGCCGTCGAGTCGCGCGATCGCCGCGCGAAGCGTCAAGCCACAGAAGATCCACAACAACTGCTCGGGCAAGCACGCCGGATTCCTGCTGCTCGCCGCGGACATGGGGGTGGCGAAGGAAGACTACCTGGATCCGGAGACTGCCTCGCAGAGTCTGATTCGGCGGGCTGTCGTGGAGATGGCGGGGCTCTCCCCGGCAGACATAACGGTCGGTCTGGACGGCTGCGGAGCCCCGACATTCAGGATCCCGCTGGAGAATCTTGCCGCCGCGTTCGCCAACCTCACGAACCCGGAGGGTCTCTCTCCCGTTCGGGAAGAAGCATGCTGGACAATGCTGCGAGCCATCACGGAGCACCCCGTCACCCTGGCGGGGGAGGGGCGGATCTGCACCGCCTTGATCCGGTCTCAGCCCGGCAAGATCTACTGCAAGAACGGCGCGGAGGGGGTGTACGCATTCGGACTGCCCGGGCGCGGCATCGGGTTCGCCATCAAGATCGACGATGGCTCGGAGCGGGGCTATTTGCCAGTCGTCGTAGATCTGCTGCGGGAGATCGCGTTCTGGTCCGAGGTTCCCGAGACGTTGCGCGCGTTCCATCGCGTTCCGGTTCGCAACACGCAGAAGATCCACGTAGGCGAGGTGACGTCCGTGGTGCAGTGGCCCTCTACACTCCTCTCGTGAAACAGATCATCAAGGTTCCCGCGCTTCCGCAGCGCCCGGTAGACGGTCACAAGGGAACCTTCGGCACGCTCTCCCTCCTCGCTGGGAGCCCGGGAATGCTGGGCGCCGCGATTCTCGCAGCACGCGGCGGGCTTCGCGGTGGCGCTGGACTGTGCCGCGCGTGTCTGCCGGAGGAGTTGATGTCTCCCTTCACCATCGCCGTGCCCTCGGCGACGACCCTGCCGCGCACCTCGATGCTTCGGGGCTTCTTCGAGAAGACGACGGCGGCGGTGGTGGGACCGGGTCTCGGCACCGTCGCTGAGACAGGCGAGCAGGTGCGCCTCGTCTTGCGCGACCACGAGGGTCCGATCGTACTCGACGCCGACGGACTCAATCTGCTGGCGCCGCTCGCGGGAAAGTTGACCGCGCGTTCGCCGATCGTGCTCACGCCGCACCCGGGGGAGGCCGCTCGATTGATGAAGAGCGACAGCAAGTCGTTGTCGGCCGATCGGGGAGCGACCGTCTCGGATCTCGCGGCGATGACCGGTCAGATCGTCGTGCTGAAGGGGCCGGGCACCGTCGTGTGCGATGGTACGAGGTTCTACCGCAACCGGACGGGCAACTCCGGACTCGCGACCGGTGGTACCGGTGATGTGCTCGCTGGTCTCATCGGTGCGCTGCTGTGCCAGGGGATGGATCCTTTCGACGCGGCGTGCCTGGGCGTGAACATCCACGGCAAGGCTGGTGATCTCATCGCGAGTCGCCTGTCGCCGTCGGGCCTCTGCGCCGAGGATCTTCCTCTGGCGATCGCGGAGGTCATGCGATGAGAGCGTCTCGGTTCGCGCGGTCGTTCCTCGTGTCGCTTCCATTTGTTCTCGTTTCCAATGGCGTGGCTCAGACCGACCAGTGGCTGCGCGGCCTGGTGGCGAAGAAGCCCGTGACACGGGAGATCGCGCGTCGTCACCTGGCTCTTCTCGCAGACCTTCCCGCCGCCGAACTCAAGGCGTTGCTGAAATCGAAACGCCCAGAGGTCGTGCTCGCCGCGGTGAGCCTGCTGCGCGACCGAAAGCAGGAGATCGCCGCCTTGCGGCAGATCTCACTGCACTACAATCCAGTGATTCGCCGTGCGCTGCTGCCGGTCGCGAGCGACGACACCGTCAAGAAGACGCTCGCCGAAGGACCGAACGAACTCAGGCCGCTCGCGCTCTTGGAGCTCGAGGATCGAAAGCTCCTCGACGACGAACTCCTGGTCAAGGCGTTGCGCAGTGATGTCGAGGACCTCGCGGAGGTCGCGTGCCGGCTCGTCGTGTTTGAGCGGTCGCCGTTCCCGATCGCCATCGCCGAGAAACTCGCTGATGCGCCAAAGGCCAAGCTGCGTCTCATCACCTGGCTGGCGGATCGGCCCCGCACCCAGTCCGGGCCGTGGCTCGAGAGGATCCTCGCGAAAGACGAACTCACCGAGATGGAGCGGGTTCTCGCCATCAACTCGTTGCCTTCCGAGCGGATCCTCCACAAGCTCGCCTTGCTCGTGATGGACGCTGCGGCCAGTTCGGACGTCGCGATCAGCAACCGCGCTGGCTACGCCGCAGCCCGATTCGAGCCGAGGATCGCGGACAAGCTCATCGCTGAATTCGAGATCAGGGTGCGGGCGGGGACGCCTGTCTCCGCGCTCCTGCCGTGCCTCGAGCGGATCTCCACGAACGGCGAGGGCATACTCCTCCAGCAGGCGTTGCGGTCGGCGTCGACGGTTCGCGCCGACATCTTCCACTGGCTGAGTTCGCGCGAATCCAAACTCGTGAACGAGTACGTGGCACGCGCCCTCGACAGCGCGAAGCCTTTCCCGAAGGAGTTGATCCGACTCGCCGGCACCGTGCTGACGACGCCGAAGCGGATTGCGCGAATCGTAGATTTTCTGGCCGACGGCGAGCGCGTGTCCGTAAACGCCTTCAGCACGCTGATCGAAGCTGAGGTCTACCACCCCACGATGCTCGAGTTCGCCGTGAATGAAGGGATCGTCGGCGAAGGCCGGCGGCTCTGGCATCTTCTCAAGCTCCCGCTCGCCAAGCTGCCACTCGAGGTATTCGTCGAGACGTTGGAGGCAGGCGACTTCATCGCGTGTAGTTACGCGGTCAACTCGTTGGCTCGCGGACGCATCCCGAAGAAGCTCGAGCCGATGATCCTCGAATACGCGGAGTCGTCGGTCCACGTGCAGCTCCAGGCCTCCTCGGCACGCGCGCTGATCCTGTGGGGCACGGAGGCCGCGGGGCGGAAGGCGTGGGTCGCGATGCGCAAGGGTGACCACACCGCGTTGGCCATCCGCTGGTTGATGGAGAAGCCGAAACCGTGGTGCTACGAGATCCTCTTGAAGGAACGCGAACGCTTGACGACCCACAGGACGAAAGAGAATCGGTCGTCTCTGCACCGCATTCTCATCGCGTTGGCGAAGCTTGGCGACCGCGGCGCCAACGACGAGCTGGTCCGGGAGATTCCGCGGCTCGCGCCGGAGGAGATGCGACAGGTCCAGAAACTCATGGACCGTTTCCTGAAGACCGCCGACCTCGCGAAACTCGCGCGGAAGTACCTGCATGTCCAGGAAGGTGATCCTGACGAGCGCACCGAGCGCGAAGGCGATCTCGGGGAAGAGCGTCGCGTCGAACTCCTCGAGTGGTTTCTCGCGCGAAAAGACCTCGATCTCGGTTCCCTCCTCGCGGAGCTCTGGACAAAGGACGGGTCGTACGAAGTCCGGCTGGTCGCGCTGCGGGGTCTTCTCGCCAGAGACTCTGAGAAACTCCACGGGCAGATCTACAAGCTTCTCGCGAAGCCCTACGGCCACGACCAGCAGGACCTCGCGTTCGAGATCGTGGGGGGTGGACTCGGCGACCCCATCACGGCGAAGGGCCTCGAGTTGCTCGCGCACGTCGTACTGCGCGCCCCGCTCACGAACCCGAAGCAGGAGATTCAGTACAGCATCGATCAGACGTTCGGCAGCGCGCGCGGGGCGTACCCCGTGCTCACGCCTGCGGCGAACCTGCTGCGACGCGACGAGCACGTGAAGCCGAGGGCCGCGTTCGAAAAGGTCGCCGCGCAGATCACGACCCGTCGATTCGTGCTCAATCGCCAACGACTGGGGCTGTTCCTCATCGGGATCGCGCGGCGCGACGAGCTCCTCGACGAGCTCGGCCCGGTGATCGCGAGGTTGATCCTGGCCGCGCCCGACCTTTCCACCGAATTCGTAGGCCCGGCGCAGATGCTGCTCGCCGACGAGGCGGAGACCGCCGGAGACTACGAGAAGGCCGCGGGACTCTACGCGGCGGCGAGTCGGGCGTGGAGTCGCGAAGTGGTGCCGTTACAGATTCGCCGCGCCCTCCTGGGTGCCGTCGATCCCGTGGCCCGGTATCATCCCATCGCTGCCCTGGCTGCCCGCGCGCCGATGTGTCGGGCGAGGGCATCGATCGCTGACGGTCAGATGGCCAAGGCGAAGAGACAACTGCTCCGTGCCAGGGACCTGGCCGAGGGCGACAACGAGACGATCAAACAGATCGCGATCCTGCGAAAGGCAACGAACAGATGATGACCCGCACGATTCGAGCAACCGCTCTCGCCTTGTTCTGTTCCCTGGCCGTCAGTTCTTGCACCGCGCAAGTGGAGAAATCCGGTGGCGGCGCGCAGGACGCACAGGCGAAAGCCAAGGCAAAGAACGCGGCCAAGAAAGCCAAGGTGCGGAAACAATTACTCGCCGCACTGGCCAAGTACGACATCGTGCTCGACGAGAAGAAGAAGACGCTGACGATCCCTGTCGTCGTCAACGCACCGACGAACGACCTCGAGTTCCTCCTGATCCACCGCATCGGCAAGACCCACGAGGCGTTGCTGTTGACCCAAGCCAAGCCGAGCATCATCAACGTCGGGCTGATCACGATCGGCTTGAAGAAGGGTCAGAATGCGTCCTTCAAGAAGAAGGAGCCGCAGCCGACCGAGGAGCAACTCAAGGCGGGCGCCGACCCGTTCATCCTCGTGCCTCCGTCCGGTCAGCGGGTCTACATTACCGTGACCTTCAAGGCCAAGGACGGCAAGAAGATCACCCGACCCGTGGATGACCTGTTGCTCGATTGGCACGCGAACACCTCGGTCACGAATCACCAGTGGATCTACCTCGGCGGGCGGATGGCGCAGATGTACCGCGGCGAGCCCCCGGTCTACATGGCGGACTACGAGGGCAACCTGATCAGCACTTGCTACAAGTATCCGAACAACCACATCTTCACGATCGAGCACGAACGCGCGCGCGACGAGATGAACTGGTCCAAGACAGCCGATTGCCCGCCGCCGGGTACGGAGATGGAGCTCACGTTCCACGCGATCAAGCCGCCGATCGTCGCCGCCCGCGAAGTTCGTATGAAGCGCGAAGCCGCGGAGCGCAAGAAGGCCGGCAAGGGCGGGAAGACCGACCGACCGGAGCGCAACCCAGCGCGCGAGGGTCAGCCGCCGCCGAAGAAGGTCCCGCCGCCGAAGAAAGAAGAGAAGAAGGGCGGGAAGATCTAGGCGTCGATGTCCCGAGCTTCCCTGGTCTCACTTGTCGGACTGCTGATCGCCGGTGTTGCCGGGCAGTGGGTTCTGGATGCATTTGGTAACCGCGCGACCGACTTCTGGACGGGCGCGATCGTGCACGGCGTCGCGACGATTCCGTACATCATCCTCTGCCGCGCGGCGGTCGCCGGTCGCTACCGACCGGGATTCGTCCACGCGTTTGCGCTCGTCGTGCTGCTCCGGCTCCTCGCGCTGCCACTTCAGCCAGCGCTCTCGGATGACGTCTACCGCTACATGCACGAGGGCACGATGGTGCTCGAGGGTCACAATCCCTACGTCACTGCCCCCGCGGGCGCGCCCCCCGATCAGCGCCATCCCGAGTACTGGAAGCTGATCAACAACAAAGACGTGCCGGCCGCCTACCCGCCTGCCGTGCAGTTCGCTCTCGTGGCAGGCGTGACGATTTCACCGACGCCGCTTGGGATGAAGATCTTCTTCGGTGTCTGCGATCTTCTGATCTTCGTCGTGTTGTGGTTGTGGTTGCCGCGCATCGGATCGAAGCCTCGGCTCGCGATCGTCCACGGGTTCTGTCCGCTGATGGTCCTCGAATTCGCGGGGGAGGGTCACAGCGATTCCCTCGCGGTTCTCTTTGTCCTTCTGTGCCTCTTCGCGTATGCGCATGGACGCCGCCACGTCAGCGGCGCGATGCTCGCCATCGCCACGGCGGGCAAGCTCTTGCCTCTCGTTCTTCTCCCGTTTGTCGCGCGCAAGAAATGGTGGGTTCTGCTGCCGTTCTGCGTCGTCCTCTCGATTCTCTACGCGCGGTTCGTCTGGGGGTTGGCCATCGGCGATTGGCCGGGGATCTTCCATGGCACAGTCAGGTACGCAGATGCTTGGCGCGCGAACGACAGCGTGTTCTACATCTTCCACCTGGGGTCGGAGATCGTGCTCGAATGGCTGAAGAGCGCGGGTGTGCAAACGGACCTCGAGTTCTACCCACACCGTCTCGCGAAGGTCCCGATCGTGTTGTTCGGTTCGTTGCTGCTGATCCTGGCGTGGGTACGGCAATGGCCGATCCAAAAGGTCGCCGCCGCCCTGTTCATGGTGTTCGTCTCCTTCACGCCGACGATGCACCCCTGGTACCTCGCGTTCCTGGTGCCGTTCCTGTGCATCTACCCCAGCACGCTCTGGCTCGTCTTCACCGGGTCCATCTACCTCGCCTATCACGTACGCCCGGATTGGATCGCCATGCAACAAGTGGTCGCTCCTGGCGTGCGTGAGCACGTCGCAGAAGTTGTCGAGGATTTGGGGATCAAAATCGTCGAGTACGTTCCCTT
The DNA here is from genome assembly GCA_964469555.1 of uncultured candidatus Brocadiaceae bacterium. Taxonomy (GTDB): domain Bacteria; phylum Planctomycetota; class UBA1135; order UBA1135; family UBA2386; genus CAYYAQ01. The sequence goes on along the minus strand of CAYYAQ010000043.1, from coordinate 8,334 downwards.
CTACCTGGGCTTCATCGGTGTTCTCCTGGACACGCGATCAGGCGCGGCCACAGATCGGCAGTCCACGAAGCGCTGATCCGAACGAAGACGCGTCGAACGGTTCGCCTCTGGGCGGAAGATCTTCGGTCGAGGAATCAGTGCTCCGCAGTCGGCAAGGAGATCGAGGGCATCTCCTCCGGCGAGTCTTCCAGCACGTCGATGACGTCGTTTATGGACTCGATGTCAAGGTCCGGCAGGCGGCTGACACTGTCGAACTCCTTGTTCACATGGCCGTACACCCGAAGCAGCTTCGTCTTGTCGCTGTGCGCGGGAGAAAGGCCGGCCCTCAGGGTCGCCCACAGGCCGCCGACCACGGGAACCGCCCCGAGGACGATGGTCATGAAGCCGAGAAAGCCGCGGCGGGTTGTCGGGGAGTCTTCAACGTCTCCTCTCGCCGCCGCGTCAACCTGGGAATCGTGGTGTTCCATACTGCGCAGGCGATAACCGATGCATCGGCTGCCTGCGACCCGGGTGTCGAATGGACTTTCCACGCGCTTTGGTGACAATTCTCCGCGTGACGCTTCCGCAGCCGTACTCGCATTCTGGTGGTATCGGATGGGGCGTACTGCTACCGGTCGTCGGTGTTTGCGGTGCGGTCGTGGGGGCCGCGCCGTACGTGTACGCGAACATTCAGGAGTCGGTCGCGGGCTACTTTTCGATCGTGCTGGTCGTCTGGCTCGCTGCCTGCGCGGCGTTTCCGGTCGCGTTCGCCGCGCGGATTCTCAAGTGTCGCAATCGCGCGTTCCTCCGTGTCGTGAGCACGGGGACGGCGCTGGTCGCGATCTACGGTGGTTGGACGTTCTTCTCCGTCGGCGAGGAAGGACTCTCGTTTCCGTCGATCGTCGATGCCGCAGCAGATCCCCTCGCGATCTGGAGCCTCGTCTCGCGCGTCAACGCGTCAGGTTGGTACGAGATCGCGGGCGTCACGCCATCCGGGGTGATGCTCGGCGTGCTCTGGGTGTTCGAGGCGCTGATCGTCATCGGTGCAAGCCAGGTGCTCGCGCTGCGGTTCATCGACGGACGGGCCTACTGTGACGACTGCAGTCGGTGGTGCGTCCCCGGCAAGGACGTGATGGTCCCGGTGACGGCTGGCCAGACGATGAAGGGAATCCGCGCCGACGGTCTGGGGAACTTGCAGGCCGTGACCATTCCCGACGAGGTCAGTCGCACCCTGCAGATCTACACCTGGACGTGTCCGCGGTGTGAGCAGTTCGCGGTGTTTGGCGCGAACCAGTTGCACCGATCGAAGGGTCGGCGGAGCATCGCGTCGGCGCTGGTCGAACCCGTCATCCCGTTGAGCGTCCGGCGAGACGAGGACGTCGCTGACATCGAGCGAATACGTGCCTTGTTGAAGCGAGCCCGCGCGGAACAGTTCGCGAAGGTCGAGATCGAACCGAGCGCTGAGAAGGGCTAAGCTGCCGCCACCTTGCACAGTCTGCGGCCTCCACGCTCCCTCCTGTTGATCCTCGTTCTCGTGTTCGGCGTGTTCGCTCCGTCCCTGGCGAACGGCTTCGCGATGGACGACGTACCGCTCGCGCAATCGGTCGACTTCTCGATGGACCCCAAGGGCGTTCCGGACGAAGTCATCCACGGGTGGCGCGCGCCGTGGTGGTACTTCGGCAAGCGCTACTGGGAAGGAACGCCGAACAATTCGGTGCTGTACCGCCCGGTCACGGTGCTCAGCTTCGCGTGGACCTACAACTCGGTGAGCGGTCCGTTCTTCAGGCAAGAGCGGGAAGCACTCCCGCACCATCTGCTCAACGTGCTGCTCCACTGTTTCGCGGTCTACCTCGTGTGGTGGATGGTGCGCGACCTGAAGCTACCTTCGTTTTCTGCTCTCGCGTGCGCAGCTCTGTTCGGGTTTCACGCGATACACAGCGAAGTCGTCGCGGGAATCGTCGGGCGCGCGGAACTGTTGAGCTTCATCTTCGGTCTGTGGGGGACTCTCGTGTTCGTCCGCGGTCGCACCATCGCCGCCGGCCTGCTGTTGTTTCTCGCCTTCTGTTCCAAGGAGAGCGCGCTGGCGTGGGCACCGTTCCTGCCGTGCTACCTGCTGGCACGTCGATGGCTGGACGGTGGATCCTGTACCCTGGCCGAGGTCTTGCAACCCGAAGCCAGGCGGATCGCGGTCGTGCTCGGAGTCGCGCTGCTGCTCTTCTTCGTCGTGCGCTACGTCGGGATCCGGGACGTGACCGGAGACGCGCTGTTCTCCTACGACCAGAATCCCCTCGCCCATGTCACGGTCGGGGTTCGCCTGCTCACGGCGGCCAAGCTCCTGGGCTACGGGTTCGTGAAGTGCCTCGCCCCGTTCTGGCTCTATTCCCTCTACGGTCCGGGCGCGGTGACGATCGTCGACAGCGCCGCGGATCCCGGGTTTCTCGGCGCCATCGTCGGGCTGACGGGATGGTTGATCGCGGGACTGTGGTTCGCCAAGCGAGTTCCTCTGCTCTTCCTGTCGATGGCTGCGTTCCTCGGGTTCAGTTTCATCACGTCGAACCTTCCGCTCGTCATCGGGACGGTCTTCGGCGAACGGTTGTTCTACATGCCGAGCCTCGGGGTTTGTCTGTTGCCGATCCTCCTGGCCGGTCTGCTTCCGGATCGAGGTCGCCGTACTCTCCTCGTGATGCTCGCGGCGTGGGCCGCCGTGAGCGCCGTCGTCATCGTCGCGCGCAACGGCGCGTGGAAGGACAGCGCGACCCTCTTCATCGGTGACGCCGACCGACTGCCGGAGAGCGCGGATCTGCAGGCGAAGGCCGGCTACATGTACCGCGATGTGCGCAGGGATTCCGACAAAGCTCTCGAGTACTTCACCAGGTGCGTCGACCGGGATCCCGAGTTCGCCGGCACCTGGGCCTCGATCGCGCGGATCTGGGGGGGCGAGCGCAAGAACCTGAAGTTGGCGGAGAAGTACTACAAGCGCGCCCTGGATTCGAAGTACATCGAGAGTTCGGGCGCGGAGGATCGCACGATACAAGACTACCTGATGGTCTTGATCACATCGAAGCAACTGACCAAGGCGGGCGCCTACGCGTCACAGGTACTCGCGCGCAAGCCGGCGCACCTCTTCGCGCTCATCGCAGCGGTGGACTACTGCGGCAGGCAGACAGGATCGGCGCGCGGCAAGTTCGTGGAGAACGCCGTGCGACTCGAGCCCCAGAATCCTGACTTTGTACTGTTGCACGCGATGGTCCGCTACGAGTCGACCGGTGCCTGTGATCTGCGACAGAGCGAGCAGATCGCGACAAGACTGGCTTGGGCACTTCCGAAGGCGCACTTCGGCGTGCTCTCCGCGGAGACCCGGTTGCGCTCCCGGCTCTATCTCGGGGACACGCTCAAGTCGATCGGGAAGAAACGCGATGCGCTCGCTGTCTTCGAGCACTTGTTGGCCGACGAGTCGATCGTCGGCGAGACGCGTGCGCAGATCGAGTCCACTGTGCGGGAACTGCGGAAGTGACGGAGACATCCACCGAGAACCGCTTTGGCTTGCACGTCCTCGTCGTCGTGCTGCTCGCGTTCTTCGCGTACTTCCCGGCGTTGGGCAACGACTTCGCCTTCGACGACACGCTTGCCAGCCCGACGACGAACGACGGAGGACCGGACGCCGTGATCGGTCAATCGCACCCTCCGTGGTTCTTCTTCGGCCAACACTACTGGGCTGGCGAGGGGAAGAACTCGACCCTCTACCGTCCCGTGACGATCCTCAGCTACGCGTGGACTCACCACGCGGTCGCCAAGCACATGCCGGAAGGGTGGACGGGGTTTCCGCACCACCTGATCAACCTTCTGCTGGGTGCGTGGGCCGCGTTTCTCGTGCTCTGGATGATGCGTGATGTCGGCGTGTGTGCGATGGGCGCCTTGTTGACGGCCGCGCTCTTTGGTGTCCATGCCCTGCACAGCGAAGTCGTCGCCGGCATCGTCGGTCGCGCGGAGTTGTTCTCGTTCTGTTTCGGCGCGGCGGGGCTGCAGGCGCTGCGACGATCCGAATCCCATCGACCCTTCCTGTGGCTCACGGTCTGGGCGGTGTTGCTGTTCTTCGCGCTCTGTTCGAAGGAGAACGCGATCGCCTGGATTGGGTTCGTGCCCTGCTACCTCGCCGTGCGGTCGTGGCGCGCGAACGAATCGGCTGGTCCCATGCTCCGGTCCCATTTGCGTCGGATGTTGTCGGTGTTCATCCCGGTGCTCGTGACGTTCTTCGTGCTCCGCGGTTTCGCGACCGAGGGCATGCGCGAGGATATCTTCTATGCGGCCAACCCGCTCTATCACGAGAGCGTGACGGCGCGACTGCTGACGGCGATCAAGATCTGGGGCTATGCGGTCTACAAGTGCGTGGCACCGTTCTCGCTCGCGTCGATCTACGGGTTGCCGGTGTTGCCCGTGGTCTCGACCGCGACGGATCCGGGCTTCCTCGCTGCCGCCGCGTTGCTGTTGACGTGGCTCGCCGCTGGACTCCGTCGACCGGCGCGGGCACCACTCCTGTTTCTCAGCGTCGCGATCTTCTTTGGTTTCAGTTTCATCACTTCGAACGTCCCGCTGGCGATCGGCACGATTTTCGGCGAACGGCTGTACTACATCCCGAGCCTCGGTGTGTGCATGCTTCCAGCCCTGCTGCTGGAGCGACTCCCCCGAGGTGGACGCCGCGGGCTCGTCGCGATCTGTGCTGCGTGGCTGGTCGCCAACATCGTCGTGGACTTCCAGCGGAGCATGGTGTGGAAGAACAACCAGACGCTTGTGATTCACGATGCCGGTGCGCAACCGAGGTGCGCGTCTCTGCAGGTCAAGGCCGCGACGATGCACCGCTGGTTGCAGAAGCAACCCGGCGCCGACGAGGCCTTCCACGAGAAGGAGGCCTGGCGATTGCTGCGACTCGGGCGGGAACTCGATCCGGAGTACGTCAGCGGGATTACGACCGAAGCGTCGTTCCGCGGCCAGGACAAGAAACATGACGAGGCGCTGGCGCTCCTTCGCGAGGCCCTGAAATCCAAACGTTTGAAGATCAGTGGGCTCGAAGCGGGAATCCGCGCTGATCTCGGCATGCTTCTCATCATCGAGAAGAAGCAGACGCGTGCAGGTCTCGACGAGCTGATGGCGGCGATGCGGCTTCGGCCACGCAGGCTGCCGTATCGGATGTCGGTTCTGGACCACGGGATCGGCGTGCTCGGGCCGGAGGTGGTGCAGCGCCTTCTCGTCGAGGCGCTCGAAATCGCACCCAATGATGTGATGCTCGGCGTGTTGCAGGCGGCGTTCATTCACGAGTACGCCGAGCGCATTCCGGAGAACTACGGACACATCGTCAAGCTGCTTCAGCGGGTGTTTCGGTCAGTGCCGGATGAGGTGACGAAACATCGGCGCTACATCACGGCGCGGGTGCACCTCGGCGACGCGTACGCCGCGCTGAATCGAAAGGACGAGGCCCGGCGGGCGTACGAGTTCGTCGTGAACCTGACCGAAGCGACCGCCGAGCAGAAGAACCTCGCCCAGAAGGGGCTCGCAAGCCTTGCGAAGTAACCCGTGACCGAGAAACCCCAGCGCACGATTCTGCACGCCGACATGGACGCGTTCTACGCGTCGGTCGAACAGCGGGACGATCCAGAGTTGCGCGGCAAGCCGGTGATCGTCGCCGGACTCGGTCGCCGCGGCGTCGTGTCGGCAGCGTCGTACGAAGCCCGGAAGTTCGGCGTCCGGTCGGCCATGCCGACGGCGCAGGCTCGCGAGCGGTGCCCGCACGGCGAGTTCGTACGGGGCCGGATGCACGTCTATGCCGAGGTATCGGGTCAGATCCGCGCGATCTTCGGTGAGTTTACACCGCTCGTGGAACCGCTCTCCTTGGACGAGGCGTTCCTCGACGTCACCGGCTGCCAGGCGCTGTTTGGCGATGGAAAAAGTATTGCGCAGCGACTCCGAGCGCGCGTTCTCGAAGAGACCGAGCTGACGATCTCGGTTGGCGTCGCGACATCGAAGTTCGTCGCCAAGGTCGCGTCGGACTGCAACAAACCGGACGGGTTGACGATGGTTGCACCCGGAACCGAGGTCGAGTTTCTCGGTGCGCTGCCGATCGCGCGGTTGTGGGGGGTCGGGCCGCGGCAGCAGCACCGGTTGAAGCAACTCGGCTACCAGAACATCGCGGACCTCCAGGCGCTCGACCTCGCGGCGATGGAGACCTTGATGGGCGAGAACCTCGGCGAGCACTTCTACACGTTGTGCCGTGGCATCGACGAGCGAACGGTCGAGTCCGAGAGGGAGATCAAGTCGATCAGCCACGAGGTCACGTTCGAACGAGATCTGACGTCGCGGGAGAAGTGCCACCAGGTCATCCTCGACCTGAGTGCCCAGGTCGGTCGCCGCCTGCGAAAGCACGAGTTGCTCGGGCAGGTGATTCGACTCAAGGTCCGCGACCCCGACTTTACGACCCGTTCGCGGCAGAAGAAGCTGACCGCGGCCACCTGTGATGACGGTCTGATCTACCGCACCGTGATCGAACTCTTCTCAAAGGTCCGGGAGACGATGGCGCCAGTGCGCTTGTTGGGCGTGGCGGCAGCGGAATTGCAGGAAGAAGGTGCTCAGAGGCAGGGTGGCCTGTTCGATGCTGTCGACCAGGAATCCGGCAAGTCCGCCGAGATCATGAAGGCCATGGATTGCATCCGGGATCGGTTCGGCGAGGACTCGATCCGTCACGGGCTGAGCTGATGTCCCCGAACGTGCGGTGGAACATGCCCCGATCCCGGTGCGGCCTTGGCACAATCCGTCTGACGATTGGTTGGAGTCGAGCATGAAGACCCTGACATCCGCTGCCCTCTCCACCCTCCTGATCCTGTTCTCCGGTTGCGCCGGTACGACCGACGCCGATCGGATGCCGCACGTGGTGGACGGGATCACCTCCGTGCTCGACAGCGTGAACAAGGATCTCGAAGCGACCAACAAGGAGCTCGACGCTGAGACGCTCCCAGATTCCGCCCGAGCCATGCTCGGGATCGGGTACGCGGATCTCGAGCAGCGGGTCGCCATCGTGCGCGGTCATCTGCGCAAGGCGGAAGCAGACGTGGACTCCCGGGTTCTCGAGACGGCGGCGCGGAGGCTCGAGACCCTGAACCATTTGGTCTCGCAATTTCGCGGCACGCTGCAGATTGCCGCGGCAGCCGCATCCGGCAACCGCCCCTAGTCGCGTCGTCCTGGTCAGGGTTCCCTTTTGCAACTCCCCTCGGCACCGGGCACACTGCCGCCTCAGAATCCAGGCCGCGCCCGATGACCGAAAACGAGAACCCGTATCCCGAAGTCGACCCGAACGTCCGCTTTCCCGAGCTCGAGGAACAGGTCCTCCGGTCCTGGGAAGAAGAAGGGACCTTCCAGGCTTCGATCGACAAGCGCGAAGGCGGCGAGAACGAATACGTTTTCTACGACGGCCCACCGTTCGCCAACGGCCTGCCCCACTACGGTCACCTCCTGACCGGCTACGTCAAGGATGTCGTCCCGCGCTACCAGACGATGCGCGGTCGCCGGGTCGAACGGCGCTTCGGGTGGGACTGCCACGGTCTTCCCGCAGAACTGGAAGCCGAGAAGGAACTCGGCGTATCGGGTCGCCGGGAGATCGAGAAGTTCGGCATCCAGGAGTTCAACGACGCGTGTCGGGCGTCCGTCCTGAAGTACACGCAGGACTGGCAGGACTACGTCACTCGACAAGCGCGCTGGGTCAACTTCGAGAACGACTACAAGACCATGGATCGCTCCTACATGGAGAGCGTGATGTGGGCATTCAAACAGCTGTGGGACAAGGGCCTCGTCTACGAGGGGTTCCGCGTGATGCCGTACAGTTGGGCCGTCGAGACGCCGCTGTCGAACTTCGAGATCCGCATGGACAACAGCTACCGACCGCGCCAGGATCCGGCGGTGACGGTGGCGTTCGACCTGGTGCCCGTCGAGGGTGATCCGGGTCCGCTGAGGATCCTCGTCTGGACGACGACGCCGTGGACACTGCCGTCGAATCTCGCGATGGCGGTGGGCGAAGAGATCGACTACGCGATCATGAAGGCCGCTGACGGGCAGCACTTCGTGATCGGCGCGGCGACCCGCGCGAACTATGAGAAGGAGTTCGTCGACGCCGACGAGGTCGCGATCATCAAGGGCAAGGAACTCGTCGGCCGTCGCTACGAGCCGCTGTTCCCGTTCTTCGAGGACCACCCCAACGCGTTCCGCATCCTCTCCGGGGAGTTCGTCGACACGACCGAGGGCACGGGCACGGTGCACATGGCCCCAGGCTTTGGCGAAGACGACCAGAGGGTGTGCGAGGCCGTCGGCATCGAG
>CAYYAQ010000042.1:0-35983 GCA_964469555.1 uncultured candidatus Brocadiaceae bacterium | reverse complement strand
GGCTACTTGCGCGAGTTCGCGCGGTCTTGGATGCGAGCGGGTGCAGGGTGCTGCGCGTCGACGAGAGCACTCTGGGTGGCGTGGACTGGTGGGCTTCATGTACTTTGCCGGCGACTGATTCGCTACCCACGCCGACGCTGGCACTCCGCGAGCTTCTGGCGGGCGTCGCCGAACGCGGGATCGGCGAGCAGGCAGCCCTCGAACGCCTGTGCCGCGCCACGCCAGTCGGAAATACTCATCTTGGCGCGACCGAGTTCGTACAAGGCTTCCGCGCCTCCGCCGTGGGTTGCGGCGTAATGTTCCAATAGAACGATCGCATCGTTCGCGCGATCCATGTTCCGCAGCGCGACGCCGGCGTGGAATCGCGTCGCCCGGTAGTCAGGCCGGTAGTCGAGGAGGGGCTTCAGGATCTCGAGTGCCTTGACGTACCGCTTTGCTTCGACCGCGAACTTGCCGGCCATGTGGCGGTACTCGAAGTTGTCCGGATCGGGCCGCATGGCGATCTCGGACTGGCTCGCCGCGGCGATGACCTTCCCCGCCATCGAGAGGATCCGACCAGCTGCGTAGCGGATCTGCGCGTTGTTCGGTACGCGACCGACCCATTCTTGCAGGCGATCGAGGCCTGCCTGCGTCTTCCCCATCTTGACGTGGGTCATCGCGAGACCCAGGTGCGCACCCGTGAAACCGGGCTCCAGCTCGATGGCTTTCAGGAACATCTTCTCCCTCTCGGCGCCGATCGGCAGTTTCTCCGCCAGCATTCCGTACGCGATGTTGTTGGCTCCCTGCTCGACGCTGTACCGGAGCAGGGTCATGCTGTCGCGCCACGTAGGGTTCGTCGAGATCGTCGCCACCGCGAAGTAGAGGGCCATGGCTGACAACGCGGCCATGCCCAGCCTCCCCTTTCTCGACAGGATCGTGACCGCGAAAAGGAACAGGAACGCGCCGGACGAGTACGCCCGATACGGAACGATCTCGGAGTGCATCGGGATGACCGACGACGTGACGGCGATCAACGCCGCGTAGCCGACGATGCAGAACGCACGCATCGGCTGGGTCTTCCACCAGATCCAGATGCCAGCCAGGCTCCCGAGGATGAAGCCGATGCCCGCGACCTGTTTCCAGGTTTCGACGGGTTCCGCCGGCATTACGCGGATCGAGAATGGCCAAACGAAGTTGCGCAGGTAGTGGAACACGTGATGCTGTCCCTGCGCCGCCGCGTACCGCATCGGGCTGTGTGTCGCGACGTTCTCGTAGTCCGAAAAGTCGAGTCCGAACTTGATGTAGCACAGGAGGAGCGCGACCACCCCGGCGAAGATTCCGGCGCGGCGCCAGAGTCCTCGGCTCATGATCGAGTCTCTTGCCAGCAGGAGGTCGAAGAACAGGACCAGCGCGGGAATGACCACGGCGTTCTTTTTCGACAAGAGCGCGAGGAGCAGGAGGGCCAACGAGAGCACCCAACGCCCCTTCGTCTCGCCGAGGCGTCGCATGCGCGCGTAGCACGTGAGCGACGCGAACAAGAACATCTGCATCATCAGTAGGTCGCGTCCGCACACGTAGTTCACGGGAATCCCGCTGATGGGGTGCACCGCGAAGAGCACGGCGACGAGAAGCGCGGCGCGCCTTGGGTACTGGACCTTGCTCCAGTGCGTGAACAACTCGCGCACGAAGAGGAACACCGCGCTACTCGCGAGGAACTGCAACAGCAAGTTGCCGATGTGGTATCCGACGACGCTGTCCCCCGCGATGGCGTAGTTGATCGAGAGTGACAGGGGCAGCATCGGACGTTACTGCACGAGTCGAGGCAGGTGCGAGCACGTCGACGGATCGACGAAGTGCCGCCACGAGGATAAGAAAGTGGTCGAATGGTCGGTTCACGCTCGATTACTTCTCGTCGAACTTCAGGCCCGGAGCGTCTTCCCGCGGCACCACTGGCAGCAGCACGTGGCTCGGTCGCTTGGCGTCGTGGTAGATCGAGTTGTTCGCGACGACCGGCGGGTCGTATGACTTTCACAGCAGAAGCAATACGAGGACGGGAAGAAGGAGAATGAGTAGGCGCTTTGGGCTCATCGGATCCGCGGGGGTTCGGGGACGGTTTCCGGTCCGCGGTAGACAGTACACCCCGGAAACGGTCGGGGTTTGTCTATCTTGGCCGTTCTGCGGTCTCCGGGACCAACCCAGCTGCACGTCAGATCAGCGACAGGATCCGTGCCACGGAATCGCGGATGTCCTTGTCGGTCGTCCGGTGGTTGAGCACGCAGAACCGCAGGACGTACTCCCCACGCACGCGTGACGAAGAGAGCATCAGGAAGCCGTCTTCGAGGATGTCGTGCATCAGCTTCTGGTTGGCGGGTTCGCCGCCGTCGACCGCGAAGCAGACGACGGACAGTTGTGGCTCGGTGACGATGCGCACCCTCTCGTCTGCCGCCAGCAGGTCGCGCGCCAGACCGCACAGTTCGAGATCCTTGCGAATTGCTTCGGCCATCGTATCGACGCCAACCGAGCGCATCAGCATCCACAGCTTCAACGCGCGGTTGCCCCGGCTGAGCTCCGGTCCGCGCTTGAAGAAGTTGATCTCGTTCGTGGGGATGTCCTGCATGTACTCGCCCTGGGCCGCGAACGCCTGTTCGAGCGCGTCGATGTGGCGGGTGAGAAAGCAGCCGCACTCGAACGGTGAATACAGCCACTTGTGGGGGTCCAGCGTGATCGAGTCCGCTTCGCCGAACACCGCAGTCCGATCCCGCCACTCGGGGAGCAATGCCACCGCGGCTCCGTACGCGCCGTCGATGTGAAACCACAGATCTTCACGCCTACAGACCGCGGCGAGTTCGGTGAGCGGATCGATGGCGCCGGTCGTCGTGGTGCCGAACGTCCCGCACACGAACATCGGAACGAGCCCCGCCGCGCGGTCCGCGGTGATGGCTTTGACGACGGCATCCACTCTAATGCGCTGCTGATCGTCGACGGGAAGCGCGCGCACGCGTTCGTCCGCGTGCCCGAGGATGCTCGCGGCCTTGCCCATGGAGTAGTGGGTCTCCGCGCTCACGTAGATCACCGTCTTGCCGAGGTCGTCGACCGCGATGCGCGACCGGGCGGCGGCGAGGGCGCTCAGATTCGCGAGCGATCCGCCCGAGGTGAAGGCTCCGCGATAGCCATCCGGAAGGCCGATGGCCTCGCGCACCCAGTCGAGGACTTGCTCCTCGAGCTGTGCAGCCACGGCACCGCCGAGCCACGACCCGGTGAACAGGTTGGTGCTGGCCGCGAGAAACGACCCGAGGGCGCCGACGTAGCTGCCGGGGCAGGGGATGTAGGCGAAGAACCGCGGATGGCTGACCAGGGTCGCCAGCGGCATGTAGTCCGCCATGAATCGCCGCATCGAGTCCTCGGCGGAGACCCCTTTTCGAGGCAGGGGTTCGTGGACCAGGGGTGCGAGCACTTCTGCATTCGGCATGCGGGCCACGGGCGCCGCGGACAGCTTGGCCAGCCAGTCGACGGCGAGGTCGACCGCCTGGTAGCCGAGGGCTCGCATCGTGTCGGGATCGGGGTCCAGGTCGGGGCGATTCGTGGAGAGGGGGTTGGTCGGGTCGGGGGTCATGGGGGGTGGTGGCCGGAAGCCCTGATGCCGGCGTCCTTATAGACACTGGATGGGTTTGGTGGGGATGGGATTTACGGACAGATCCTGCCGCTCGGGTCGGGCCGGTGACACCCTGCGCGGCCGGATGCTCCGTCTTTTGGGGATCTGGTCGGGAATGAGCCCCACCAAACCCAGCCAGAGTCGAGCGGGAAGAAAGACGGTCGGGTCGGCTGATGTTTGACCCTCCACCGAGGCAATCCTATGGTGCGCCCCTCCGCTAGCGCCGAGCCTGTTTCGGCAGTCCCCAAAGCCACCCCTCCAGTGACCCGATCCCCCGAACGGCAAACGGTTGCCCTGCCCCACGGCCTCGCCATCGGCGGCGATGGGTTCATGGTCGTCGCGGGCCCCTGCGCCGTCGAATCCGAGGAGCAATTGCTCACCACCGCTCGCGCCGTGCGGGATGCCGGAGCGGGCGCACTCCGCGGGGGAGCGTTCAAGCCCCGCACTTCGCCCAGGTCCTTCCAGGGTCTCGGGGAGCTGGCGCTGCGGTATCTGAAGGAGGCAGGCGACGAGACCGGCCTGCCGGTGGTCACCGAAGTGATGGATCCACGGCAAGTGGATCTCGTCGCGGACCACTCAGCGATGCTGCAAATCGGCTCGCGCAACATGCAGAACGCGCCGCTCCTCCGAGAGGCTGGTCGGACGGGAATGCCGATCCTGCTCAAGAGAGGAGCCGCCGCGACGATCGACGAACTGCTGGCCGCGGTCGACTACATCGTCGAAACCGGCAACGAGAACATCGTGCTCTGTGAGCGGGGCTTGCGGTCGTTCGATCCGTCCACCCGCTACACGCTCGATCTCGCCGCGGTGCCTGTGCTCAGGACCCGTACGCCGCTCCCTGTGGTCGTCGATCCCAGCCATGCTACCGGCCACCGCCACCTCGTCGTGCCCTTGGCCCTGGCCGCTCTCGCGGTGGGGGCGGACGGCCTCCTGATCGAGGTACATCCGGACCCGGCTCGAGCGTTGAGCGATGGTCCACAAGCCCTGACTCCCGCTGATTTTTCCGCTTTGATGGACGAGATCCACCGCTGGATTCCCCCATCAGGAAGATACCTTTCGACCGTCGGGCAGACCGTCGCGTCCTGACCCTTCCAAAAGCGACGCCCGGCCACAGGAAACAGCAGAGGTGACGGCCCTATGACGAACATCACCCGCAAGCCTTACATCGCGGGCAACTGGAAGATGAACCTCGATCGTTCGCGGGCGCTCGACCTGGTCAAGACGATCAAGGGTCGGTTGGGCGACGGCAGCGACCGGGAAGTCGCGGTCTACGTTCCGTCGGTCTACCTCGCGGATGTCGCCGCAGTGGCCCAGGGTTCGCCCCTCGGCGTCGGCGCACAGAACATCTATTTCGAGGAGAAGGGCGCTTTCACCGGTGAGAACTCCTGCAACATGGTCCGGGAAGTCGGGGCTGACCGGACGCTGATCGGCCACAGCGAGCGTCGCCACGTTTTCGGCGAGCCCGATGAGTGGATGGGGCGCAAGGTCCTCACGGCGCTGAAACATAGTGTGCTGCCGATCCTCTGCGTGGGCGAGACCCTCGACGAGCGCAAGGCCAACCGCACGGATCGCGTCATCAAGCGCCAGCTGGAGGCCGGTTTCGCGCTCATCGATCCGGCGCAGTACCATCTGGTCAGCATCGCCTACGAGCCTGTCTGGGCCATCGGCACCGGGGAAGTGGCAAATCTCGACCAAATCGCGGCGGCACACGGCACTATACGCAAGTTCATTGCTACAAAGATCGACGACGATATGGCCGCCCATATCCGGATCCTCTACGGAGGGAGTGTCGGTCCCGACAACGCAACCAGTATCATGTCCGTTCCCGATGTCGATGGCGTACTCGTCGGTGGCGCGAGCCTCAAGCCGGACACCTTCATTCCTATCATCGAATTCGACGTCTGATCATGTCTCTCCTCTTCTGGACGATTTTCCTACTCTCTTCGATCTTCATGGTCTTCATCATCCTCCTTCAGGAGCCGAAGGGTGGTGGACTTGCAGAGGCGTTCGGCGGCATGGGCGCCGAGACGTTCGGCGTGAAGACTGGCGGTGTGAACCGATTAACTCTTACGGTAGCGGGGTTCTGGGTCGGGTCCGCGGTGATGCTCCAACTCTTGTGACCTCGGAAGGTGACACGCGCGCTCGCGCCGCGGGTCCGATCCAGAGCATGACTGGCTCCGGAACGGCATCCGGCACAACGGAGCTGGGCGCGGTCACGGTGGAGTGCCGCACGACCAACGGTCGCGGCCTCACCTTCAAGACTCGTCTCGCCGGAGACTGCCAGGGTTTCGAAGCAGCGCTGGAAACCTACATTCGGTCGCGGCTGCAGCGCGGTTCGGTCTTCGCGATGATGGTGATCGACGAATCCGTCGAGGACAAGGTGTCAGCGATCGACGCCGACGCGGCGGTTGCCGTCGCGAAGCAGCTCGAGGCACTGGCGAAGCGACTTGGCACCAAAGTCGGGTTGGCTGACGTGCTGGCCATGCCTGGCGTGGTGCCGACGCAAACCCGCAGCGTTTCCCGCGTGTCTCGCGAGTTGCCGGATGATATCGCAGCGTTGGTGCGACAGGCGGTCGACGAGCTCATCGCCAATCGGGAGCGAGAGGGCGCGGCTACCGTCGACGCGATGCGTGATTTCATCGATCGAATCGAGGCAGAACTGGCTGCGGTGACCGAACTCGCTCCAGAGGTCGTTTCGCGGTACCGCGAGAAACTACTCCAACGCGTGAGCGAGTTCCTGGAAGGGCGAGCCAAGGTGATGGAGGACAGCGACGTCATCCGCGAAGTCGCCGTATTCGCCGATCGCGTCGACATTGCGGAAGAACTGCAGCGCCTGGGATCCCACATGACCAAGGCGCGCGAACTCCTTCAGGCCGACGGTATCATAGGTCGAAACCTCGAATTCCTCGTGCAGGAGATGCTGCGCGAGATCAACACGCTGGGAAGCAAATCGCCGGACGTGTCGATCGCCCACCGCGTCGTCGAGATGAAATCGTGCATAGACAAGCTCAAGGAACAGGCGGCGAACCTGGCGTGACCATGTTGGGTCCCGTCGGCAAGTTGGTCGTGATCTCGGGTCCTTCAGGGGCCGGCAAGACGTCCGTCTGCAAGAAGATCAAAGTAGATCCGCGGGTCGAGTTCTCGGTGTCCGCGACGACGCGCAAGATCCGGCCAGGTGAGGTCGACGGCGTCGACTACCACTTCCTGTCGGCGGAGGACTTTCGGCGTCGTGAGGAGAACGGCGAGTTCCTCGAGAGCGCGGAATACAACGGCAATCACTACGGCACTCTACGCAAGCCGATGGAGGACGCTCTCGCCGCTGGACGGGTGTTCATTCTGGAAATCGAAGTGCAGGGCACACAACAACTGCGTGACCACGGCGTGGAAGGCGACTACATCTTCATCGTGCCTCCGAGCATGGAAGAGCTTCGCCAACGACTCGCCGACCGGAAGACGAACACGGACGCCGAGATCGAAGAACGCCTCGGCATCGCCGCCGAGGAGATGAAGGCGGCCAGACTCTACGACTGCCAGGTTCCGAACGACGTCCTCGACGACGCCGTCGAGGCGGTCAGGCAGCGCATCGGGCTATGAGCAACATTCTGATCGGTATCGGCGGAGGCATCGCGGCTTTCAAGGTCGCCGCCTTGACCAGCCATCTCGCGCAGGCCGGACACGACGTGCGCGTTGCGATGACGTCGGCGGCCCGCGAGTTCGTCGGCGCGAGAACGTTCGAAGGCTTGACCGGGCACCAGGTGATCGCCAGTTCGACCCAGGTCGATCGCGACGGTGCCGTGCCGCACATCGAAGCGACGCTCGCGGCGGATCTATTCGTGATCGCTCCGTGCACGGCGGACCTGATCGCCAAGCTCGCGGCAGGAACCTGCGACGACCCGGTCACGCTCGCGGCGGTGATCTTCAAGGGCAAGAAGATGATCTGTCCTGCGATGAACGACGCGATGTGGGAGAGCCCTGTTGTCCAGCGCAACGTGGAGACGGTCCGTGGTCTTGGTTTCGAGATCGTCGGCCCGGTGGTGGGCCACCTCGCCGAGGGCTACGACGCGATCGGTCGGATGCTCGAGCCCGAGCAGATCCACCAAGAGATCCAGTCGCGCCTGTGAGACGCCTGCGGTTGTCCGGCGCCGCGGCGGAACTGCGAGTCGCGCTCGACCGCTTGCACGTGCACGCGACGGTGCTGTGCGCCGTGACGGGTGACGGCGAGTGCGATGTGATGTTCGAGGGCGACGCGCCAGATCTCGGGCCTGTGAAGATCGAAGAGCTCGATCCCGACGAGGAGCCGGTCTCCGGTCTCGAGGGGGACCATGCCATGCGCGTCGGCGAACGCATCATGATTCGCCCGCCGTGGGTGCCGCCGCCCCCGGACTTCGAAGGAATCGAACTGGTCGTCCCGCGCGCCATGGCGTTCGGCAGCGGCGAGCACGGGAGCACCCAGGCGGCGCTCTGCATGATGGAGCGGCTCATCGATGACGAGACCGAGAGCCTCGCCGACGTCGGGACGGGCAGCGGGATTCTCGCGCTCTACGCCGAGGCCCGCGGGTGCGAGCGGATTCTCGCCTGCGACATCGATCCCGATGCGGTCGCGGTGGCGCGCGAACTCCTACCGGACGCGAACGTCTTCTGCGGTGGTCCGGACGTGATCCCTGCCTCTGTCGACGCGGTGGTCGCGAACATGCGGACGGCGGAGATCCGATCGTGCATCGAAGACCTTCTCGCGGGCTGGAATCGTCGCGGGCCGATGATCCTGTCCGGACTGCGATCCGGCGACGAACGCGAATTCGATGACGACGTCGGTCGAGAATCGGACGAGCGCATCGAGATCGCAGGATTCGTGTCTCTCGGCTGGCGCGGTGAAAGCTAATCCATCTTGCGTTGAATGCTCACCACGACCTGGACGACAATCCGGCGCTGTTATGCGGGCGAAACCAAAGAACCTCTTCTCTTTTGACTTCGAAGTGCGCGAGAAGGGTCGCTCCGGCGCATCGTTCGAATCGGCCGGACGGTGGTGGGGTTGACCTTCTCTGCGTCGTTCATGACGGCGCCCGTACCCGGAGTCGGTCGTGGGATTCATCCACTCGAATCAGATCGCAGTCGCTTTTCCACGAACACCCGGATCGCCCGTGTGCATCGTGCGCCTTCCGGTCCTGACCTACCACGCCGTGCTGCTACTCGACGGCGATCACGACAGTGTTCGAGATCAGCGCGAGCCCCGATCGGGTGCTCTGGTCAACGACTGCAAACGTCGTGTAGAACTTGGTGCCGATCAGCCGCGAATCACGAGGTAGACGCACGGCGGCAGTCGCATGTCCGTTCGCGTCGAGAGAACCCAGGTATCGTTGGAACACCGACGTCGCGGACATGGAGAGAGAGGCGCTGAGGATAGGGTCGCTGCCCATGCGCGCGAACCGGAAGTCTATTGGCAGCAACCCTGGCGTCGCCGATGTCCCCACCAGGTAGGTTTTGCCTCGGTGCTCGCCAGCGCGCAGCGTCAGATCAACTTGCGCGCCCGGCTTTACGCGCCGGTCGAGGGTGGATCCATCGACGAGGAGCGCCGAGTCGTGGGCTTCGATCGGTTGGCCTGGTTTGAGATCCCCCTTCTTGATGCCCTTGAGTTCCACGCCGTTCGCGAAGTACCGCGGCGAGCGGAACACCAAGTTCCAGGTGAACGGTGCCTGTGATCCCTGGTGCAGAAGCTCCACGCGTTTGTACGGCGATCGATACTCCCACACGGTCTTTCCACTCGAAGTGACTTCGAATGCGTCACCGAGGACACCGTGGCAGACCATTGTGTTCCCGTTCGGCAGGCGTTGTGCACCGGAGACGAAGGGCGCGTAGAAGTTCTTCGGGATCGAGGCCTTGTAGGTCCACTTCGAGTTCGCGGGTCCCCACGCCTTGCCCGGAAGGGGGTATCCACCCTTGGAGTCGACCGGCGGAACGATCTCATCGACGCTCGAGTGGTTCTCTGGCGGGCGGTCCGTGCCGTTGTTGAAGATGAGGATGTTGCCCGCCCCGGGTAGACCCGGGCGAATCCACTGGGCGTTGTGCTGCTTGAAGAGTCGCTGATCGCTGAACGTCCCGCCTCGGTACGCAATGGGATTTCCCCAGCGGTACAGGAGATCACCACCCTTGCCGTGCCTGCCGCCGGTGTGTCCCTTGGCCTCCGCGGTCGTCGTGCTGTGGTCGATGATCCAGATCTCGTCGAACGTGCGGATGCTGATCAGGATCTGGTCGAGTTTCTCGTTGTACGAGATCGAGTTCGCGTGCAACCAATCGGGATGGGAACCCTCCACGGGGAAGTTGGCGTCGACGAGTTCGGGGTGATCTTCGACCTTGCCGAAGTTCGCCTTCTTCGAGTCGTAGTCCTGGATGGCGTGATCCCAGACGTGCCACTCCCAGACGATCGTGCCGCCGGTCTTGCCGTTCGGCTTGACCTCGATGATCTTCTCTGGCCACATGCCGCGGGTCCCGACCTTTGTCGGCTTGCGGCCCCAGGCGAGAGCCTCGGCCTGCGTCTTGATCTCCCAGGCGATCATCAGGATGTTGCCGTTCGGCAACCTCTCGATGTCGTGGTGCAGGCACTGCGTGGCATCGGATATGGTGAACCGCCACAGGAGCTCGCCTTTCCAGTTGAAGCTCTCCACGACTCCCCCCGAGCCGCCGGCGTTGAACGTGGAGTTGTTGGTCTTGCCGCCGCGCAGCAGGCGACCGCCCTTCTCCAGGTACGTCGCCATGCCGAGATCGTACGTGCTCACCCAATGGTTCACGATGCGACCACGGGAATCGATGAGGAAGCTGTCGCCGCGACGCGAGGGGCTGATCATCGTGAAGCCGTCCAGCGATCCGGGGGCGCGCATCTTCAGCCCGATCGTGGTGATGACGGTCGCGTTGGAGTATTCGATGACGTACCCGCGCATCTTCGCGCTCGAGACGGAGTCTGCCCAGGTGGGACCGATCGTCTTGCCACCGTAGTGCATGCGGTCCGCACCGTTTTGGTTGTCGGGCTTTCCCGCCGACCAGTTCCGGTACGTCGTCAACTCGATCTCGCCCCATACCCAGCCACCCGCCGGTTCCGTCGAACCGGAGAATTGTAAGCCGCCGATCCACGGACCATCTGCGCGTGTCGAGGTCGTCGACCAGAACTTCGCGTCGTCGATCGCCTTGAAGACGGCGTCGTTCTCATCTTTGGACGCGATCGTCGCGAGGTACCCCCCGGCCTTCGCCGCGGCGCGGTTTGCGTCCGTCCACGTGATGCCGAGTGGAGCGGCGATCGGTTCGAACCAGTGCGTGGTGCCGTCGCTGTGGTCGAACGATGAGCGTTGGCCGGCGAGCGTGGTGGAGACGACTAACACTACAGCGTTCAGCATGCACCGACGGGTGATGGACGGACCTGTGATCATGAAACGTGGGAGGAGCGGGGACGGAAGAGTCAGGCGGGAGAAGGGTACAGCAACTCACGGAGTCTTGCTGCGGATGCGTTGGCTCGGAAATACCTACCGGCGTACGAAGACAGACCTCTCGCGATCGGCATCGAGCCGCCGCAGAGCCCCCGGTCGGGAATCGCGATTCGGGGGTCTTAGACGGCATTGCGGGGTTCAGGCGGTACCACGGCGAAACCCGTCGGTCCTCGGGGTTTTGGAGGACGTGGAATTGTTGCGCTGGCATGTAGCTCTGGCCGATGAGAAAGCAAGTCTCGCCGTTCGCGGTTTTTGCCACATCGAGCACCAGGACCGCGTGGCCCGGAGAGCCGACCTGCAACCATATGTCGCCGGCGCGGAGCCTCGCTGGCTCGATGGCTTTCGACTGCCGACGCAGCGAGAGTGTCCCGGCGTAGACGAAGATGTTCTGGAGGTAGCTGGCGAAGTTGTCACGACCGCGCCCCGTCGCTCTGTCGGAGCGCTAGGAGACGTGGTTTCCGCGCACAACCGGTCGCTCGCCACGCTGCCAGCGAGAGAACCCGACCCAGTCCCCGCTCGTGTAGCGGAACTTGATGCGGCGATCGAGTCCGCGAGCACGGCCCGCTCGCAGGAAGAACACAACGGCATCAAGCCGGCAAACAGAACAACCCGCACCCAAGAAAAGCCCATGAAGCCTCCCAGCTCTTCGGACAACCCATCAGGCTACCGGCAGGGAGCCTTGGATCCCAGCACCCGCCGACTGTCCAGATTGCCCGGCAGGTGTCGGGTTTTCGTCGAGGGAAGACGCGCGATTGCGGGACGCCGAGTTGACCCGCGCAGCGAACTTCCCGTGCGGACGACACTTCCGCGAGGCGGGCTACCCGGGGTCACGGGACCGCCGCCCGAGGGGGGGGCCATCCGACCCCGTGACGTGCTATGGTCTCCGTAGACATGAGACTGAGTTTCCTCCCAACACGGCGACTGTTTCAAACCCTGGCTGTCTTGATGTGCGCCGCGACCCTCGGGTTTACCGGTTGTTCCGGGAGCAGTTCGAGTCCAGCTCCTCTCGGCACGGCATTGGATCTCCAGGGGTTCTGGAAGATCTGGACCACTGAGACTGGCGAAGACGAGGTCGGTCCTGCCGCGTTGTTCTTCTCGGTTTCGGGAGCGAAGATCCACGGCGCCGATCTCTCGGGGACCGTGCAGGGCAACACGTTCGAGTTCGTCGCCGTCGTGCTCGACGGTGGACTGACCCACGTCGACGGCACGCTGACGACCGCGATCTCGGGCCAGGGCACCTACACGGTTCGCAAAGTCAACGGTTCGGACGTGACCGGCACGTTCCGCATGACGAAGTTCGCGCCGACGGGGACGTTCTCGGTCACGGGGTCGATCCGCGGCACGAAAATCACGCACTCCACGGACCTGGCGGTCGGCATCCGCAAGTTCACCGATTCGGCGAAGACCGCGTTGGGCGAAGTCGAGGTGTTGACGGGAAGCGCGGATCTGGACTTCGAAATGGACTTCGAATCGGCCAACCTCGCCCTGGGCGTTCTGAACGTTGGGACGGGACCTTCTGACCTCGGCATCGCGATCGAGGTCTCGACGGGAACGTACGCCGTACGACCGATCGCGGTCGGGGGAACGGTCAATGTGACGAAGTACGACCCTTCGGGGTTTACGATGACGTTCACGCTGGATCTGCACACCGGGGACACGCTGACCGGCAACATGGACGTCCGGTTCGACATCGACGCGTTCCATCCCCTCGGATCCTAGTCGGGCCGCAGGCCTCAGCCGACGAACGAGCCGAGGTAGCCTCGCCACACGTCGTCGTGATCCAGGAACGCGATCCACGGCGCGCGCGCCTGGGGGTCGAAGGCCGGGCGATGACGCTGAGTTTCCGCGATGTCGTCATCGTCTTCGCGGGCCGTCACGCATCTGTCCCACACGCCTCGTGCCTGACGGTGTGCATCGCTGTCTCTCGACTACCCCGTCCCCGGCGTCTGTTTGATGTGCACATCTCGCTGTGGGAAGGGGATCTCGATGCCGTTCTTCGCGAACAGCTTGTAGATCTTCGTGTTCAGCGTGTCGATCACCTGGCCGCGGAGGATCGGCGTGGGGATCCAGACCAGCAGTTCGAAGTCGAGGCTCGAGTCTCCAAAGGTCCGGAACCGCACGCGTGGTTCCGGATCCTGGCAGACGTCCTCTTCGTTCTGCGACGCTTCGAGCAGGACTTCGCGCACCTTGTCGACATCGGAACCGTAGGCCACGCCGACCTTGATCCGGACGCGGTGCTTCGGACACCCTCCGGCGCTCTCATTCACGATCCGCGCCGTGCCCATGACCGAGTTCGGAATCGTGACCTCGATGTCGTCGCGGGTTAGCAGCCGCGTGGATCGCAGGCCGATATGCGAAACCTGGCCGCGCTCACCGCTCTCGAGGTTGATGAAGTCACCGACCTTGTAGGGCGCGTCCGCGATGATGAAGACCCCGGCGAACAGGTTGGAGAGGCTGTCCTGCGCCGCGAAGCTCAGCGCGAGACCGACGATCCCCGCCGACGCGACCCACCCCGTTGCGTCCACGTCCCACGCGTAGATGACCAGGTAGGTCGCGATCCCGAAGATCAGGACCTTGCCGGCGTTATCGAAGAGTGGGAACGTCCGGCTCTCGACGGCGATGAACTTGTCCGTCTGCCCCTTCGCGAGATGCAGCAGCTTGTGCGACAGCTTGAACGAGAACGAGGCCCACACGAGGATGCCGATCGTCCACAGCACGCGGATGGTCTGTGTCGTGTTCTCGTCGGTGAGACGGAGGAGTTCGGTCGCGACCCCCAGACCGATGAGCATGATCGACTTGATCATCGGCCCGTGCAGCAAGCCGACGACCTCGTCGTCGAACGTGGTCT
Organism: uncultured candidatus Brocadiaceae bacterium; assembly: GCA_964469555.1. GTDB lineage: Bacteria > Planctomycetota > UBA1135 > UBA1135 > UBA2386 > CAYYAQ01. The sequence continues at coordinate 22,032 of CAYYAQ010000042.1, read as the reverse complement.
TCGTGAAGCGGCCCAGGAGCGGGAGCACCACGGTTCGGACCAGGGCGTTGACGATCAGCGCGACAACGAACGCCGCGAGGATCACGATACCGGCCTGGAGGTAGGCGTTGTCCGTGAACCGCGTCAGGAAATTGCTCAGCGTCGCCAGCATAGTCATGAAGAATCGTCGAGGCTGATTATCCGTCGTCGCCCGGCGGGGTCGAGTCGAAACCGGCCCCGGACCGATTCGGGTCAGCCAGGTACACGTCCCACCTCACGCTGCTTCCGGGGACCGCGTAGCTCACGCCGTCCACGAGCACCGCGCTTCGGCCAGGTCGCTTGACGACGACGCGTTGGGTGGCTGCCCGCCGGGCTGCGAGGACCAGCTGGCGGCTCTCCTCCTCGTCGGACCCGGGCGCGGCGACTCCAAGGAGCTTCTGGAACAGCTGCATCTCCTTTTTGACCAGAGCAGACTTCCGGCGGTGCGGGAACATCGGATCCAGGTACACCACGTCGGGTCGAGGCGCCGCCCGCAGGCGGTCCGCGCAGTCGCCGAGTTCCACGGCCAGCCGGTCTCGGACCAGCTGTTCGCCCTTGGGATGGGTGAGAAGACGTGCGATGCCGTCCGCGAGCAGGGCGTGGAGCACCGGCGAACGCTCGAGGGCGGTCACCCGGTAGCCGAGGCAAGCGAGGACGAACGCGTCCCGACCGAGGCCCGCGGTGCCGTCCAGCACGGTGGGTAGCGGCTGGTTTCGGCCCACGGCCCGCGCGAGCGGGTGGGTCTGCCGGCTGATGCCCACGCCACGTCGGGCCGTATGACCGCCCAGAAAGTCGACGCGAACCGCGGTCGTGCGGGGGCGGCTCCGGTCCTCGATCTCGAGCCCGTCAGCCCCGCGCACGAGAACGAGATCGTCGTGTTCGGGCTGGGGCAGGATCTCACCGGGACGCATCCGCGGATGGTAGCTCGGCGGAGTTCTTCGTCGATACTCGCGACACGGCCCAATTCCCGTCCTTCCTGAAGTTGTGAAGATGCACTACTTACACATTCTGAAAGGACCAAGAACAGGGTCTTGGTTCGTGGGTGACCGGCCCCTGTCATGGGGGTATTGCCGGTGATCCATGCCATGCTCCGCATTGGTGGATGCCTCCTCCGTCTCGGGATTTCTTGTCAGGCGCACCAACACCTTCGCCGCAGAGTGCTAGAATTCCCCAGAGTCGCAGGTTCCGCGCCCCTGGTTACGCTTCTGCGATACTGCTATAATCATCGGACCAGGCACCTCCCTCCAGCCCATCACACCCATGAGACGACTGCACCTGAAGCTGTTCTATTTGCGTACGCGGTACAAGCGCGAACCACAAGGCGTTACTGCGCGTCTGCTCGGCGTTCGCCCGGCGACCATGTCACACCTCGAACAGGGTCGTTCGCTGCCGACGTTGCCAATGTTGATGGCTCTGTCCCGACATTACGACGTCACCCCGACATACCTTCTCGACGACGATCGTCCGATCGAGCCCGGCGCGCGAGATCGCTGGTCCGAGCGCAACGCTCTGATCGCTCGCGGTCATTGGTTGGAAGTCCCGGACGGCGCTGCCATCCGTACGAATGACGGTGTGCTGCTCTGCCCCGTCATGAGCGGTTCGCGTTTCTACGACTCCACGGCCCAGGCCGAGCGCATCCTCTGTGCGAACAAGGACGCTGCTGACTCCCTCGGAGCCACCATCTCCGAAGGCGAAGCCGCTCAGGACCGGGAGCTCGGGGAGATCCTCAGCCGCGAGCTGCTGTCTCAGCGCAAGCCGCGGAACAAGGGCAACGGTGTGGCAAAAGGAACGAAGAGCGCGCCCTCGGCGCCCGCGACGGACGTTGTCGATGGCGGTCTGGCTGCGGAGGCCTAGCGCCTCTTTTCGCTTCGACAGCACAACGAACCTGCTAGCACGGACTCGACTCTAGGATAGAGCCCTAGGGAAGACCCCGTAGGTGCGCGAGCAGGGCCTGTGTATTCCGCCTCGCATCGAAGAGAGGCAGGCGTAGCCGGCCCCGTGCCACGAGATCGCGCCGCAGTTCTTCATCCCTACTCAATCGGACCAGTCCGTCGCGAATCGCGAGGACGTCCGTGGGGTCCACGAGGAGGGCCGCGTCCCCCGCGACTTCCGGCATCGCGCTGACGTTCGCAGTCAGGACAGGGAGGTCCGACTGCATCGCTTCGAGGATGGGCAGGCCGAACCCTTCCTCGAGAGAGGGGAACAGCAGTGCCGTGGCGCGTCGGTACAGGTGCCGGAGCTCCACGTCCGAAGTCCCCGTCAGGATCAGGACCCGCTCGCCGAGCCCCGCGGCCCGCCGCAGGATCTCCTCGCTCCCCGTGCCGGGGCGACCCGCCAGGACGAGACAGTGGGGCACATCGGCGCGGGCGAACGCCTCGAGCAGGCGGTCGGTGTTCTTGCGCCGTTCGATCGTGCCCACGGTCAGGAAGAAGGGGCCCTCGGGCATGGCGGCGTGAGGCTCCCCGTCGATCGGCGCGCCGAACTCCGGATCCAGGCTGTTCGGGACGACGACGCACCCCTTTTCTGGCAGGTCGAATCGCTCTATCAGCTCCTGTCGCGTGTGGGTGGACACGCAGACGCGGAGCTGCGCCTTCCGCAGGGCGCGACCGTAGAACAGGCGGAACCACGTGCGCTTGCCGCGGCGGTAGAGGCCACGTCGGAACATGCTCAGGTCGTGGACCAACACCGCCTGTCGGGGGTGGTCGCCGAGGACATTGGGGTAGCCCGTCGGGTCGAACAGCACGTCGTGCTCGATGTCGAGTCGCTGGACGCGGCGCAACAGGTTCAGGTGCCATCGTCCCATGCGCATGAAAGATCCACTGCACGGCAGCACCCGGACATTGCCACAGATCGATCGAGCGACCGGGTTGTCCTCCGAGTCGATGGCGATGACGTCCGCGCCGAGGTCGACGAGTTCGCGCAGCAGCGTCATCGCGATGCGGCCGATCCCGGTGACGGGTTCGCGGATCGAATCGCTTACGAAGAGGATGCGGATGGCGGTCGTTCCAGTCTAAGAGCGCGGGCGAGGAGATCGTGTCACTCGGCTCGATCGACCTCAAGCGTGATCAGCTTCTCTTCGCGCTGAACTGATGAGAGAGGGGGGGCAAACCCTGAGTTGGTACGTCACCATCTCGCGCGGTCTGGCCCCTTCGTCGGCGGTCCACGGTGACCGTTGGGGATAGAGAAAGGACGGCATCAACATCACGAGCTGGCGCTCGAATGTCGCGACGCGGTACAAGATTCGGAGCCTGCCGAGTCCGTGGCTCTACGACGGCATGAAGATCGTCTCGAGGGAAGGGCAGGACGCGTTGGGTCGCGTCCAGCAACTTCGGTAGATTCGACTACTTCGTAGCGGCGGACAGGTCGGCGCAGACGATCTCGGCGTCGCTGCGCACGAATACGTGCTTGTAGGCGTACGCGGGGTGCGTCCAACACACGCCACCACGTTGGTTGAGTTGCCCGCGCGTCGGCTTGATCAACTTGACACGGTCGATCTCGCGGAAGCCCTTCGGAGAGAGGTCGCCCAGGATCAGCTCGCCACGTTCGTTGAACATCCACGTGGTCTCCCCGTTCTGCACGAAGTGGATGGTCGCCCAACGGGAGCGCGGCACCGCGGTCCGGTCCTCCCACACACGCTCGCCGTCCTCGAGCTTGAGGCACCGGAACTCACCGTAGCTGTCGACGCCGTACACGTGGCCGTCGCGGATGAGCGGCGTCGAGATGGTGCTGTGCAGGCCGTCGGTCATGCGCTCGTTCCGGCCCCTGCGGCGCCAGAGCTTCTTTGCTTCGACCTTGTCCTGCGCGAGACGTATCAGGATGCAGCCGTCGTAGAAACCCGTGAGGAAGAGCTTGTCCTCGTGGAGAACCGGGGAGGCCACGCCGAGCGGCATGTTCCTCGCCTTGAAAGGAATGGACCAGTGCAGCTCGCCGGTCGCCGGGTCGACTCCGAGGACGCGATCGCCGCTCCACGTCACGAGGACTCGCTTCTTCGCCTGCTCGATGACGATCGGCGCCGAGTAGTTGCCGCGATCGGAGAACGCCTTCCACTTCTCCTTGCCGGTCTTTGGCTCGAACGCGACGAGGTACGCTTTCCGGCCAGAGACCGGAACGATCAGCAACCCTCCTTCCAGGATCGGCGAGGCGCTGATCCCCCAGATCGGCATCCTGATGAGATACTCCTTGTCGAGGTCCTTCGACCAGAGAACCTTCCCGCTCTTGGCGTCGAAGCAAAACAGGTGTCCCATCGCGCCCAGGCTGTAGGCGCGTCCGTCTGCGACGAGAACGGAGCATCGCGGACCCGCCTTGTAGGAGACGCGGTACTGGCACGGGTAGGAATGCGACCAGAGCTTCTTGCCGGTGTCCCACGCGAAGCAGTGCACGCGTTCGATCTCCGCATCCTCGTCGATACGGTCCGTCACGTAGACGCGCCCGGCGGCCACGGTTGGTCCCGAGTAGCCACCCGCGATCGGTTTCGACCACCGGATCTTCAGCTTGTCGGGAAACGCGGTCATCAAACCCTTCTCTCGCCACACCCCGTCGCGGTTCGGTCCGCGGAACTGTGGCCAGTCCATGCCCGGCGATTTCGCTGACGCCACGGGTTTTGGATCGGCTTGCGCGGCGATACCCGTGGTCAGCGAGAGAATGAGTGCGAACGCGTGAGCCCTGGTCATGAGAGCTGGAACTCTACAGGACGCGAGCTACTGTCCCGGTACCAACTCCACCGGCTCTTCGCCGGCGACTGCGAACGCGAAGCGGTAGCGCATTCCCGTCGGCACGAACTTGCTCCACACCGGGAACCACCTGGTCTTGGGATCCATCGTGCAGCGGTCCAGGGTAATCCAGTACTTGCGCCCGCTCTTCGTCGTGATCTCCAAGTCGAACTCGGCGCGAGCTTGGGCCTGCCTTCCCAGCCGCTGGTACGCGTCGCCGAGATCGATGTCAGGGATGACTTCTCCGGGTAGCCACGTCGCGCGGTCCCGTCCGGCGGCGACGCGACCGTCTTCGCACATCACGAACAGCCCGGCGAAAGAGCGCGGACTCCGGACGAGAAGGGCCGCGTCGTTCCGCAACACGTAGCCGAAGTGACGGTCCTCGATCTCGAGTCTGGACCATGGTCGCCCGCGGACGATCTGCCCGTTGCTCGTTTCCGCGATGATCGTCACGTGTCCGCTTGGGGAACCGAGTTCTACAGGGATGCGCAGGGGTGCCCGTCCCTGCCCGCGTACGAGTGTCACGGTTGCTTGTGGGGCTGCGTCGGCGACCTCGATCTCTCTTTTGAAGAACTCACCGTCCGCCATGACCACACAGAGGTGATGGGTCTCGCCGGCTCGCAGCATCTGGTAGCCGAGACCGCATCGACCGCGTTCGAGCGCGCGGCGCTCTGACCATTGGCCTTCGCCCGGCTGTGAACCAGTGATGGCGATCCCGGACACCTCCGTGGGAGATCCACCTGAAGAGTCGCGGACCACGAGGATACCGCTCGGTGTCTTCTTTCCCGCGCGGAACATCCTCACGCCGGGCGCTCTCGTGACGCGGTACCGGCCCTCCTCCGCTTGCACCTCGAAGTCCTTGCCTTTCACGTTGAGCTCAAAGGGCCGCCAGGCGAGGACGCGAATGTGGCCGGACCCAATGAACTCGGGGCTCTCGAAGGAGTGCGTGACCAGGAAGTCCACATGGGCATCTGACCGCTTCCAAAACTGCGATGGCCATGTCTCGATCTCGGACGCATCCCAACCGCCTCGGGACTTCGTCGCGGGACTCACCACGACCCGAAATCGAGCCGACGGGCTTACGCCGATTCCCTTGATCGAGACGATGTCGGTTTTGGGCAGTCGAATGTCATGCCATGCGCGAGTCTTCAGCGTTTCCGCGTTGATCACGCACGCTGCGCGCAGACCGGCGGGAGCGTGAAACCAGAGCAGCCCGCGCCCCGGTGCTCGCACCCTCACCGAAAATCTCCCCAGTGCGTCCGTTCGCTTGGCGTGGGCCAGGGGGCGAGTGATTTCGGCGAGGTCACCTTGCTCGTCGAAGTACTGACGGCCCCAGTGGACCCAGTATGGTTGTGAGGGGATCGGCTCGCCTTTGTCGTTGAGGAATCGTCCGCGCAGGACTTGTTCCTTGGCGCCATCACCGACGCCGGGGTCGGGATCTTCGAGGGCCCGGATCTCGACATGGGGAAGCACCGGCGGTTTTACTGCGATCGTGCCTTCCCGCTTCGGTGTCTCGTCCTCTGATTTCGTGTTTGTCTGCGCATCGTCCGAGGATTGGTTCAGAAACAACAGCAACAAGAACAGGATCACGGCTCCCCCGATTGAGAAGAGGACCGGTCTGATTGCGTTCGTTCGAGTTTTGGGAATCGAGGGCTGGCTGCTCATGCGAACATGGGGGACGGACCCTAGATGTTACACCTTCTTCGATGATGCTGATCCGGTTCTGTCTCTACGGATTTCTGAAGAATCAGCAGTACTTCGTGCCCTTCTTGTTCCTCGCGTTCATCGAGAAGGGGCTGACGTTCACGCAGATCGGCGTTCTCCTTGCCACCGAAGGGATCACGATGCAGGCCCTGGAAGTTCCGTCCGGGGCGCTCGCTGATCTGTTTGGGCGGCGTCGTACGATGATCATTTCTTTTCTCGCCTACATGGTGAGTTTTCTCGCTCTAGGGCTCGCCGACTCCTTCTGGCCCCTGTGTGGCGCCATGGCGCTCTTCGGCATCGGCGAGTCGTTTCGGACGGGAACGCACAAGACGTTGATCTTCGCGTGGCTGAAGCTGGAGGGTCGGAGCGAGGAGAAGACGCGCGTCTACGGGTTGACGCGGTCGTGGAGCAAGGTCGGATCAGCGGTCTCCGCGCCGATCGCGATGGGAATCGTCATCACGACGTCGTCGTACTCCTCGGTCTTCTACTGGTCGATTCTCCCGTGCGCGTTGAGCGTCGTGAACCTCCTCGGATATCCGGCCTCCATCGATCCACGTTCCGAAGTGCGGGCGACGATGCGAACGGTGTTCGCGCATCTGAAGGAGAGTCTTCTCGACGTTCGTCGCAGACCGAAACTGCGGCGGATGGTGGGCGAGTCCATAGGCTTCCACGGCCTGTTCCGGGCGAGCAAGGACTACGTGCAGCCGGCACTGGCCATCGCGGCCGTCGCATGGTTCGGAGGCGATACCCTCGGCGGGGAGACGACCGAGTTGCACGCCATGCGCAACACGGCGTTCTTGGTGGGGGCCGTGTACTGCGTGTTGAACTTCGGCGCCGCTTTCGCGAGCTGGAAAGCGCACCGCTTCGCAGGCTTCGCCGGCGGGGATGCTGCCGCGGCCCGATGGTTGTGGGGATGCCTGACGGTGTTGTTCGTCGGACTCGCGGCGGCCAGCGCGGGAGGTGTGTCGGCGGCGTTGATCGCGGGGTTCGCGATCCTCTTCATGCTGCAGAACCTCTGGCGCCCGATCCTGATGAGCCGGATCTATGACGAGGTCGAGGAGAAGAGGGGTGCGACCGTCCTGTCGATCGAGAGTCAAGGTCAGCGGCTGGCGATGGTGGTGCTCGCGCCGCTGTTCGGATACCTCGTGGATTGGGCGTCCGGTCTCGGGGAATATTCCTTTACAGAGTCATTTTGGCCGGTCGCCGTCGTTGCCGCGGCTCTCAGCGCGGTGTTCTTGGCGCGCAGCCGCGGGTAAAGCCTACTTCTGCCGGCGGCGCATCTGGTCCACTGTGCGGTACGTGTTCGCGAGCTCTTCCGCGCGTTTCCGGATCGCTTGGGACTCGGACATGCGTCCAAGTTCGTGGAGACTGTGCGCGTAGTTTTCGTAGACCTCTGCGTAGATGGCGGTCATCGCAAACCGGCTGTACGTGTTCGGAAGGTTCTTCAGCGAAAGAGAATCGAGATAGTCGGGTCGAGTCTCGATCGCCCCTTCCATGAGTTGCAGGCCACGTTTCCAGTCCTTGCTTTGCCTGGCCTCCACCCACCCAGGGCGGTAGTAGTTGTTGAGCGCGTTGCCGTACGAACTGCTGCTGACGAGCATCATGTCCTCTGGAATCGGACGTTGTAGCCACCACGCGAACAGACCGCAGGCGAGGATCGTAGGGATCACGGCGCGGTAGTTCTTCGCGCGGAATCCGGACAGCAACCACGCGATGCCCATGCCCGACATCGGAAGCATCGTGACCATCAGAGCGCCCCGGAATCTGGCCAAGCTGTAGAACGCGACAAGCTGGAGCACGGAGAGAGCGGTCAACAAGAGAAGCGGCTTGGGGGTCTTGCGTTGCAAGATCGCCGCGATCAGGCCGACGAGTGCCGTGGCCGCGACGACAGTGAACGTGATCGGCAGGTAGTTGAGGACTGTCGAGTGGAGTTGCGCGAAATAGAAGTTGACGTTGTTCGGAAACTCGGCCCATTGCCAGGCGAGCGTGAACTTGGTCCAGAGCAGCGAGAGGTACCCGCCGAAGCCGTCGTGGCTCCCGATCGCCCCCGACATGGCGCCGAAGAAGCTACCGCCGCTCTCGTCCATGATCTGCTCAAGCGTGGTCAGAGAAGCGTCGTCCTCCGACCAGCCGAAGCCGATGTAGCCCGCGTGGTTTGCGTTCGCGAAGGTCACTGGACCGACGCTCGTGGTGCTGAGGAATGGCGCGCCGACGAGGAGGTTGCGGATCAGGATCGGCAAGGAGGCGACGAGGACGCCGCCGAGGAACCAGCCGAACGTTCGCGCAGATGCAGCGATGTCCTTGCGCTCTGGCCAGATCGCCATCCCCAAAGTCAGGAGACCGAAGAGAAGGAAGTGGGACTTCAACGCCATCGCGATGCCGGTGCAGACACCGAAGACGAGCCACCGTTTCGGCGTCGGTGACCGGGTCGTTCGCTCGAACACGAAGACGAGTGCCAGTGTTGCGAACGCGATGGGGGCGGCGCGCAGCAGGAACAGCTCGAAGAACAACAACGGGCTGCAGAAAGCGGCGAGACCTGTGGCGACGAGCGCGGGGACGCCACCGAAGTAGGTCTTCGTGACTGCGTAGAGGAGAAGGAGGGTGCAGACGCCGAGTAGCATCTGCGCGACGTGCACCCACATCTTGTCCGGGCCGAAGACCGACCGGATCAGCGCGATGGCGTAGGGGTAGGCCGGCTCCTGATGGAACGTCTTCCCGCCGTACCATTCGTCCCAAAGTGTCTTGTAGTGGGCGTCCTGTTCGGGCTTCGGGAGCTTTCCGATGTCGAGTCCGCCGATCTTGTCGGGGTGCTTCTTCAGGTGCATCGCCGCGACCCGCCGATGCCAGGTGTGCATCGGGTGCAGCGCTTCGTCGGTGAGGATGTCGCCGTCGGCGATCTTCGCGCTCCACTCCTCGAAGAACGCCATGTCGCTCACGCTGTGGTGGATCAGGCACGGTCCTTCCGCGAGGGCCGAGTAGTTCACCACGCGTAGGATCACGGCCGCGGCAAGGATGAATCCCAGGATCAGACGATGCCTCGGATTCGGTGACGCGGACTCGGATTCCATACGCGCACTAGAAATGAACGCGTTGGAATTGGAACCCGAGCGTCGCTATTTCTTCGGCTGCTTCTGCTTCGGGTGCTTTTGCAGCGGCCCCGACGAGAACACGACCAGCAGCCCGAGGTCTTCCTCGATGTCGATGAACTTGTGCGGCGCGTCGGAGGCGATGAACACGAGGCTGCCGGGTTGCAAGTCGACCCTCTTCCCGTCGGAGTCCATCTTGGCCTTTCCGCGGAGGACGTAGTAGGGCTCGTCTTCCTGGATCCCTTGAGCGCCGAGAGGGCACGGACGACCAGTCGGCGGTTCGGCTTCGTGCCGTCCGTCAGCCGAGCGGCGCTGGGCCGTCTGCCGGCGGCGCCGCGATCGCACCGGGGAAATCACGCGATCGCACCACCGACATCGAGACGACGACAAATCGCCGCGTGACCGCGCGGCCCGCGGGTGGGAGGATGATGCCATGCCCGAACGTATCCTGGTCACCGGCGGCGCTGGGTTCATCGGCAGCCACTGCTGTCTGTTGCTCCTCGAGGCCGGCCATGAGGTCACCGTCGTCGACAACCTGCAAAACTCCTCGGAGGAGAGTCTTCGCTGCGTGGAACAGCTCAGCGGCAGGAAGCTCGAGTTCCACCGCGTGGATCTCCTCGATGCGAACGCTCTCGACGAGGTGTTTCGTACAGCGACTCCGCAGGCGGTGATTCACTTCGCCGGCCTCAAGGCAGTGGGGGAGTCGGTGCAAGAACCCCTGCGCTATTTCCACAACAACGTGACCGGAACGCTGCACTTGCTCGAGGCGATGCGGTCCCACGATGTGCGCGACCTGATCTTCTCCTCTTCAGCCACGGTGTACGGTGATCCCGAGACGGTGCCGATTCGCGAAGACGCTCCGCTCAACGCGACCAATCCGTACGGTCGCACCAAGCTGATGATCGAGGATATCCTGCGTGACCTGGCCGTGTCCGAGGATGGTTGGCACATCGCGCTGCTGCGCTACTTCAACCCGATCGGTGCGCACGAGAGTGGGACGATCGGCGAAGATCCTCAGGGTCCCCCGAACAATCTGATGCCCTACGTCATGCAGGTCGCCGTCGGGCGTCGTGAGGGCGTCGCCGTGTTTGGCGATGACTACGACACGGTGGATGGGACTGGCATCCGCGATTACATCCACGTCGTCGATCTCGTCGAGGGTCACCTCGCCGCGTTGCGCAACGTCTCTTCGATCGCGGGTTGTGAGGCGTTCAATCTCGGATCCGGCGCGGGGACGTCGGTCTTCGAACTCCTGGCCGCATCCGAGCGAGCCGTAGGTCACGCGATTCCGCGCGAGGTCGTGGGACGTCGACCCGGCGATATCGCGACCTGCTACGCCGACGCGACCAAGGCGAGCGAGCGATTGGGCTGGAAGGCGCGACGCAGCATCGAACAGATGTGCGAGGATCACTGGCGCTGGCAGAGCAACAACCCACAGGGCTACGCCGAAGAGACGGAGTTCAGCGGTTCCGTGACGCAGTCAGAGGACTGACGGCTACTGGGCGGGAGGGTGGCTCTCGGCGTACTCTTCGAGCGCCGCCTTGATGGCCTCGATGTGGTGGACGAGCTTTGTGACGTCCTCCTCGAGTTCTTCGACTTCTCCCTCGATGGCCCTCTTCTCGATACTCTCCACGAGGATCTGTGCATCCTTGGCGAAGATCTGGGTGAGCGAGCCCTTCACGGTGTGCGCCGCCAATCTGATGGCCAGGGACTCTCCGCTCGCCATCGCGCACTCGAGCCTTCTGATCAAGCTGTCCGTGCTGTCGAGGAACATCGACCCGATCACGGCAATCAGGGGGGCGTCGCCGACGAAGTGCTCGTCGAGCGCTTCCCAATCGATGGGGCAGTCACGGGTCATATCTGGGATTCGGAAAAGGGTTCCCCCTCCCTCTTCGACTGGTTCGTCCGCCACCCTTGAACCCGGTCGGGGAGGCTCGGAGCCCCCCTTCCTGTGGGGCCTGCAGGGCCGTGAGGAGAACCCCTGACGTCCACAGCGGCGGCGGAGATCAACGCGGATTTCCGCGATTCCTCGCTTCCACCCGGAGCTTCCGGGCGCGGCGTTCGCACGAGCGCACCTGTTTGCTGAGGCCGAGTTTGCGGTAGGCCTTGCCCAGATTGGTGTGGGCCTGGTACCGATACGGCATGAGCTTGATCGTCGCGCGATAGTCGTCGACGGCCTTGCGGTACCCCTTCTTCTCGAAGTATGCGCGACCACGGTTTTGCAGCGCGTCGGGGTACTCCGGCCAACGTTGGATCGCCTGCGTGAAGTGCTCGATAGCGACATCGGGTCGGGAGCCGGGCCTGAATGGTCGTCGGTTGCGACCGTACATCGAGATGATGCCCAGCGTGAAGTGCGGCCATGCGTACGCCGGATCGATTCGGGATGCCAACTCCACGTACTGCCTGGCTCGCTTCACATCGCCGCGGGCCACGGTCCGATGATGCGGCGACCGCCGACGAACAACAGCAACACCACGATCTGTCCGACGAACGACTGGAGCAGGCGCAGCAACCACGGATCGCCTTTGTCGGCGACGCGGAACAAGATCCCCAGCACGGTTGTGTAGAGAGGTGCATGCCTCGGGACGCTGTCGGCGAAGTTGCCCTCGGAGCGCGTCTTCGCCTCGTGGTAGTGTTCGAAAGCGACGGCGGTCGGATGCCTGAACAGGACCGACCCCGCGTCGAGCTCCTGCAGGTGGATCACCCGCAGTGCTGTCATGATCAAGATGGCTGTGACGACCAGGGTCCACGGTCGCGCGAGGATGGCCCGCATGGATATTGCGTCAGAGATCGTCCGGTAGTTCGTCGGGGATGTTTTCGCCGCGCACCAGGATCAAGATCGCGCTGTGGGGCACGACGAGGAAGTTCTCGTCCTCGAAGGAGAGTTCGATCGCGGCTTTTCGGAAGAGCAACGCGTAGTCACCGATCTCGACCTGCATCGGCAGGTAGCGCGGCGCGGACTGCGCGATCTGCTTCCAGCTCTCGTTTTCTTCGTGGGGAGGAGGCAACGGCGTCCCTGGACCGAGGGCGACGACGATCCCGCCGCGCACGTCCTCCTTCTCCTTGACTCCAGGTGGAAGGTAGAGACCGGCTCGGGTGCGGCTCTCCTCTGCTTCGGGTCGGATCAGGATTCGATCGCCGACGACGAACAGCTCCTTGTTCCCTTTCTTCATCGGTCTCGTCTCAGGGCTTGTCGTCGTCGATGCTCGATGGATCCTTGCCTTGCTTGATCATCGCCATCTTCTCTTCGTGGAGGTGGATGGCCTTCACGATGGAATGGAACGCGTAGGCGAGGATCGCGACGCTGACGATCCAGGCGTACCAAGGGACCGCTCTTATGAACTCGCTCATGGGCCTATTGAATCACCAACTCGGGCACGAGGAACCGCAGAATTCCGGGATTGCGAATGCTCAGGCCAACACCGCTTCGATCCGTTCGCCGTGCACGTCTGTCAAGCGGATGTCCCGCCCGCTGAACCGGAACGTCAGCTTCTCGTGGTCGATGCCCAGGAGGTGCAGCATCGTCGCGTGCAAGTCGTGGAATGTCGTGCTGCCATCGACGGCCTTGTAGCCGTACTCATCGGTCGCGCCGTAGATCGGGTTCTTGTTCAGTTGGAATCCCTCGAGAATGAAGTTGATGCGGCTCTCCCGTCCGTGGGCGAGGACGTGCACGTATCGCTTGACAATCTTGAATCGTGGAGAGTGCAATACTCCTTGCGCCCGCAATCCGTTCGCGTTGCTCGAGGCCCACCCGCCAGCGTGAACCGCAGTGGGAAGCCAGTCGCCGTGAACCATGGCCGGCCCTCGCACTGGCCCCGCGCCGAAGGCTACCCCTTCCTTGAACCACTTCGTGAAGTAGTCCTTGCGGAAGTCGACGAAGGTCTCGGGGTTCGACTTCGCGAATTCCGACGGACCCTTGCGTGCGCGCTCCGTCGCGCGCAGCCATGTCTGACGCACGTCGCCCTTCCCGTTCTTGACCTTGCCGAGGTAAGACAACCCGTGCATGGGGTGCAAGATGTCGCGGTTGATCTGTTTGTCTTCGAGCGCTTTCTTCCAGCGCTTCGCGGTCTCTTCATCCAGGCCGGTGATGTCCTCGCACGCGATCGATGGTCGCTTGGCCGCCGAGCTCAGGAAGTAGGGCTTCACGTCCGACGCGGCGGCTCGGATCTGCGCGGCCCATGCCGCCGTGAGTGCCTTCGAGGAGGTTCGATACGCTCGCTGTGCTTCGCGATCGATCGCCGGCCCAGCATCGCGTTGCATGTAGCGGGAGCTCTTCATGAACCCGCTCAGTGCGTAGTAGTCCGCGTGCGAGATTGCGTCGAACTTGTGGCCGAGTCGAAGAACGCCAGGTTCCGGGCCGACGGATCCTGGGCCTTCGCCATTGCGGAGAGGCCGAGCGTGGCGGTCGGGATGAGGAGGGCAAGGGTGAGGCCGGTCAGCATTCGAACGGGGGCAATCTATCTCACATCCGCTGCCCGGTCAGTGCAGATCGGTGACCGAGGCTCACCGATGTCCGGGATCATTCGAGTTTGGAGAGGCGCTTGAGCACGTCGCGCGTCTCCGTCGCCACCCGGTCGTTACCCTTGTAGAGCCAGAGCGTCGGTAGCTTTCGGATCTCGCACTGTTTGGCGACCTGCGAGCCCCACGTCTGGATATTGATCCGCCGTAGATGCGTGTTCTGCCTGCCGAGTGTCAGGGCCTCCAACTGAGGTCCCAGTTGCCGGCAGGCGGGTCACCAGTGGGCAGTGAACTGAACGATCGTCCGCTTGTCCTTGGCCAGATGATCTTCGATCTTCACGGTTTCCCCGGTGGAGATCGTCGCCTTGCGACCGGTCGACGTGGTCACATTAGCGGTCCGCAGAGTTGTCTCGTCGGAGCGCCGTCCAGTCTCGCGCATGACCACCATTCCCCAGAAGGAGATGACCACGATGATCGCTAAGCAAGCCACCTGTCTCATGCCCTTTGGATTGGCATTTCTGACAGGAATATGGGAGCCGACGCCAGAATCCGCTGTCATGGGCGCGACAGGATTGTCCTACGATTTCAGCGCAGCTTGACCCGGGCTCACCGCCCCGCTCACATGGGCGTTTCACCCCCCTCCTTGTCAGAGGGACCCCGTCAGAAGGATCTGCCATGGTTGGCCCCACTTCCACACACGCAACGCGTGCCCTACTCACTCTCATTCTCGCATCGGTTTCGCTGCCGACGACAGGGCAAGCCCAGGAATACCGCACGGAGAAGATCGATGCCGTCGGGATCGAGATCTCCATCTCGAAGAGGCTGAAGCGGCTGCCGCTGAAACTGGCCAGCTCCGATCCGCACCTGAGGGCGCGGTTCCGCGCGCAGGATGCCAGGGACTACGTGCAGACCAAGACCGGGCCGGCGAGCTGGTACACGGATGTGTACGAGTTCAAGAAGGCGAGCCCGACCACCAAGAGCGGAGACGGTGGTGGAGACGTGCCGAAGGGCATCCCCAAGGAACTGCACGAACAAATCAGGGCGATGCGGGGCCGGGCCCCCGCGACGTCCTTCGAAGAGTGGGTGAAGACCGAGCGCGTCGACACCTTCGTGACGAAGGGCAAGCAGATGAAGAAGAAGGGCCAGTTCCTGCCCTACAAGCACTGGGCGTACCTGAGAAACGGCAACGGGATCGAGTGGTACCATTCCGCGGCGGTCTACACCGTGAATGGACGCGAGGTCGCGCTGGTCGTCAGGCAGCCGCTGACGAAGGGCAAGAAGCCGAGAGGCAAGTTCGCGATCTTCATGAAGCGCTGCATCGCGTCGGGTCGGATCATAAAGAGGGGGGCTACGGACACGTCCAACGTGAGCCGGGACAAGCATGCGGACAACGATGAGAAGAAGACGGCCCTCGCAGCAGCAAGGAAGAACATCATCGGCCTGCGCGATTGGGACTACTTCACGACGCCGAGCTACATCGTGTTGTATTCGTGGCTCAAGGGCGGCAAGACCAAGTCGTTCAACATGAGCAAGAAGCTGAGTGACGGGCTCGAGAACATGCGCGTGCTCTACCAGGAGTACTATCCGCCGCAGAAGGACATGAAGATGCCGTACTCGGTGCTTCGCGTGTGCGCGACCTACAAGCAGTTCACAAAATACGGCGAGACGTCGCCCGGCGTCGTCGGCTGGTTCTCGCCGCGGTCCAAGGAACTCGTCGTGTTCCAGGGTGGCGACAAGCTGATGCGGAAGAAGGGCGCCACAAGGGCGGTGACGTTCCACGAAGGTTGGCACCAGTACAGCGACTCGTACTTCGAGGGCACGGAGCTCCACCGCTGGTTCGACGAGGGTCACGGCGACTTCTTCGGGGCGCACAGATTGCGCGGCAAGAAGTGGGTCTTCGTCGGCTCGAACATGCGGTACAAGTGGGTGAAGCTCATGGTCAAGAAGGGTGACTTCGTCAGATTCAAAGACATCACCACGTGGCCACGCAGCCGGTTCTACGGCAACCCGAAGACGGCGTACTACTACGCACAGGCGTTTGGGATGATCTCGTTCCTGCGCCAGGGACAGGCGATGGGCAAGGCGTTCGATCCGAAGTGGAGCGAGATCCTGCCGACGTATCGCAGGGTGACGTTCAAAGAAGAAGACGCGAAGAAGGGCGTCGAAGCGGCTTTCGAGGGCGTCGATCTGAAGGCGATGGAGGCGGCTTGGGTCAAGTGGGTCAAGAGCTCGCGCTTCAAGAAGCCCAAGTAGAACTGTTCCGGTCCGCGCTTGCCCATGGATGACGACGCACCGGCGCCGAGTTTCGACGAGTTGATCGCGTGGTCGATGGACGCGGATCCGGCGTTGCTTCCCTATCTGCCGCGTCTCTTCGCCGACATGGAGGAGCTCGGCGCTCGGGTGGACGAAGTGCTACGCGTCTTGCGTCCCGTCGGTCTGCCGAAGAACGCGCGCGTGCTCGACCTCGGGTTCGGCAAGGGAGCGGTGGCGTTGGCGCTGGTCGAGGAGTTCGATTGCGTTGCCCACGGGGTCGACGGTTTTGCCGCGTTCGTCGAGCACGCGGAGCAGCGCGCCGAGGCGAAGGGTCTTGGCGACCAGTGTATTTTCGCAGAAGGCGACGTCCGGAAAGCCGCCGCAGAGTCGAGGGACTACGACCTCGTGTGCCTGTTGGCGCTCGGCGACATTCTGGGCGCTGCCGACGAGACGGTGGCGACCTTGCGCGAGTGCGTGAAGCCGGGGGGGTTGATACTGATCGACGACGCGTACATTCGCGACGGCGAGACGCCGCCGGAAGACGTCGTCGGTTGCTTCGACCACGCGACTACCCTGGAACTGCTCCGGTCGTCCGGTGACGAGATCATCTACGAACTCGTCATCGACGGCCCAGAGTCAGAGCTCCACTATCGCTCGATGACGCAAAAGATCGCGAGCCGCGTCGCCGAGTTGGCTGCAGATCACCCCGAGGACGCGGATCTCCTGAACGACTACGTGCAGCGGCAGCAAGACGAAGTCGACGTCCTGAGCGGGCCCGTCGCCGGCGCTCTCTGGTTGATTCGCCGTTCCGGATAGGCCTCTACAGCTCGTCGTAGATCGCTTCCATTTCGGCAGCGTGTTGGCCCTGGGTGAATCGATGCTCCGCCATCTCCCGACCGGTTCGACCGAGTTCGCTCGCGAGGTCTTCGTCGCCGAGCAAGCGACAGACACACTCTGCGAGTTCCTCCGTGTCGCCCGGCGTGAACAGGAAGCCGTTGACGCCGGGCGTGATGATCTCGGGAATGCCGCCAAGCGCGGAAGCGACGACCGGTACGCCGACCGCGTGGGCTTCGGCGATGACGCGACCGAACGGTTCCGGTTCCGCAGACGGATGCACTACGACGCTCATGGCTGCGAGGAGCCGGGGCACGTCTGTGCGGTGGCCGAGGAACAGGACCTTGCCGAAGACACCGATCTCCCGCGTGTAGTCTTCGAGTCGCTCGCGGAATCCTTCCTGAAGTGTCCGCGTTCCGGCGAACAAGACGTCGCCGACGACGACGAATGTCGTGTTCGAGTGACTGCTCAGGATGCGCTTTGACGCGCGGAGGAAGTCCCGGTGACCTTTCCATGGATCGAGTCGACCAAAAATCCCGACGAGCTTCTCGTTGGCGTTGACCTGCAACTCCTCGCGGACTTCGCGGCCCGATTCTGCTTGTTCGAAGAACCGCGGCGCGACGCCGTTGTAGATGACTTCGACTTTGTTCTCGTGTTGCTCCGGGACGTCGAGGCTCTCGGCGGTGGCCTTGGAATTTGCGATGACGCGCCGTGCTTGCGTGCAGAGTTTCTTCGCGGGATCCGGATAGCTGATGTCGCGCACATGCCAGATCGAAGGAATGTTGCAGAGCTTCGCGGCGAAGATGCCGCAGTAGCCGGCGATCAGGCTATTGGTGTGCACGAGTTGGATGCCGGCGCTGCGGATGAGCTTGCGCAGCCGCATGCTCGCGCGGAAGAGACCCCAGAGTTTGC
Organism: uncultured candidatus Brocadiaceae bacterium; assembly: GCA_964469555.1. Classification (GTDB taxonomy): domain Bacteria; phylum Planctomycetota; class UBA1135; order UBA1135; family UBA2386; genus CAYYAQ01. The sequence continues at coordinate 4,058 of CAYYAQ010000042.1, read as the reverse complement.
GCAGCTTGCCCTGGAAGAGCATCGGCACCAGGTGGATTTCTGCGCCCAGCTCGCGGGCACGGTCGGTGAGCGGGCCTTCCATCGAGCAGGCGAGGTGAACCTCGAACCGCTCGTGGTCGAGACCCTGGATCAATTCGAGGAGACTGTGCTCGGCGCCGCCGCACTCAACCTCGTGGTTGACGTAGAGGATCTTTCGGCGCGGGCTCATCGTGGTCTGGGTCTAGGGGCCTGTGGCTTGGGGGTAATAGCCTACAGGACGGAAAGTTCATCGGCGCGAAGTGTCGAAAACTTGAACGATGGGGGATCATCGCATCCATGCCATCGCTGAACTCGGAGACAGGTCTCGACAGGCGACAGTTCTTGCGCCGCAGCACCACGATCGGGCTCGGTGTCATGGCCGGGTGTTCCGCTTGCCCGCGAATGACGCCGATGTTCGATCCGAGATCGCGACCGAACTTTCGACCTCCGGTCCGGCAGATCACCCGCGTCCCGGGGTTTCACTGGTTCGGCTACTACGACAAGTTCCAGTTCGATCCGGGCAATCGGTTCGTGCTCGGAATGAAGGTTCCTTTCCATCACCGGACGCCGCGACCGGATGACGTGATCCAGATCGGGATGGTCGATCTCGAGCGGGGCGACGAGTGGATCGAGCTCGGTGAGAGCCGGGCCTGGGGTTGGCAGCAGGGGTGCATGTTGCAGTGGCGTCCGGGTTCGCGTCGAGAAGTCGTCTGGAACGATCGCGAGGACGGGAGGTTCGTGTGTCGCGTGTTCGACGTCTCGTCTCGGAACATGCGCACGTTGCCCCATGCGATCTACACGCTGAGTCCGGATGGCGCGACGGGGCTCGGCGTCGACTTCGGTCGCGTGCAGGCGATGCGACCCGGCTACGGGTACCAGGGCGTACCCGACGCCTTCGCCGCGCAGCGGATGCCGAAGGGTTCGGGCATCTACCGCGTCGATCTCTCGTCGGGCGATCGTTCGATGGTGTTCTCGCTGGACGAGTTGGTGCGGCGGACTGACCCCGAAGAGAAGTTGCGCGAGGCGAAACACTACTTCAACCATCTATTGTTCAGTCCGGATGGTTCGCGGTTCATCTTCTTGCATCGGTGGCGACCGAAGCAGAAGCGGTTCGGATTCAAGACGCGGATGTTGACCGCGACTCCGGAGGGGAAGGACCTGCATCTGCTCGACCCGTCTGGTCACACGTCTCACTTCATCTGGCGGGACCCCCAGCACATCCTGGCGTGGACGCGGCGGGCATCGAACCGTGACGCGTTCTACCTGTTCAAGGATCGGAGCGACGAGGTCTCGTTTGTCGGGGGAGGGGACATGCCGCGCAATGGACACTGCACGTATCTGCCGGACACCGACTGGATTTTGAACGACACGTATCCGGTGGGCGCCGAGAGGTTGCAGACGGTCTATCTCTACCACGTTCCGACACGGTCGAAGTTCGTGCTCGGTCAGTTCCATTCCCCAAAGGAGTTTCGCGGCGAGTGGCGTTGCGATACCCATCCGCGCGCGAGTCGCGACGGACGGAGCGTTGTCATCGATTCGCCTCACGTCGGTGGCGGGCGGCAGCTTCACCTCATCGACATTCGCGGGATCGTCGGGCCATGACGGCGCCCCTGCACGTCGAGACTCCGTTGGTGCACTCGTCGCCCATGTCGTCGTCGCGTGAGTCAGGAGCAGAGGTCTGGCTGAAGTTGGAGTCCGCGCAGCCGGTCGATTCTTTCAAGATCCGCGGGCTCGGCGCGGCGTGCCAGGCGAGCGTGGCCGACGGCGCGGGTCGTCTCGTGAGTTCGTCGGGTGGCAACGCGGGGTACGCCGTCGCCTTCGCCGGTCGCCGGCTCGGGGTTCCGGTCGAGGTGTTCGTTCCGGAAACGACGCCCGTGTGGATGCGTGACGTCATCCGGGCCGAAGGCGCCATCGTGACGGAACACGGTGCGTCCTGGGATGATGCCCACGAGCGTGCTTCAGAGTCCGCGGACGATCCGGGCACGGCCTACATCCATCCGTTCGACGATCCGCGGATCTGGCGCGGTCACGCGTCGTTGATTCGCGAGGTCGCCTCGATTCTCGAAGAGCCGGACGCGCTGGTCGTTTCGGTGGGCGGTGGGGGGTTGATGATCGGGGTGCTCGAAGGGATGCACGAAGTCGGTTGGCGGAGCACGCCGGTCATCGCTGTCGAGACCGAGGGCGCTTCTTCGTTCGCGCAGTCGGTCACCGCGGGCGAACTCGTGACGCTCGCTTCGATCGACTCGATTGCGACGACGCTCGGCGCCCGCACCGTCGCAGCAGAAGCGCTGGCGTGGACCCACCGCCACGAAGTCCGCAACTGCGTCGTGACCGACAAGGCGGCGGTCGACGCGTGCACTCGATTCGCGGACGACCATCGCATCCTGGTCGAACCCGCGTGCGGCGCGTCTCTGGCAGCCGTGTACGATGGAGACACTACCCTCGCCGACGCCGAGCGCATCCTTGTCATCGTCTGTGGTGGTGCCGGCGCGAACCTCTCTCAGCTCCGACAATGGCAAAGCAGCGTCTGACGCGACAGCGTCGAAGCGTCACGCGTTCTGCACTAGCCCGACAGTGAACAGGCCGTGCTCGTCGACGAGCCGTTTGATCGTCGTGAAGCCAGTGTCCGCGAGGAGTTCGTCCATCTCTTCGGTAGGTCGACGCCGCATCGCCCACGGTGACTCCTCCCGCTGCACCGCGACCCGTCCGATCATCTCCAGGTGCGGGTGGCGCGGTTGGTCGGTGTAGACCACGAATCCGCCGCTCTGCATCCCGTCGGTCAGTCCGCGAAGGGTCGACAGGACCCGGTTGTTGTCCGGCGTCAGTTCGAACAGCCCCGCGGCGACGACCACGTTGGGCGCGGGGTCGAAGTCTCTCAGCGCGTGCTCATCGAAAGCGTCTCCCACGGCGAACCGGACCTTCGTCAGTCCCATCTGGTTGGCCAGCTGGCGGCCCTTCTCGAGGTTGGCCTCGTCGGCGTCCCGCAACTCTGCGTCAATCTCCAACTCCGGCATCGACCTCAGCGTTTCCATCAGGTGACGCCCCGCGCCGAGCGCGAGATCCACGAGGTGGACCCTACCGGTCGCGTCGTTGGCGCGACGGATTGCCTGCCGCGTGAACTTCTCGAGGTTGATCTGGCGTTGCAGAAGAACCTTCCAACCGATGTCCTCCAGCCGTATGTCGTGTTCCATGAGTCGCGTTGCCTCTCCAGGTGGACCCGTTGTTATACGCCGTTCCGCCGGCGCCGGAAACAGGGGTAAGACGACACATGCGATCGGGGTCCCCGTTTCCCCGCGAAGGTCCTGGCAACTGGAGTCGCCTGATTGCCAAGGGTTTGCGGCAATCTTGTCGAACTCCGAGGTCTTTCTCCCGGTCCGTGCCACGCCCGGCGGGGGCTTTCGTTGGGGTGCCGAGCCCCATCCACGTCCTCCGATCCGATCTACATGACTGCGATGCTGACCCGCGTCCTCGTCCTTTTCACTCTCGTTTCGCTCGTCGTTCCGGCCTGCACCACCTTTAACTACGACGACACGGACTACGCCGGGGAGTCGAGCTACCAACTCGCGGAGCTCACCCAACCGGATGGCTTGACCGAGATCTACGAACTGCAGGTCCGACCGGACGGCACGGCCTACATCACGATTCAGCGCGAGGAACCCGTGGACTATCAGGAGCTCGGACTGCATCTCGTGGAACTCGACAAGGAGAGGGCCGAGAAGTGCAAACCCAAGGCGCGGCCTTACGCGGGTTTGTTCGTGCGCGCGGTCGACCCCGACTCTCCGGCGGCGCGAGCCGGTGTCAAGAAGGGCGACCTCCTGCTGTCGGTGAACGGCAGCGACGTCTACTACCTGAAGGAATACAACAAGATCGCGGCCAAACTCAAGGAGAAGAAACGGGTCTCCTTGAGGGTGCGCGGTTCCGACGATCTCCTGCAAGTCGAGCCCAAGACCCGCTCGCGGATCGCGCGAATGCGGACCAATGTACCGCTCGAAGCGCCGGCGCGATCGAACCCCAAGCTCTACGCAGGTGTGCGCCTGCGC
>CAYYAQ010000041.1:10030-36540 GCA_964469555.1 uncultured candidatus Brocadiaceae bacterium | reverse complement strand
CGACCGTTCCCGACGCAGTTCAGCGCGACGCCCCCGGCGAGGCACAGGTTCTTCTGGCCGGTCAGTTCCTGCGCGTAGCGTGCGGTGCGCAACACGACTTCCTCCGTCACCTTCTGGATCGACGCGGCGACGTCCATGTGGAATTGCGTGAGCTCCGTCTCCGACGTGCGCGCCGGCACCCCGAACAGCTCCTCCATTCTCGCGCCGGTCATCGTGAGCCCGACGGGATACGCGAAGTACTCCATGTTCAGCCGGTAGCTACCGTCCGCTTTCAGGTCGAGCAGGTTGTCCATCATCAGCTCGTAGAACTTCGGCTCGCCGTACGGCGCGAGGCCCATCAGCTTGTACTCGCCTGAGTTGACCCGGAATCCGGTGTAGTACGTGAACGCCGAGTAGAGGAGGCCCAGTGAGTGCGGGAAGCGGATCTCCTTCAACATCTCGAGCTTGTTGCCCCGACCAAGCGCGATGCTCGTCGTCGCCCACTCGCCGACACCGTCCATCGTCAGCACCGCCGCCTCCTCGAAAGGTGAGGGATAGAACGCGCTCGCGGCGTGGCTTTCGTGGTGCTCCGAGAAGACGTAGCGGTTCTTCGGTTTCGCGCCGAGGTGCTTGGTGATCGCCCGCGGAATGTGGAGTTTCTCGCCCAGCCACACCGGCATCGCCGCGGCGAACGACTTATAACCCTTCGGGGCGAACGCGAGATACGTCTCGAGCAGACGGTCGAACTTCAGCAGGGGTTTGTCATAGAACCCCACGTACTCGAGATCGGCAACCTCGATCCCCTGCGTCTGCAGGCAGTACTCGACCGCGCGGACCGGAAAGTCGGGGTCGTGCTTCTTCCTCGTAAAACGCTCTTCCTGCACCGCCGCCACCAGCTCACCATCGCGGATCAGGCACGCAGCGGAGTCGTGGTAGAAGGCCGAGATTCCCAGAATGTAGGTCGACATGTAGGGGCGAGGAGGCGGATTGGGCGAAGCAGTATAGCCCCGCAGCTTCTGCGAGGCACAAGGTAGTCGCGCACAACGATTGGGCCCCGATTCCCCAGGATCTAGTTCGCCGCGTTGCGACGACAAGGGGCTGCGGGCCCGATCGCCCCCGTTTGCGACCGCGACAACGCCGGCGGGAGAATCCGAGAATCTCTAAAGACTGAAATTGCTCTCCACAGGGGTCTTTCTAAAAGGTTGACGCCATTCGGGATGCGACCATCCCGACCGAGTCGACGCTCGCATTGCTCTAAGTTGTCTTCTGGCAGGGTCATACACCTGCCGATCCCCCGCCAACCTTCCGCGCAACGGAGAGGTCTGTCCTTGACCCAGCTCTTCCCGAAGTGGACGAACAAGATACCGGCCGCGGCCACCGCCCTGCTTGTGCTCGGCGCGCCAACGCTGGTGTTCCTCGTCTGGTACTACTTCTCCCCAGAGAACACGGACGTGGGCTACGCCCCAGCCCAGCCCGTGCCCTACAGCCACAAGCTGCACGCCGGCCTGCTCGGCATGGACTGCCGGTATTGCCACCAGAACGTCGAGCGTGGTCCCTATGCGACGATCCCCTCGACGCAGACCTGCCTGAACTGCCACGCGACGATCAAGACTCAGAGCCCGGTCCTGAAGCCGATTCAGGAGGCCTACGCCGCCATGATGGCCGGAAAGGAAGCGGCGCCCATCCCCTGGGTCAAGGTGCACCTGCTGCCGGACTACTCCTACTTCGACCACTCGGCCCACGCCGCCGCCGGTGTGGGCTGCGAGAGCTGCCACGGTCGGATCGACCAGATGCAGGTCGTCCGCCAGGTCAAGCCGCTCAGCATGGGGTGGTGCCTGGAGTGCCACCGCGACCCGGAGGACCACATCCGACCGGTGAAGGACATCACGAAGATGGGCTACGAGCACGACGTCGAGCTCGCACGGAAGCTCATCAAGGAAAAGAACATCAACCCGCCGACCCACTGCTCCGCGTGTCACCGATGAGCAACCCTATCCAAGCCACGAAGGTCTCCGTCGAGAGTCCCGTCCAGCCCAATAGTGGTACGGCCTACTGGCGTAGTATCGAGCAACTTGCGGATCCCACGTCGGATGCGAGCGCAGAGTTCGCGGAAGGTGCGTCCGAACCACCAGTCCTCGACGACGTCTCCCGCCGCAACTTCCTCGGTATCGCGGCCGCCACGGCCGCGGTCGCGGGACTGACGAGTTGCCGCAAGCCGGTCACCCGCATCCTCCCGTTCGCGAAGCGCCCCGAGGATCTCGTCCCCGGAACGCCGAAGTACTACGCCACGGCGCACGCCCGCGGCGGTATCGGCACCGGCATCCTCGTCAAGAGTTCCGACGGCCGCCCGACGAAGGTCGAAGGCAACCCGCTCCACCCCAGCAGCCTCGGTGGCACCGACCACTTGATGCAGGCGGAGCTCCTGAACCTCTACGATCCTGCGCGCTCGAAGCACCCTGTCGACCACAAGGCGCCGAAGCACGAGGAAGGCGACGGGCACGGTCATGCCCCGCACAAGGACGCGACGATCGCGGACTTCCTGGAGTTCTGGAAGAAAGCCAAGCCCGCCGGCGGCAACGGACTGCGCATCCTGATGGAGCCGACCAGTTCGCCGACCACACAGCGCGCCCTGGCGAACCTGCAGAAGAAGCTCGGTAGCGCGGTCATCCACACCTGGGCGCCGGTCCACGGCAGCGCCGCGGTCACCGCGACCACCAAGGCATTCGGTAGCGCTCTCGATACCCACTACGACCTCGCCAAGGCCGACGTCGTCGTCAGCGTCGACTGCGACTTCCAGGGCCAGGACGGCAACAACGTCCGCAACTCCCGCGACTACGCATCGCGGCGTCGCGTTTCGAGCGAGACGGAAGCCGACACGCTCTCGCGCCTCTACGCGATGGAGAGCTTCCACTCTCTCACGGGCTCGAACGCCGACCATCGTTTCCGGCTGCGGCCCAGCGAGATCGGCGACGCCGTGATGGCGCTCGCCCTCGAGCTCGAGACCAAACACGGCCTCTCGGTCGCCGGCGACTACTCTGCCTACGCAAGTGACAGCGTCCCTGCCTACAACGGCAAGGAGTGGGTGTCGAAGCTGGCGAAAGACCTCGCGGAGAACAAGGGCAAGTGCGCCCTCGTCATCGGCCCGCGCCTGCCCGTCGACGTCCAGGTCGTGTTGCACGCGCTGAACGTCGCCCTCGGCAACGTCGGCAAGACCGTCTCCTACACCGCGACCCCGGCCGGCATGACCGGCGACTGCGGCAAGTCGATCACCGACCTCGCCGCAGCGATGGGTCAGGGAGCCGTGAAGGCGCTCGTGATCCTCGGCGGCAACCCGGTCTACAACGCGCCCGCCGAACTCGACTTCGCAGCCAAGCTCGCGAAGGTGCCGGCCGTCGTCCACCTCTCACAGTTCATGGACGAGACGAGTTCGCACGCGGCATGCACGTGGCACGTCAACCAGGCCCACGAGTTGGAAGCATGGGGCGACATCCTCGCCCACGACGGCACCGCGACGATCGTCCAACCGCTCATCGCTCCGCTCTACGGTGGCATCTCGAACCTCGAGATGGTCGCGCTCATCGCGGACGGCGTCGTCAAGGCGAAGATCAAGGAGCGGCGCGGACCGATCGACGTCGATGTCGAAATCGATCGCACCGGATACGAGTTGGTCCGCGAGACGTGGAAGGCCCGTGCCTCCGGCTCGTTCGACACCTACTGGAACCGCGCGTTGCACGACGGCCTGGTGCCCGGCACCAAGGCGCCCGCGGTGAGCGTGAGCGCGAACAGCACCGGCATCGCAGCTGCCGCAAACCAGCGTCAACGCGGCGCCAAGGGTTCGCTCGCCAACCTCGAGGTGCAGTTCCGACCGAGCTACAACATCTTCGACGGCCGCTACACCAACAACGTATGGTTGATGGAGTTGCCGGACGCGATGACCAAGCTCTGCTGGGACAACGCGGCACTCATGAGCCTGGCGACCATGACGGAAGCCGGACTCGAGAGCGGTGACCAGGTCGACCTCACGCTCGGCGGCAAGACTGTCCGCGCGCCGGTCTGGCCCCTGCCGGGTCACGCCGACCACACCATCACGCTGACCCTCGGGTTCGGACGCACGCTCGGCGAAGACTTCCACGCCGCGAACGGCGCGCATGGCAAGGCCGCCGGCTACAACGCCTACACCGTCCGAAGCGTTGCGGCGCACGACAACGGTAGCGGTCTGAAGATGAGCGCGAAGGTCGGCTGGTACGAGCTCGCGACCACCCAGGAACACAGCACTCTCGAAGGTCGCGCCCTGGTGCGCGAGACCGACATCGCCGGCTACAAGGCCGACCCGGGATTTGCGCCGGCCTTGAACCCGCTCGCGCAGATGGAGAAGGTCAAGTACGAGACCGAAGAGAAGAAGCACGACCACGATGGCGACGGCAAGCCAGATCACAAACCCGAGAACCACGGGTACAAGCCCGCCCAGGATCCAGAGCGCCCGCACTCGATGTGGAAGGACGAAGACCTTCCCGACGACTTCAAGGATCCGAAGACCGGCGTGCCGTACTCGACCGGCAACCAGTGGGGCATGGTCATCGACCTGAACACCTGCACCGGCTGCAACGCCTGCGTCTCCGCTTGCGTCTCCGAGAACAACATCTCGATGGTCGGCAAGGAGGAGATCACCATGGGTCGCGAGATGTTCTGGAACCGCATCGACCGCTACTTCGGCAGCGACGAGGAGATCAACGTCAAGAGCGAGGGCATCGCCCCGAAGTTCAACGTCGTCCCCGCCGCGGAGAACCCGAAGGTCGTGCACCAGATGGTGCCCTGCATGCAGTGCGAGAACGCTTCGTGCGAAGTCGTCTGCCCGGTCGCGGCGACGAGCCACAGCCCGGAAGGCCTGAACGACATGGCCTACAACCGCTGCATCGGCACGCGCTACTGCGGCAACAACTGCCCCTACAAGGTGCGTCGCTTCAACTACCTCGACTACAAGGGCGACGTAGCGGAGCAGACCAAGATGACGAACAACCCGGACGTCACGGTGCGTTCGCGCGGCGTCATGGAGAAGTGCACCTACTGCGTCCAACGCATCAACCGCGGCAAGATCGGCGCCAAGAAGCACGACCGCCGCCTGCCGAAAGACGGTGAAATCCAGACCGCCTGCGAGCAGAGTTGCCCGACCCAGGCGATCACGTTCGGCAACATCATCGACAAGAACAGCCGCGTCGCGAAGCTCAAGGCCTCCAACCTGAACTACGGGATGCTCGCCGAACTCAACATGCGGCCGCGCACGACATACCTCGCCAAGATCAGGAACCCCAACCCGGAGCTGGTCAACTAGTCATGACCTCGATCACTGTCATAGACGAACCTGAGAATCCCGCGCAGCGCGCTCCGCTCGTCGAGGGACGTCACAACTTCGCCACGGTGACCGAGGCCGTCGCGCGGGTAGCCGAGCAGCGGACCCCCAAGGGTTGGTATCTGCTCTTCGGCATCTCCGTCGCGGCCCTGCTCAACCTCGGCGCGTGCCTCGCCTACTTGTTCTGGACCGGCATCGGTATCTGGGGCAACAACTCGCCGGCGCTCTGGGGTTGGCCGATCGTCAACTTCGTGTTCTGGATCGGCATCGGCCATGCCGGCACCCTGATCTCGGCTATTCTGTTTCTGTTCCGACAGAAGTGGCGGACCGGGATCAACCGCGCAGCCGAGGCGATGACGATCTTCGCTGTCATGGCCGCGGGTCTCTTCCCAGCCATTCATGTTGGTCGCATCTGGGTGATCTACTGGGTCTATCCGCTGCCGAACCAGATGTCGATCTGGCCGAACTTCAAGAGCCCGCTGCTGTGGGACGTGTTCGCCGTGTCGACGTACTTCACCGTGTCGCTGCTCTTCTGGTACGTCGGTCTGGTCCCCGACCTCGCCACGTTCCGCGACCGCGCCGCCCGCGCCGGCAAGATGGTCACGGCGCGCATCTACGGCGTGTTCTCGCTCGGCTGGCACGGCGGCAACCGTCACTGGCTGAACTACGAGAAGGCCTACATGATCCTCGCCGGACTGAGCACGCCGCTGGTGCTCTCCGTGCACTCGATCGTGTCCTTCGACTTCGCAGTGTCGAAGCTCCCGGGCTGGCACACGACGATCTTCCCGCCGTACTTCGTCGCGGGCGCGATCTTCTCCGGGTTCGGGATGGTGATCACATTGATGGTGCCGGCCAGGAAGTGGCTGAAGCTCCACGATCTCATCACGCTGAATCACCTGGACAACATCGCGAAGATCCTGCTGCTGACCGGCACGATCGTCGGCTACGCGTACTCGATGGAGTTCTTCATCGCTTGGTACAGCGGGTCACCCTACGAGCAGTTCGCGTTCATCAACCGCGCGTTCGGCCCGTTCGCCTGGGCCTACTGGATCATGATCTTCTGCAACGTCGTCGTGCCGCAGATCTTCTGGTTCCGCTCGATGCGACGGAATGCAACGGTGCTCTTCGTCGTGTCGATCCTCGTCAACATCGGCATGTGGTTCGAACGATTCGTGATCATCGTCACGACGCTCGTCCGCGACTTCGTCCCCGCGAACTGGAGCTACTTCTCCCCGACCGTGTTCGACGTGCTGGTGTTCATCGGGAGCTTCGGTCTCTTCTTGACCCTGTTCCTGCTGTTCTGCCGCTTCCTGCCCATCATCGCTCTTAGCGAGGTCAAGGGAGTCATGCCAGACGCGAACCCACACCACGGACACGACGACCACTCTCCTTCGAAAGGTGAAGAGAAACCAATGGAGGTGAACTGACATGGCCAACTACTTCGGAGCTGTAGCGGAGTTCAAAAGCGCCGCCGCCATCTACAAAGCCGCCGAGAAAACCACGACCGCGGGCTACACCCACGTGGACAGCCACAGCCCGTTCGCGATCCACGGCATGGAGAAGGTGCTGCGGCATCCGCCGAGTCACGTCGGTTGGATCTGCGTCGTCGCCGGCATCGCGGGAATCGTCCTCGCGCAGCTGATGATGTGGTGGATGAACGGTGTCGACTACCAATACGTTGTCGCAGGCAAGCGCGCCTACGACTGGCCCACCACCATCCCGATCACGTTCGAGTGCATGGTGCTCCTGTCCGCGTTCGGCGCGGTGTTCGGGATGTTCGGACTCAACAAGCTGCCGCGACTCAATCACCCGCTCTTCCGTCACAAGACATTCCACCGCGCGAGCGACGATCGCTTCCACCTCTCCGTCGAGGCCAGCGACCCGAAGTTCGACCAGACCAAGATCGTCGAGTTCCTCGAGAGCATCGGCGGCACGAACGTCGAGTTGCTGGAGGAAGAAGACTGATGACACTTCCCCACAAGATCTTCCTGTTCGTCGCCCTCGTGATTCCCGCCACCTCGGTATTCACCGGCTGCCGCGGCGAGACCTCGCCCCTACCGCCACTCCACTTCGTTCCGAACATGGACTTCCAGGAGAAGCTGAAGGCTCAGTCCGAGTCCAACTTCCCCGGATGGACGGACAAGCGCGGCATGCGCCAGCCGGTACGCGGCACCATCGCCCGAGGCGGGCTCGGCGTCGACGACACTGATCCAGAGGTCGCGAAGCTCCACAAGTACAAGAACGCCGACGGGACCTACATCAAGGGCAACCCGTTGCCGAAGACCGCCGAGGTCCTCGCCCGCGGTCGGGAACGCTACGAGATCACATGTTCCGTCTGTCACGGCCTCAGCGGGCGTGGCGACGGCATCGTCGGTCGCCGATTCCCGATCCGTCCCCCGAGCTTCCACGAGCGGACCACGGGTGACCTCCTCGGCACGGCCTACAAGCCGACGGTGCTCGCCCTCTCGGACGCCGAGATCTTCGATGTGATCACGACCGGCAAGGGCACGTCGATGCAACCCTACGCCACCCAGGTAACACCCCGCGACAGATGGGCGATCATCCACTACGTCCGCGCCCTGCAGCTTCGAGGGAAGAACTAAGATGACAGCCAGCAGCGCCATCCCACCGGTCGACTCCTACGCGCCAGGAATCGTGACGCGAGCGCCGGACGGTTCCGTCTCGCGGACCGGCACGATCCTGTTCCTGATCGGAGCGGTCTCCCTCGCCGCGAGTTTCGTCGGCCTGTTCATGGCCACGACCGATGACGTGAGGACAGAGTTCTACTTCTCCTACCTGACGGCGTTCATGTTCACGCTGAGCCTCGCGCTCGGCGCGTTGTTCTTCGTCATCGTCCAACACGTCGCCCGTGCCGGGTGGAGTGTCGTCGTGCGGCGTGTCGCCGAGAACATGTCGGTCGCGGTCCCAGCCCTTCTGCTGTTGTTCCTCCCGATCGTCTTCGGTGCCCACGACTACCTGTACCACCACTGGATGCACGCGGAACTCGACTCGACGAAACCGGCATACGACGCGATCATCGCCGGCAAGAGCGGCTTCCTGAACCCGACGTTCTTCTACGTGCGCGCAGGCATCTACTTCGCGATCTGGATCGGACTCGCCACCTGGTTCCGCAAGAAGTCGATCGAACAGGACGGCAACGGCAACCCGCAGCTCAGCCTCAAGATGGCCCGGCTCGGCGCGCCCGCCCTCGTGTTGTTCGCCCTGACCATCACGTTCGCAGCGATCGACTGGATGATGACCCTCGACCCGCATTGGTTCTCCACGATGTTCGGCGTGACCTACTTCGCCGGCTCCGAGATGGCGTTCCTCGGGATGCTCGCGCTGATCTGCATGTTCCTCGGCAAGAAGAAGCTCCTGAGCAACGCGGTCAACACCGAGCACTACCACGACATCGGCAAGTTGATGTTCGCCTTCATGGTGTTTTGGTCGTACGTCAACTTCTCCCAGTACTTCCTGATCCACTACGCCGACCTCCCGGAAGAGACCATGTGGTTCCAGCACCGCATGGAACACAACTGGCCGATCATCGGCGCGATCCTGGTCATCGGGCACTTCATCGTCCCGTTCGGTTTCTTGCTGTCGCGGCACATGAAGCGCAACAAGACACCGCTCGCTGTCGGCGCCGTGTTCCTGCTCTGCATGCACTGGGTCGACATGAAGTTCCTGATCCAACCGACCTACAGCCACCACGGCTTCTACGTGACGTGGTTCGACTTCGCGACGCTCATCGGCGTGCTGTTCATCTTCCTGGGACTCACCTTCCGCAGCATCGCGAACTCCAACCTCCTTCCGACCCGGGACCCCAAACTCAAGGAGTCCCTGAAGTTCGTCAACATCTAGACCCATGACGCAAACCGAAGCAGCACCCACGCAGGAGCCGGACGAGGTCAACGGTCACGGCGCCGCCCCCTCGGACGACCACCACGATCCTCTTCACGACATCGACGACATGAAGACCGTGATGGCCATCGTCGGGGCGCTGGTCCTGATCGTCACGATGATCTGGGGAATGACTCACCTCTACAACATCATGGTTCAGGTCGAGCGGCAGGAGAAGATCGGCGACATCAAGCCAGTCGAGTACGAGGCCATCCGCAAGGAAGCGGAACTGGAGCTCGCCGGCAAGCACCCGGACCGTGGCCCCAAGACGATCGACGAAGCCATCAAGCAGTACCTCGCGAAGTAGTCCCATGAGTCCCCGTCACCTCTTCAATCCGACCACGATCGGCCTGCTGGCCTGCGCGACCCTGGCGAACGCCCAGGGCATCGGCGGCGGCATGATCGTCGAGGACGAGGCGACGCTCATCAAACAACGGCTCGGCGCGTTCATCGCGAAGGACGCGAAGTTCCGCGACGAGACCGGCAAGGAAGTGAAGCTCACGGACTACCTGATTCCAGGGCGTCCGCTGGTCCTCAACCTCCAGTTCTTCAGCTGCGCGACCCTGTGCGGACCGGTCCTCAACTCGCTGCTCGCGAGTCTCGAGGAGATCGACCTCACGCCGGGCAAGGAAATGACCGTCCTGTCCCTGAGCTTCGACCACCGGGAAACGACCGAACTCGCCGCGCACAAGAAGAAGTCGATCTTCAACGTCTACGACCGCCCGGGTGCGGAGTCAGGGTGGCACTTCCTGACCAGCAACGACGAGAAGAACATCCGCCGGCTGACGGAATCGGTCGGCTACGGGTTCCGCTGGAACACGACCCGCAACGACTTCGACCACAAGGCCGCGCTCATCTTCCTCTCACCCACAGGCAAGATCACAAGGTACTTGACCGACTTCAACTGGGACGCGAGCACTCTCCGCCTCGCGATCATCGAAGCCTCCGAAGGCACCGTCGGAAGCCTCGCAGACCGGTTCCTCTTGTCCTGCTACAGCTACGACCCAAACACCGGCAAGTACAGCCGGATCGGGCCCATCGCCATGGCCATCGGCGGCGCGCTCACGATCGCTGGCCTCTTCGCACTCCTATTCGTCCTCATCCGTCGCGAACGGCGCCAACAACGCCAAGTCATCGCTCCGGTGGCAGCATCATGATCACCTCCCTACTCACCCAGGGTCCGCAGGAACCACAGCGCTGGAAACACTGGCAGCTGCCCGAACAGGCTTCGACCTTCGCGGACAACCACGACACGCTCTACACGTTCGTGGAGTGGATCAACTACATCTTCTTCTTCGGCATCATGTTCGTCCTCTTCTACGCGGTCATCAAGTACCGCAGAAAGACGCCGGACCAGCCGCCGGCCTCGGTGATCGCCCACCACACGGCGATGGAGGTCACGTGGACCGTCATCCCGCTGATCGTCGTGATGGTGATCTTCGCCTGGGGCTGGAAGGGCTACGCCGACATGGCCCTCGCGCCCGCGGACTCGATCCAATACGAGGTGAAGGCGGGGGGCTGGAAGTGGTCGTTCAAGCACCCCGGCAGCACCGAGTTCTTCGGCAAGGAGTTCTGGGTGCCGGTCAACAAGCCCTGTCAGCTCACGATGAGCAGCACCGACGTGCTGCACAGCTTCTTCATCCCGGCGTTCCGCGTGAAGCGCGACGTGCTCCCCGGTCGCTACCAGACGGTATGGTTCCAGGCGACGCGGATCACCTGGAAGGAAAACGTCGAGAACGAGAAGCAGGAGGGGTTCCACATCTTCTGCGCCGAGTTCTGTGGCGAGGGTCACTCCAAGATGCTCGGCACCGTGCACGTCGTCTCGCAGAAGCAGTGGGACGAGTGGATGAAACCCGGCGTGGAAGTGCCTTGGGATCCGTTCCTCATCGCCGACTCAGAAGACTCCACCTACGACGAGGACCGAGAGTTCAACGGCAACATCGTCTACGGCCAGAGTTGCATGACGTGCCACACTCTCGACGGCACGCGCAGCACGGGCCCGAGCTTCAAGGGCCTCTGGACCCGCAACATCAAGCGGCTCGGCCTCGAAGGCAAGACACTGGCGGAACAGGAGGTCGGAATGGCCGCCTACATCACGGAATCCGTTCGCGACCCCAATGCCTACATCGCGGAGACCTTTGACTCGCCTTCCATGATGGCCCCATTCCCGCCCACATATCTCAACGACGATCGCGTCAACGACATGGTCGGTTTCCTGAAGTCCGAGAAACTCAAGTAGGCGCGACACCATGACTGCCATACCTGCAACTCCGGTCGAAGAAACCCAACCGGGCGAACAAAAGAACTACCTGAACGTCACCAGGACGTTCATGTCCTGGGCCGGCACGCTGGATCACAAGCGCATCGGCTTGATGTATCTGATCGGCGTCACCTTCGCGTTCCTCGTGGGCGGCGGGTTCGCCCTCGCGGTCCGCCTCCACTTGTGGGACGCGATCATCAACCCCGACGGCACCACGACGGGCGGCATCTTCACGCCGGACAAGTACAACCAGTACTTCACCATGCACGGCGTGTTCATGGTGTTCATGTTCATCATCCCGGCGATCCCCGCGTCGCTGGGTAACTTCGCGCTGCCGTTGCAACTCGGCGCGAAGGATGTCGCGCTACCTCGCCTCAATCTGCTGAGCTTCTACCTGTGGATCAGCGGAACGCTCATGGCGATCGCGTCCATGGTCATGGGGCAGATCGACACCGGCTGGACGTTCTACACGCCGTACAGCATCTACACGAACAAGGCCGTCATCATGATGGGCCTCGCCGTGTTCACGCTCGGATTCAGCTCGATCTTCACCGGGGTCAACTTCATCGTCACGGTGCACAAGCTGCGGGCGCCCGGCCAGGGTTGGTTCCGCATGCCGCTGTTCGTGTGGGCGATCTACGCGACCGCGCTGCTGCAGGTGCTCGCGACGCCGGTCATCGGCATCACGGTGCTGCTGCTCGCGTTCGAACGCCTCTACCACATCGGCGTCTTCGATCCGCACTTCGGCGGAGACCCGGTGCTGTTCCAGCACTTCTTCTGGTTCTATTCCCACCCGGCGGTCTACATCATGATCCTGCCGGCGATGGGCATCATCAGTGACGTGATCTCGGTGCACTCCCGCAAGCCGATCTTCGGCTACCGGCTCATCGCGTTCTCCTCGCTCGCCATCGCGATCATCTCGTTCATCGTGTGGGGCCACCACATGTTCACGAGTGGTCAGTCGGAACTGGCGCTGTTCATATTCTCGTTCCTGACCTTCTTCGTCGCGCTTCCATCGGCGATCAAGGAGTTCAACTGGGTTGCCACGGTGTGGAAGGGGTCGATCTCACTCGAAGCCCCGATGCTCTACGCCCTCTCGTTCCTGGTCATCTTCGCCATCGGCGGCCTGACCGGAGTGATCCTCGGCACCCTGAGCCTCAACATCCACCTGCACGACACCTACTTCGTCGTCGCCCACTTCCACTACGTGATGATGGGTTCGACCGCGATGGCGTTCTTCGCGGGTCTACACCACTGGTGGCCGAAGATGTTCGGCGTGATGTACTCGCGGTTCTGGGCGAACCTCGCCGCGATCTGGATCTTCGTCGGGTTCAACTGGACGTTCTTGCCGCAGTTTGTGATGGGCAGTGAGGGCATGCCGCGACGGTACGCCCACTACATCGCAGAGTGGCAGGGCTACCACCAACAGTCGACCATCGGCACGATCATCATGGCAACCGGCATCGCCATGATGGTGGGCTACCTCGTCATGTCGTTGTTCACCGGCAAGAAAGCGACGAACAACCCGTGGGGCGGTGCGACTCTCGAGTGGCACACAGCCACTCCGCCGGTGCACGATAACTTCGAGACGCAGCCGATCGTCGATCGGGATCCCTACGACTACACCTTGGTCATCGAGGCCGCCAGGAAAGGCGAACTATGAGCCACGCAGGTCACACCGTCCCGGCGCCCGAGGGATTCGTTCCTCACGTCGTCGCGCACCACTTCGAATCTCAGGAGCAGGAATACCAGTCGGCCAAGCTCGGCTTTTGGTTGTTCCTCTGCACTGAGATCCTGTTGTTCGGCGGGCTGTTCGCCGCGTTCTTCTACTACAAGAGCATGTACCAGGACGACTTCGTCCGCGGTGGCGATCTGTTGGCGTGGAAGGCGGGGACGCTCAACACCGTTATTCTTCTGGTGAGCTCGTACACGATGGCGATGGCCGTGCGCTCCGCCCAGCTCACGAAGAAGAAGGCGATGCTCAACTACCTGCTCATCACCCTGATCTGCGGGGCTGGGTTCATGGTGGTCAAGTACTTCGAGTACACGTCCAAGATCGACCACGGCTTCCTGCCCGGTGTCTTCTTCGTGCCGAATGCGGAAGCGCTCATCGAATTCCCCGGGCTGCTGGACTTCCCGCGGTTGAACCTGTTCTTCGCCCTCTACTGGACGATGACCGGGATTCACGGGTTCCACGTGCTCGTCGGCATGTTCCTCATGATCTGGCTCTACTGGCGTGGCAAGAAGGGCCACTTCCACAAGGGGCACTACATGCCAGTCGACCTCGTCGGCCTCTACTGGCACCTGGTCGACTTGATCTGGATCTTCCTCTTCCCGCTGCTCTACCTCGTTCCCTAGGCGCGACAAGGCCACTGAATCATGACCACCACGGAAGCGACTACTCACGCCGCGGAACCCCACGACGATGATCACATGGAGGCCGCGCACGACCACCACGTGTGCAGCACTGCGGCGTTCGTCGTCATCATCCTCTCCCTGCTGTTCCTGACGTTCGTCACGGTCCTGGTCTCCATGTTCGACTTCGGTGCAGCGAACATGTGGATCGCCATGGGCATCGCCGGACTCAAGGCCGCGCTCGTGATGGGGGTGTTCATGCACATGCTGTGGGACACCACGATCAACAAGCTGTTCTTCATCTGCAGCTTCCTGTTCCTCGGCCTCCTGTTCCTGTTCCTGTTCGCCGACATGACCGCCCGGAGCGATCTGGAGATCATCCACGGTCGTGCAGCGCCGCTGAACTTCAAAGAGATGTCCGAGCAGAGCGCTCCCGACAGTGCGGAGTATAAGTTTCACAGTCAGTTCGAGGGAAAACAAGAGACTCCGAAGTAGACTCGCGGGCTTGCTCGTATCTCCGCGAATCCCTGCGGTCTCGTCCCGCTTGACACCTTGACCCTAGAAGCCGCATACCTGAACGCTCGCCTGCCCGCAGAAGCACGAGTCGTGTTCTTCGCCACCGGCGGTGTGAACAAAGTCCTCGCTGCCCTGCCGGCGGGTGGAAATGGCGAAATGAAGGATCTGGACTTCCAGCTCCTGTTGCCGTGCGAGGAATCCAACCTCCAACCCATCACCGCCGAACGCGCCAAGGACGGCATCAAGGTCGGCGTCCGGGTCGCACCGGCGCTGTGGCAGATCCCGGGCAAGGCCCTCGACCTCCAGACCGCGGTGCCGCTGCTCGCCTCCATGGATCCGGTGGGCCAGGGCCCCGGCCTGATGATGCTGATCCACGCGTCGCGGCTGGTGCTCGCGATGCTCGAGAAGGGCGACTTCGCCCCGGCGGAATCGAAGAAGATCTACCAGCACGTCCCACACTTCAGCGAAGGATCACTCCGCATCCTCTCGGCTCTCGCGGAGATCGTCCCCGAGTCGCTCCTCACCGCGCGATTCGCCTGTGGCGAAGACCCCGTATACAACGAGACACCGCACAACCTGGTCTTGTCGTTCGTCGGCCATGCGCTGGACGCCTGCTACAACGGCTTTTCGCCGAAGCACGAAGTCGCCGAGAGGCCGCCACAGTCGTTCTGGAAGAACGCCATCGAACCGGTTCTCGAGATCCTCGTCCCGGAGAATGAACTCGAAGAAGGCGTGCCCTGGGCGATCCAACTCCTGTTCCGACCCGTGCCGGGGTTGGACCTCAACTTCAGCCTCGACACGCTGCGCACGCGCGTCGCGGACGGTCTGTTCGTGGAGGGATTCGCAAAGGAAGCACTGAGCCGGCTCGAGATGATGCTCGAGAGCCTCGCCAAGAAAGTCCCGGTGTTCCGACGGGCCATGAACATGATGGAGGGCAAGGCGTCGCTCAACCGCCAGGAGCTCGACACCGTCCTCGATCACTTTCCCTACCTGGAATCCCGTGGGTTCCAGGTCACGCTGCCTGGCTACGACGGCTTCGATCGCCTCGCCGCCAAGGTCACCCTCACCGAGGAAGACGACGGTTCAGGCGGCCCGCGCCCGTGGTTCGTGTTCAACTGGACCCTCGCAATTGGCAAGAACGAGCTCGATGAGGAAGACCTTGCGACACTCCTGAACTCGAGTTCTCCGCTCGTCCATCTCAAGGGCGGCCCGGTGCTATTGACGCCGAGCGACCGCAGGGCGATCGAAGAGTTCAAGAAATGCGCCGGCGAATCCGGCAACCGGATCAGCTTCTTCGAAGCGCTGCGCCTGCGACTCGGTGGTGCAACCCACCTGCATGGTCTTGCACTCGAGTCGTTGTCGGCGAGCGAGCGTCTCGACCATCTGGTCACGTGCCTCGAGCAAGCGCGCGCCATCGAAGACCGACCGTGTCCCAAGGGCTTCGTCGGCGACTTGCGTCCCTACCAGATCCGCGGTCACGCCTGGCTCTACTTCCTGGTCGATCAGGGCTTCGGTGCATGCCTGGCGGACGACATGGGTCTCGGCAAGACGATCCAGGCGATCGTGTTGATCCTCGACTGGTTGAAGCGCAACAGGGAACAACACAATACCACGCACCCGATCCTCATCATCTGTCCGGTCAGCGTGCTCGGCAACTGGCGGCGGGAGTGCAACCGCTTCGCGCCGGAACTCGACGTCATCATGCACCACGGCAAGTTCCGCGCGCGGGAAGAGGAAGACTTCAAGAAGGTCATCGAAAACCACGACGTCGTGCTCACGAGCTACAGCCTGCTACAGCGCGACGAGGAGATGATCGGCAAGTGCAGCTACGGCGGGGTGATCCTCGACGAAGCGCAGAACATCAAGAACCCCAACACGCGCCAGTCGAAGGCTGCCCGCCAACTCGTCGGTGGTTTCCGCATCGCGCTCACGGGCACGCCGCTCGAGAACCGTCCGCTCGACCTGTGGTCGATCATGGACTTCCTCAACGAGGGTCTACTCGGCAACAAGTCGCACTTCCTCAAGACCCTCGAGCACCCGATCGTCCGGCAGCAGAGCAAGACGCAGGTGAACACGCTCGCAAAGCTCGTTCGCCCGTTTGTTCTTCGCCGCCTGAAGACCGACCCGGACATCATCGACGATCTCCCCGAGAAGACGGAGCAGGTTGTCCTCACCGGTCTCAGCAAGGAGCAGGCGACTCTCTACGAGAAGGTGGTGAACCACGGCCTCGACGACGTCGAGAACAGCCTCGAAGGCATCGCCCGCCGCGGCGCGATCCTCACCACGCTGCTGCGGCTCAAGCAGGTTTGCAACCACCCGGCGCACCACGCGAACGACGGGTCCTCGCTGTCCAACCGCTCGAACAAGCTCGATCTACTCATAGAGATGCTCGAAGAAGCTCTGGCCGAGGGTGATCGCTGTCTGGTCTTCACGCAGTTCAAGGAGATGGGCACCCTGCTCAAGACACACATCGAGAACGTGTTGGGCCAAAAGGCGCTGTTCCTTCACGGCGGCGTGCCGCAGAAGGACCGGGAGGAGATGGTCGAGAGATTCCAGGAGAGCGCCGAGGACGGCCCGAAGATCTTCGTGCTCAGCCTCAAGGCAGGCGGCACGGGTCTCAACCTCACCGCGGCGAACCGTGTGTTCCACTACGACCGCTGGTGGAATCCAGCCGTCGAAGATCAGGCGACCGACCGCGCGTTCCGCATCGGCCAGCAGCGCAACGTGTTCGTTCACAAGTTCGTCTGCACTGGCACGCTCGAAGAGCGCATCCAGGAGATGCTCGAACGCAAGCGCGAAGTCGCCGATAATCTTCTCAGCGCAGGCGAGGGTTGGATCACTGAACTGTCCAACGAAGAGCTGCGGCAGTTGCTCACGCTCGACCGGTCGGAGGCTCTCGAATGAGCAACCCGGAACGCAAGCCCGTCTCCTTGAGTGAGCGGTGGCGTCGCGAGGCGACTCGAGACATCGACAACAATCTCCTCGAAGAAGCCGTCGAAACGATGCCGACGATTCGGCAGTCGCTCGTGCGCATCAACAAGGGTTCCATCCACGCCGAGCTCGAAGGGATGATGGGCTCGATCCACGAGGTCCACATCCACGCGCCCGTACTCCCTAGCAAGATCTGGCCGCAGGTCGCGAGCGTGTTGCGGCGTTCCGCCAGCATGCTCGAAGCGCTGAGCCAGGGACGGGTCCCGCGATCGTTCGATCGCCTGGTCGCCCGGATCGCCGGCGAACCGATTTTCCCGGAAGCGCGTCGCATCACGTTCGCGTGCACGTGTTCGGGGCCAGACCGACCGTGTCGGCACATTCTCGCAATCCATGAGCTCTTCGCACGGCGCCTCGAGACGAAGCCGTGGGAGCTACTGATCATGCGCGGCGTCGACCTCCGCGGCCTGCTCGACATGGCGCGGAAGGGAACCGGCGAGGATCTGCCACCCCTGGCGTATGGCGCGTCGGAGGAGCCCATCCTGTTCCCCGAAGGCGAGGAAGGTGACCTCGAGAACATCCTGACGCCGGGCCAGTCCCGGCGCCTCCTGGGCGTAATGTCGTCGCAGGTGGAGGTCGCGGTCCAGCGCGCGCTGCAGGTGTACGTCGAGTCGGGCGCCGAAGAAGAGCCGGCCTCGCAAGAGGCTCAGGAGGCCTGATACGGTTCGCCTTCCGGGTCATCAGCCAACCGTCTTTTGCGGTGAATGTTATTGCCTGGCTGACCGGATCCGAGACTCTTAACCGTGTTCTTGCCCGCATCCCTCTAAAGAGCACATCGCATTGATTGGCCAAGCCGCAAGCCCGCTTCTGGACCACACCAACACTAGCTTTGGGATCGCCGCGCTGATCGTCTTCGTCGTGGCGTACCTGATGGTCGTCAGCGAAGACCTGATCAAGCTCCGCAAGTCGAAACCGGTAGTCATGGCGGCCGGCCTGATCTGGATCACGGTCGCCCTCGTCTTCCACGGCATGGAACCGACCGTGGTCGGGTTGACCTACGAGATCCACGGGTGGATGCCAACGGAACTCGACAATCCTGGCCACCTGCTCGGCCACATCGTCCACCACCACCTCGCGGACTTCGGCGCGCTGTTTCTGTTCTTGATGGTCGCCATGACCTACATCAGCGCGATCGCGGAACGGAACGTGTTCCTGCGAATCAACGCGTGGCTGGTGTCGGCAGGCTTCGGTCTGCGAGCCGTATTCTGGACGACGGGCGTGCTCGCATTCTTCATCTCGCCCATCGCGGACAACCTGACGACGGCGCTGCTGATGGGCGCGGTCGTCGTCACGGTCGGCGGGTCGAACAAGAAGTTCATCGCGATGGCATGCTGCAACGTCGTGGTCGCCGCCAACGCGGGGGGCGCGTTCTCACCGTTCGGTGACATCACGACGTTGATGGTGTGGCAAGCCAACAAAGTCGAGACCGGGGAGTTCCTGGCGATCTTCCTTCCCTCAGTCATCAACTGGGTCATCCCGGCGGCGATCATGGCGTTGTTCGTCCCAAAGACTCGACCTGAGCCCATGAAGGAGGCGGTCCTACTCAAGGATGGGTGGTGGGTCGTCATCCTGCTGTTCCTGATGACGATCGCGACCGCCGTCACGTTTCACAGCGTGTTGCACCTGCCGCCATTCCTCGGCATGACCACGGGCCTCGGCTACTTCTTCATCTACGGTTTCTGTCGCCGCTTGAAGGAGGTCCGCCTAAAGAAGGCCAAGCCCATCGACGTGCTGAAGAACGTCGCGGACGTCGAGTGGGACACGATGCTGTTCTTCTTCGGCGTCATCATGTGCGTCGGCGGCCTGCAGGAGTTGGGCTACCTGCGAATCGCCGCGGAGACGATGTACGAAGGTTGGGGGGTGTACGAGACGAACATCGCGGTAGGCGGCATCTCCGCGATCATCGACAACGTGCCAGTGATGTTTGCCGTGCTCGGCATGGATCCGAACATGGCGCCGGGCATCACTGGGGAAGCGGAAAAAGACGTGCTGCGTTTCCAGTGGTTGTTGATCACGCTGACGGCTGGCGCCGGCGGCTCGCTTCTCTCCGTCGGTTCCGCCGCCGGCGTCGCGTTGATGGGCTCGGCGCACGGAAAGTACACGTTCGCCTCCCACCTGAAGTGGCTCCCCGTGATCCTCGTCGGCTACGCCGCGTCAATCTACGCGCACCACCTGTTCAACTACCCGAGTTGATGAACGGTCATGGTTCCGTCCGCCTACGTTCATGTGCCGTTTTGCGTAGTGAAGTGCGGCTACTGCGATTTCAATTCGTTCACCGCGGATGACGAGAGCGCGCTCGATCGATTCCTCGACGGACTGCACGAGGAATTGAAGCTCGCCCCCTTGCCGGAGACACCGGTCTCGGTGTTCTTCGGCGGCGGCACCCCGACCTACCTGGACGCGACGCGGCTGCGGCGACTGTTCGCGATCACGGGTCGGCGCCTGAACCTACGCGGGTGCGAAGAGGTGACGATGGAAGCCAACCCGGAGAGCGTGACGGCAGAGAAAGCAAAGCTCGCTCTCGACGCTGGTGTGAACCGCGTGAGCGTCGGCGCCCAGAGTTTCGACTCTCGCTACCTCACGTTCTTGGACCGCGCGCACGACGCCGACCAGACGAAGGCCGCGTTCACGACGTTTCGCGACGCCGGGTTCGAGAACATCAGCCTCGACCTCATGTTCGCGATTCCGGGGCAGACGATCGACGAATGGGAGAGCGACCTGCGCACGGCCATCGCGATGGGGCCGGACCACCTGTCCTGCTACAACCTGACGTACGAGGCCGGCACGCGGTTGACGAGGGACGTGAAACAGGGGCGGGTCACTCCGAACCCGGACGACCTGGATCTCGAGATGTTCAAACTGACGCGCCAGCTGCTCGCCGAAGAGGGGTTCCAAGCGTACGAGACGAGCAACTTCGCCGGTCGCGGCGGGCCGTGCGCGCACAACGACCACTATTGGTTGCAGGGCGACTACGTCGGTGTCGGGCCGGGCGCGAGCGATCATCGGCAGGGTGTTCGATCGACGAACCTCAAGCCGCTCGACGCGTGGGCGAGGTCGCTGGAGAAGGGCATCCGACCGACTGCGAGCGCAGAAACCCTGGGAATTCCTCAGCGGGCAGCCGAAGCGTTGTGGCTCGGCTTGCGGCGAACGGACGGGATCTGTCTGCGTTCGCTGGGAGAGCGATTGGGAATTGATGTTGCCGATCTCTTCACCGAGCCTATTGAGAAGCTATTGTCCGAGGGTCTCGTCGCGCGAGAGGGTGATCAGCTCTCGCTGACCGAGCACGGACAAGTCTTCGGCAACACGGTTGGCGAAGAATTCCTGACCCACTGAGAACCGAACATGCCCCCGACGCTCATCGACTGAGACGAACGGGCTAGAGATCCTTCATCTCCCTGACCATCTCCTGCAGCGCCGCCTTGGCGTCCGCGAAAAGCATCAGCGTGTTGTCGTTGTCGAACAGTGGGTTGCGGATGCCGGCGTAGCCGGGGCTCAGGCTGCGCTTGACGACAACGACGGTTTGCGCGAAGTCGACGTCCAGGATTGGCATGCCGTAGATCGGGCTGTCGGCGTCTTCGCGGGCCGCCGGGTTGACGACGTCGTTCGCGCCGAGGACCAGGACGACGTCCGTGTTCTGGAAGTCGCCGTTGATCTTCTCGAGTTCGAACAGCCTGTCGTACGGGACGTCGGCCTCGGCGAGTAGCACGTTCATGTGCCCGGGCATTCGACCGGCGACGGGGTGGATCGCGTAGCGGACCTGCACGTCTCGTTTTTCGAGCTCTTCGCCGAGCTCTCGGGTCACGTGTTGCGCCTGCGCAACCGCAAGGCCGTAGCCCGGTACGATGATCACGGAGGTCGCGCCATCGAAGAGCATCGCGACCTCGTCGGCCGATGTCTCCTTGACGTTGTTGTACTCCCGCGCATCCTCCGCGAGCGCATCGTCACCGATGCCGCCGAGCAGCACGTTGCCGAGCGACCGGTTCATCGCCTTGCACATGATCCGCGTGAGAATCAGGCCCGACGCCCCGACCAGCGCGCCAGCGACCACCAGCAGCAGGTTGTCGATCACGAACCCGCTCGCCGCTGCGGCGATACCGGAGTAGGAGTTCAGCAAAGCGACCACGACGGGCATGTCCGCGCCGCCGATCGGGAACACGAGCAAAACGCCGAGGATTCCGGACAACAGCGCGATCCCGATCGCGGCCATCGCCATCGACACGCCGCTCTCGGCCTGCGCAAGCCAAACGCTGCACAAGATGATCAACAGCACGATCGCGCCGTGGGCAGCGTGACGGGCCGCGCCGGACAGTGGGTGCTTGAACTTCTTGCCACCGAGCTTGAAGTAGGCCACCCCGCTGCCCGTCATCGTCGCGGCACCGATCAGGATGCTCAACGGAACGGTGACCGCCTGGGCCATGCTCATTTGCCCCGGGTCGGAGCCCATTCCCGGGGTGGATTGGGCGAGGAACGCCATCCCGACAAACATCGACGCGCCGCCGCCGAGGCCGTTGAAAGCGGCGACCATCTCCGGCATCTGGGTCATCTGCACCCAGCGCGCGAGGAACCCGCCGCCGATGCCGCCGATGATCAGACCCACCACGATCATCCAACCGCTGATGTCGGGGGTCTCAGCCAGTGCCGTGACGATCGCGAGCAGCATTCCGAGCCCCGCGAGCTGGTTGCCGGAACGGGCCGTCCTGACTCTGCTCAGCCGCTTGAGACCGAGAATGAAGAGCACGGTCGCGACCAGGTACAGGTACGTGTAGATCGGATCGCTTCCGGCGCCATCCTGTACGGCTCGGATCGCGTTCTTCACGGCGTCAACGGCGTCGACCGCGTCTCGGATCGTGGGTTCCTGGATGTTCATGGCGCTCACGATGACGTCTTCTTCTTCTTCGTTCCAAACATGGCGAGCATGCGGTCGGTAACCATGAAGCCACCGACGACGTTGACCGTCGCGAAGATCAGCGCGATCAACCCGAGGAACAGGCCGCCCCAACCGAAGTCCGACCGAAGGAGCGCGATAGCTCCGACGATCGTCACTCCCGAGATGGCGTTGCTACCCGACATCAGCGGCGTGTGCAACGTCGGCGGAACCTTCGTGATGATCTCCAATCCGACGAGCCCGGCGATGATGAAGACGAAGAACGTGACTTCGAAGGCTATTCCGATCATTGCGAACCTCCCTTGGCGGTGAGCGCCTCGGCGGATTGTGCGTGGGAGATTTCACCGTCCTTGCACACGCTGGTGCCGGTGACGGTTTCGTCCTCCCAATCGAACTCGAGCTTCCCTTCCTTGATGTTCGTCTCCAGGAAGCTCAGGATGTTGCGCGCGAACATGCGGCTCGCGTCGGCGGCGACCATGCCCGGCAAGTTCGACTCGCCGATGATCGTGACGCCGTGTTTGACGATCGTCTTGCCCACTTCGCTGCCCTCGACGTTGCCGCCCATCTCGACGGCCATGTCGACGATCACCGAACCGGACTTCATGCCCTTGACCATGTCCTCCGTCACGAGGACTGGCGCCTTGCGTCCGGGAATCAGCGCCGTCGTGATGACGACCTCGGATTCCGCGATGTGCTTCGTCAGGATCTCGCGCTGGTTGCGCTGGTACTCCTCGGAGGTCTCCTTGGCGTATCCACCCGAAGTCTCGGCTTGGGGAGGCGTGCCGGTATCGACGAACTTCGCACCCAGGCTCTCGACCTGTTCTTTGACCGCAGGGCGGATGTCGTTCGCTTCGACGACCGCACCGAGTCGCTTCGCGGTCGCGATCGCCTGCAATCCGGCGACTCCGACGCCCAGCACGAACACGCGGCTCGGCTTGATCGTCCCGGCTGCGGTCATCAGCAGCGGGAAGAAGCGCGGCAACTTCGCGGCCGCCATCAACACCGCCTGGTAACCACCCGCTGTCGCCTGGCTGCTGAGGATGTCCATCTTCTGCGCGCGAGTGATGCGCGGCATGAGATCCATCGCAAACACGTAGACGCCCGCTTCGGCGAGCGCCTTGACGAGTTCGAGATGCAACATCGGTTGCAGACCACAGACCAACGTCGCACCCTTCTTGAACCCTGAGACGTCGGACGCCTCCGGCGGTCGGATGCCCAACACGAGGTCCGCGCTGGCGCGCGCTGCGGCAGCGTCGTCGACGATCGTCGCACCGGCCTGCGTGAAGTCCTCGTCGGTGAAGCCGGACAGCAACCCCGCGTCACTCTGCACTTGAACCTGCAGACCAGCCTTGACGAACGCCTTCACGGTGTCAGGCGAACCGGCGACACGCGTTTCGTCGGCGTGGGTCTCTTTGGGAATAAAAGCGACAGTCATCGAGATCTCCAGTGGTAATCCCCGGTCGCGGTCCCGAGCCCTGTTCCCCATTCTCTGGGGGTGTAGGTGGCCCTCGGGCGTAGTCTCAGGGAATCAGGATCCGAGAGAGAACAGGATCAGCGCACCGAGTGCATCCCATTTGTTTTGCCTTTGCGAACTTACTGTGATGTCGCCAGGGACCGCCGCGCTCGGTAGGCTCTGCGGCGCATGGTCGACAACTTCGCGACAGCCCTTGAACAGCGAATCGAGGCCGGCATGGCCCCGGCCGTGGTCGGTTTCGACCCTCGAATCGAGAGCTTTCCCCGGGACTGCGCCGCCGGAGAAAGCGCCCCCGAGCGCCTCCTTGCGTTCTACCGCGAAGCGATCCCTGCCATCGCCCCGCACATCCCGGTGGTGAAGCCGAACATCGCGTTCTTCGAGCAGTTCGGGTGGGAAGGTTTCCGCGCCTACGAAGACACCTGCGAAGCGGCTCGAGCCGCCGGCATGCTCGTCATCGGGGATGTCAAACGCGGCGATATCGGCAGCACGGCAGCGGCCTACGCGAACTCCCACTTTCAGTGGGCAGACGCCATAACTCTGCATCCTTACTTGGGTTCTGACTCTATCGAGCCCTTTCTCCAGCACTGTCGCGGGGCCGGGAAAGGCGTCTTCATCCTGGTGCGCACGTCGAACCCGTCCGCCGCGGAGTTCCAGTCTCTGAAGGTCGCCGGGGGCTCCGACCTGTCCGACGCCGTCGCCGACGCGGTGCGCCGCTGGGGCGAGGGCACCGGGGATCCCGACGGCTACGCCACCGTCGGCGCGGTGGTCGGGGCGACCTACGGCGACGAGATCGCACGGTTGCGCGAGAGGATGCCCCGAGCGTGGATCCTGCTGCCGGGCGTGGGCGCGCAGGGCGCGTCCGTCGCCGACGTGCGCGCCGCGTTCGACGACCAGGGCCGCGGTGCCCTCGTCGCTCAGAGCCGCGGGATCATGCACTGCTTCGAACCCGACGACCCGAATTGGCGCACCAGAATCGAGGCGGCGGCCGAGAAGTTCGCCACGGAAGTGCGTTCGATCGCGCACGCAAAGACCTGAAACCATGCCGACGCTGCGACACGTACCAATTCGAAGCATGGGCTCGTCGCCGACCCAGGTGCGATACCTCGAAGAAGATCCGGACCTCGAGCAGTTCCTCGGTCGCCGGCCACGAAGCGTGGCGGATCTCCTGCGTCGCGCCCCGGTCAACGCGCGACGTCTGCTGTCGAACGAATCGATCTCGACCGCGCTCGAGAACTACGCCGAGAGGCACAGCGCGCCGGCGGAATCGATCGCAGCCGCGCGGTCCATAGCCCGAGGTGACGTTCAGGTCATCATCACGGGCCAGCAACCCGGACTGTTCGGTGGTCCGCTCTACACTGTGCACAAGGCGGCGACCGCCGTGCGACTCGCTCAGGAGATCAACGCATCGTCTGATGGCCCGACTGTCGTCCCCTTGTTCTGGAACCACACTGACGACCATGATCTCGACGAGGTCAACCGCGCCTTCTTCATCAACAACAGCCTCGAAATCCAACGCATCCGACTTGATCTGACGCGCAGCGGCGAAGCGATCCGCGACATCGGCGTCGGTCGTGATCTCGACCACGCGCTCGCTGCCGTCTCGGATCTTCTGCCGCACAGCGAATTCCGTGAGTGGGCTCTCGATCTATTCCGGCCACGGCTCCCCGACGAACACATCGGCGACGCGCTCGCGCGCATGCTCTTCGGCATGTTCGGCAAACACGGCCTCCTGGTCATCGAACCGCAGGACCTTCCCGAGGAGGCGTTCGAAGTACTTCCAAGGTGGTGGGAACAGGCCAACGAAATCCAGAGCACGGTCAGTTCCACGATCGAGGTGCTGCTCGAGATAGGCCTCGACATCAGCCTCGATCCCACGGCTACCTTGATGTTCCAGAACACGGGTGGTCGTCGCGTCGCGATGGCGCAGGGCGACCCGGTGAACCGCGTCACGGACCTCAGCCCCGGCGTGTTGCTTCGAGCGCTGTGGCAGGACGCGTGCTTGCCGACTCTCGGCTCCGTCGTCGGATCGGGAGAGCTCTCGTACCTCTCGGTTGCCGGACCGCTCTACCGTCAACTCGGGGTTCCGGCGCCCGTGTTCGTGCCGCGCGCATCGCTGACGCTCGTCGAGCCGTCTCTCGCCAAGCTCCTCAAACGATTCAACTGGGACATCCCCGATCTCGAAGTCGGCGCCGATCAACTCGCGCAGACAGCGATCCACGACGAGGCCACCGGCGACGAGAGTGGACTCGAGCAGTTGATCGAGCACGTGAAGGTGCAGATGTCCGAGCTCGTGACGACGATGCGCACCGCTGACAGCCAGATGGTGCGCGCCGTCGAACGAACTCGGGGCAAGGTGCACGACGAGTTGAGCAAGCTCCTCAACAAGCTCCGCAACTCGAGACAGAATCGCGAAGGCACTGGCCTGCGGCAGATTCGTCGGGTCGTCAACTGCTTGTGTCCCCGGGGCCGTGCCCAGGAGCGCGTGCTCAACGCCCTGCCGTTTCTCGCGGCGCACGGTGAAGCCTTGGCTGACCAGCTCGTCGGAGCAGCCGACCCGTTCTCGACCGGACACGGAATACTGGAGCTATGAGCCACGACTTCGAAGCCCTCTGTCTCGGGCCACACCCAGACGACGCCGAGATTGGTTGCGGAGGTACGATCCTTCGCCTGATCGCCGCGGGCGAGAAGGTCGCGATCGTCGACATGACCCGTGGGGAGATGGGAACGCGCGGCGACGCGAAGACTCGCCAGCGGGAATGCGAAGCTGCGACGAAGGCTCTCGGCGTCGCTGAGAGAACCAACCTGG
>CAYYAQ010000041.1:0-10020 GCA_964469555.1 uncultured candidatus Brocadiaceae bacterium | reverse complement strand
GGAGCTTCCGGACACCCGCCTGCGCGCCGACGACGACGAAATGGTCGCCAAGGTCGTCGCGGAGATCCGGCGACTCCGGCCACGGCTGTTCTTCGCGCCCCACGAACGCGATGTGCACCCAGACCACGTGGCGGCGGCTCACATCGCCCGGCGGGCGTTCTTCCTGGCGGGGCTGACGAAGTACGGGCCCGAACTCGGGGCGCCGTACCGCCCGACCGTCGCGATTCGCTATCCCGGTAACAATCACGTAGACCCGGACTTCTGTGTCGATATCAGCTATTTCGTTCCGCAGAAGAAGGCCGCGATCGAGTGCTACGCGACCCAGGTCAACATTCCCGGCACCGAGAAGGACGGAGCTCACTTCGCGAAGAAGATCGACCCGCTGGTCCGGTGCATGGTGCGGGACCGGTACTTCGGCGCGCAAGTCGGTTGCCGAGCGGCAGAGCCGTTCGTCGTCGATGGCTCCCTGCTGATCCACGACCTCGGGAGCCTGTTCCGACGTTGATTTGAACCCTCCTGTCGAGTCGAATAGGTGGGTGCGGTGTATTGCGGTCATCAACCAAAAGGGTGGGGTTGGCAAGACGACGTCCACTGTCAACATCGGCGCGGCGTTGGCAGGACGTGGCAACAAGGTCCTCCTCCTCGATATCGATCCCCAGGCGAACCTGACTCTTCATCTGGATTGCCGTCCCGAAGGTGACGGCGCGACGATGACCGATCTCCTCGTCGACGGAAAGAACCTCGCCGAGATGATCTCGGAGACCGACACCGAAGGGCTCTACATAATCCCGGCGGACACGTCGCTTGCCGGGGTCGAGACGATGCTCGCGAACCGAATCGGTCGGGAAACGATCCTGCGCGAAGCGATCGAAGTCTTCGAGGAAGACGACGCGGCGCCGAAGTTCGACTACATCTTCCTCGACTGCCCTCCTTCGCTCGGCGTCCTGTCAGCGAACGCGCTCGTCTCGGCCGACGAGATCATCATCCCGATGCAGGCTGAGTATTTTTCCATGCAGGGCATGACCAAGTTGATGGAGGTCATGCAGCTCGTCAAGCAACGCCTGAACCCTGACCTCTCGATCTGCCTCATCCTGCCGTGCATGGTGGATCGGCGGACGAACCTCACGAACGAGGTACTGAGCGAGCTGCGCCAGCACTTCGGCGACGTCTTGGCCGAGACCTGTATCCGCTCCAACGTCAAGCTGGCGGAAGCGCCGAGCTTCGGTCGCACCATCTTCGAACACGCCCCCG
This sequence comes from uncultured candidatus Brocadiaceae bacterium, assembly GCA_964469555.1. Lineage (GTDB taxonomy): Bacteria > Planctomycetota > UBA1135 > UBA1135 > UBA2386 > CAYYAQ01. The sequence continues at coordinate 8,769 of CAYYAQ010000041.1, read as the reverse complement.
AGTCCAACGGCGCCCACGACTACGACGTCGTCGCCGACGAGTTGTTGCGTCGATTCGCAGGGACGTTCGAAGTCGCTCCTCTAGAAAGCGAGCCCGAAGAAGATGAAGAGGATGCGATCGACGAGTCGGAGGAAGAAGGCAGCGAAGTCGTCGAGCCCGTCGCCGCGGACGAGGTGACAGGGAGCGAAGGTGAAGCCGCGACCAAAAAACTTACCGCCATCGTCGAGTCGCCCTTGGAAGCTCCCGTCGCCGTGGCGGTGGACGCCGGCGCGCCGTTCGTAGAATCCGTGCCGCCAGCCGAACCGATCCCAGCTGAGCCAACACCGACGGAGCCCGTCATCCAGGCGCCGACGACGCTCGCCGACGACGCGAAGCCGGATCAAGCGGAGCTTCCCGCGACCGTCGAGGAGTCTTCGCCTGTCGTCGAACCGGAGGTCGTCGCCGAGTTGGCTCCGGCGGAGTCTGTAACCGCAACCTCCGACGCGTCATCGGAGAACGCACCGCAATCAGAACCCGAGGCCGCGGCGATCACGAACGGTTCTCTGCCAGAGGCAGCGACCCCCACTCCGCCAACAGGTGCAGAGCCGGTAGAGAAAACGGTGACGAACGCTCCGCCCGAACCTCAGGACTCGCCCGAGCCTGGCCCCGTATCAGGGCAGAACCTCGAGACGGATCCCGCTCCGGTAGTCGAGACGGCGGCGGACGCCGGCGACGGTGGTGGAGATGCCGACCGGAAAATCGAGACTTCGACCCCCGAACTCCAGGAAGGTTCGGGAGCGTAGAAGCGGCGATCCAGGCCCCTGGGACGATTCTGCTCCAGTCCGAGCCCCCATATGGTCGATCGCCCCCTCGTGAAGAGCCTGCCGGAACAAATCGACTCGCAGCTGTTCGGACACCTCGACGGGGTGGGTTCGCGGCTCGGTCAGGTTTGTGACACCGGCTTCGTCCACGACCCCGAAGAGATGATGGCCCAACTCCACCTCGACGCAGCATTCATCGAGGAATCGGTCGAAGCGCTCATGGCGGACCTCGGACTCTCGCCACAGAAGATCACCGACCTCCACGGCCTCGTAAGCGTAGCGAGCCGGGAGTTCCTGCTGGCGTGCGACAAACCACTCACGATCAAGACCACGGTGTGTACGGACACAGCCGAGCTCAAGCACTCGACTGAGCTCTTGCTCCAGATCGTGTTGCGCGCCTTGCACATCATCGCCGAATGCACCGGGCTCGACCACGAGTTGCGCATCGTCACGAGGCGCTACGACGGCAACGCCGTGGTTTCCGTAGAAACGGATACACTGGGTGAACCATCGATCCACCCAACTGATCTGCGAGCGCAGACCCTCACCAATCTCGTCCGCGATATCGGCGGCGACCTCCAGGTCGACCTGGGTTCGCACAGCGTCCGACTGACGCTCTCCCTCGAGACTTCGGCAAAGTCGGCGTAGGAATCCCTCCCCGTTGCCGTAATTGCCTCGCGAGACACCGGTCGACAGCTTGCTGTTTGCTACTGGCCGGTGAGAATGCCGGCATGGAACAGGCTCCGCTGAAGATCGGCATCGTCTGCTACCCGACTATCGGTGGCAGCGGCGTCGTCGCCACAGAGATCGCCACGCATGCTGCTCAGCGCGGTCATCATGTCCACCTCCTGAGCTACGACCGTCCTACCCGCCTCTCGCGTGACAACAACTCCGTCAACTACCACAACGTACGTGTGTCGGCCTATCCGTTGCTTCGCTATCCGCCGTACGCGCTATCTCTGGCAACGCGGATGCTCGAGGTCCAGGAGGAGTTCGATCTCGACGTGTTCCACGTGCACTACGCGATTCCCCACGCGGTCAGCGCATTCCTGGCCCGTTCCATGTCAGGTGGTCGGTTGCGGTGCATCACGACGCTTCACGGCACCGACATCACGGTCGTCGGCGCCGACAAGTCGTACGCCCGCCCGACGCGATTCGCCATCGAGCAGTCCAACGCCGTCACTGCGGTGAGCCAGTTCCTCGCCGACGAGACCAAGACCCGATTCGCCGTCGAAAAGAACATCGAAGTCATCCCGAACTTCGTCGACACCGACAAGTACAGCCCGGGCAGCGGAGGTCGCTACTACGAGCGTTCGGAGGAGGAGCGCGTGATCGTCCACACGAGCAACTTCCGTCCCATCAAAAGAGTGGCTGACGTGATGCGCGCGTTCTCGATTATTCACAAGCAAATCCCCGCACGCCTGATTCTGGTCGGTGATGGCCCCGACCGCGAGCACGCGATGGCGATCGCTGCCGACACCGGCTGCCTCGATCAAGTCGAACACCTCGGCAATCTCGAATCGACCGAGACCGTCCTCGCCGATGCGGACCTCTTTCTCCTCGCTTCCGAAACCGAGAGCTTCGGGCTTTCGATGTTGGAAGCGATGAGCTGCGGTGTTCCGTGCGTGAGCACCCACGTCGGAGGCGTACACGAGGTCCTCGGTGAGACCGGGGCGTTGACTGCACCTGGCAACCCCGGCCACTTGGCGGAGGAAGCGCTGAAGTTTCTCACCGACGAGAAGAAGCACGCCGAGGCATCGGTCGCCGCGCGCAATCGCGCGACCGATCTATTCAATCTAGAGACTGGCATCCGGCGATACGAAGACTTGTACCGTCGGGTGATCGAGTCCGACTGAGGACTCTTTGAGGTACTACTTCGACCACAACTCGTGCACCCCGGTCGACCCCAGGGTGCTCGATCGATTCCGAGAAGTTGAAGAGTCGTGTCCGGGAAACCCAGGCAGCCTTCACGCAGCCGGGCGACGCGCGCGAGGTGTTGTCGAAGACGCTCGCTATCAAGTGGCCGAGGCGCTCGACGTCGACGCGGACCACATCGTGTTTGTGTCGGGCGGCACCGAAGCCAACAACATCGCCCTGCTCGGCAGCGGAGATCTGACGCTACCTGTCCTGTGCGCGCCAGTCGAACACCCCTCGGTGATCCAGAGCGCCGAACAACGCGGCGTTACGCTGTGGGAGGTCGACGAGACTGGATCCGCGGTAGTCGTCCGACCGACCGATGCCATCGGGATGATAGCCCTCGTTCACGGACAGAACGAGGTCGGGACGCTGCAACCCGTGGGTGCCGCGTGCGAGCTCGCGAACGAGCTGCGCGTACCGGTACATATCGACGCGTCGCAAACCCTCGGGAGGTGTCCTGTCGGGGACGTTGTCGCCGCTGCGAGTTCGATCACCTTCTCGACGCACAAGGCGAACGGCTTGCGCGGGATGGCTGTGCTCGTGGACAAGGACACTAGCACCCTGTCGCGGTTCTTCGGTGGTGGACAGCAGCGGAACCGACGGCCTGGAACCGAGTCCCCGAGCCTCGCCGCCGCCACCGCGCTCGCGCTCGAACTCGCGATCACGGAACAGAAGGAGCGGGCAAGGAGAATGCAACTCGCGCGCGATGCTTTTGCGTCGGAACTGATGTGCGATGATGTTCGCGCGCTGACACCATCGAACAGTTTGCCCAACACGATCATGTTTCTCTTCAAGGGTGTCGACGGGCGCGAGCTGCTTCCCGCTCTCGACATGGCCGGCGTCGAAGCATCGCAAGGCTCCGCGTGTTCTTCTGGGTCGCCGACACCACCACCCGTGTTGGCGGCGATGGGCTTGAGTGAACGCATCGCACAATCGTGTGTCCGATTCAGTTTTGCATCGCAAACAACTCCGGAGAGCGCACGGGAAGGTGGTCGTGTTGTCAAGGGTGTCGCGCTTCGAATGCAATCGCATTGAGTGGGTTTGGTGTATAGTGACTCGTTCGCGCGCCGGTAAGCACTTCGTAGTACGAAGCGAGTGGGGAACTTCCCTCATGGGCTACGTGCACACGGAAAGATCATGCATTGCACACTGGTAACGGTGTCGACCGGTCGCTAAGACTTACCATGTTGAGGACACCCGTTCGAATTTCCCAATTTGATCGATTCTCCGTCTCGTCTGGTAACCCTGTCGTCTAGCTCCCGACTGTGGTCGACGTTTTGACTCCCGTTGGTTGCTTGTCCAGCAACAACTCTGGTCGACTCCCTATGCCCCTCTCGCACACTCCCTTTCTGGAACGTGTCTTGTGTGCTCTCGAGCAGCAGATGCGTCCGGAGCAGTTCCTGACCTGGTTTCGCGGCTTCACCCTCGGCCAGATCTCCGATCAAGAAGTTGAGTTCCGCGTCCCAAGCGGCTTCGTGCGCGATTGGCTGAACCGGAACTATCTCGAACAAATCCAGGAGGCGACGCACGCCATCCTGAAGGACACGGGCGAACCCGTGCGTCTGGTTCGCATCGGCATGGACACGTCACTCGCGGTCGAAGAACGCGCGGCGGTCTGCGCTGGTTCGTCCGAACTCGTACGTTCGCCAGAAGTTGCCGCCGGCGTCGGTGAGGCCGTTGGTGGTTTCTCTGCCGGAGACATCACCGACCAGACCCGCGACCAGGAAGACAGCGTGCAGAGCGTGGTGCCCGGCGTGCTCTCTAGTGTCATGGAGGAGGAGTCCTCCCCAACGATTAGTGGTGTCGTGAGTCAAGGAAATGGTTCAGCGAGTGTGCAAAAATCGCGGCGGATGCTCGCTGAGTCCCCGCTCAACAAGGATTACACCTTCGATCAGTTCGTGGTCGGCGCCTCCAACCAACTCTCCCACGCGGCGGCCCTCGCCGTCGGTCAGAATCCCGGTCGCGCGTACAACCCGTTGTTCATCCACGGCAACGTCGGGCTGGGCAAGACCCACCTCCTGCAATCGATCAGTCACGCGATTCGCAAACGAGGACACCTATCGCGGGTCGTCTACCTCAGCTGCGAAGAGTTCACGAATCGGTTCATCACGGCGATCCAGTCCCGCAAGCTGCCTGAATTCCGTGAGCACTACCGGGCGGCTGACGCCTTGGTGATCGACGACGTGCAGTTCCTCATGGGCAAGGAAAAGACCCAGGAGGAGTTCTTCCACATGTTCAACGATCTGTACAACTCGCAGAAGCAGATCGTGTTCTCCTCGGACCGATCGCCCGTGGATCTGCCCACCATACAGGAGCGGTTGGTCTCGCGGTTCAAGTGGGGTCTCGTCACCGATGTCCAGCAGCCCTGCTTCGAGACGCGCCTCGCGATCGTTCGACGCAAGGCACTGATGCGTATGGTCGATCTGGCCGACGACGTCGCGAACTTCATCGCCGAACGGATCACGACCAATGTTCGCGAGGTTGAGGGGGCGGTGATCAAGGTGATCGGCGTCGCCGCCATCACCGGACGAAAGATCTCCCTGGGCTTGGCTGAAGAAGCGCTCCAGAGCGTGGCATCCTCTCGATCGAATCAGATCAGCATTCCCGACGTGATCAGCATGATCACGAGCGAGTTCTCAGTCACGGCACGAGACCTGACCGGTAAGAGTCGGACGCAGAAGGTCAGCCTTCCCAGGCAGATCGGTATGTTCCTCTCGCGAGAGTACACCGATCACTCTCTCGAGGAAGTGGGCCGCTACTTCGGCAACCGTGACCACACGACGGTGCTCTACGCCGTAACCAAGATCAAGAAGCGGTCCAAGAGCGACAGGATGTTCCGTGAGCTACTCACCAAGTTGAGTAGCCGGTTGGAGTCCGGAGGATTCCAGCGACCGATTTGATCGTCCGGTTGGAGGGGAGAACCCTGTTGGGGGAAGCCCAGTTGGAGAGAACCCGGTCGTAGAGAGTTGTGGAGGCGGCGCCATGAGCGTTGAGAGAGCGGGAAACTCCATCGGCGGCTCCGAGTGGCGGCGCGTACCCGTAGAGGCCGAGGGTCGCTGTGGTCCCTTGCCCGGGTCATCTCGTGGTCGTGATAGAAACGACGCTTCCTCGAACTACGGTCGTCCGCACCGCACCCAGGCGCGCTGACGACTTTTGACAACGCTGGTGTGCATTGATCCATGCGGCCGCACTCCCTCGTTCATCGGCGCGCAAAAACTCATGTCCAACGGCTTGGGATGTTACGTCGACTCCCGTGGGCGAATCCTTTGGGCTTGCGTCGCACCGCGCGATCGTTCCCCGAGCTCTCCGCAATTTCCCGCAGCGATCCCACGGCGGAAACCGCTGTTGTCCACCTCGATCGCGCGCGGCGAACCGCGCAAGAAGCACCATCTTCCGGTCTTCTCGATCGAAATCGCATCGTCGGCTCGATACGATTTCCACACCTTGAGCGAGCTGTAAGAGAGAGAGAGTAAGAGTTTTTAATCTCTTCTATATCCAATCCCGGAAAGGCCCGCATCCGCAAGTGATCGTCGAGGAACGGACCGGGCGGTTCCAAACACTCAGAGCGTACTTCAATCCATGAAGATCCTCTCCGACCGCAGCCAACTCCAGGAAAGCTTTTCGCTCGTCGCGGGCATCGCCCCGCAGAAGACGCCGAAACCTATCCTGCAGAACATCCTCCTCGAAGCTGGCGACAACGGTCTCACGATGTTCGCCACCGACTACGAGATCTCCGCGAAGGTCATGGTCGAATCCGTGAAGGTCCAGAAGCCGGGCAAGGTTCTCTTGCCAGCACGGGAGACCAGCGCCCTGCTCCGGGAGTTGAACGAGCCAACCCTCACGCTCGAGAGTAAGGAGTTCCGGTGCACGATCGAAAGCAGCGGTGGATCCTTCGTCCTGGTCGGGGATGATCCCGAGCAATTCCCGGCCGAAATGCAGGTGGGCAAAGGCCAGAAGATCAACTTGCCCGCGAAAGAGTTCCTCTCGATGGTCAGGAAGACGATCTTCGCCGCTGCCCGGGAAGAGTCCCGCTACATGATCAACGGGGTGCTCTTCGACTGCCACGACGACTGCCTGAGGCTCGTGGCGACGGACGGCCGACGCCTCGCCCTCAACTACTACAACCTGGTAGGCGGCAAGAAGAAGCCCGTGACGATCAAGTCAGTCGTGCCCGTCCGCGCCCTCCAACTGCTGACCAGGGCCATCTCTGATGAAAGCGCCGAGGACCTGGAGATCATCTTTACCGAAAACCAGGTCGGATTCCGGTTCGCGAACATCTCACTGACCTCCCAGCTCCTGGAATGCAACTTTCCGGACTACGACGTGGTGATCCCCAAGATCGCCGAGACGTCCTGTGAGATCAATCGGGGCCTCCTGGAACGCAATGTCCGCAAGGTGGCGATCCTGAGCTCCGGCGATCTGAGGGTCATCCGGATGAACTTCGGCAGCCAGAGCCTGGAGATGTCGGCGGAGAGTTCCGGCGTGGGCCGGGCTGACCAGGTTATGGATGTGGATGTGAAGGGTCCCGGAGGCATTCTGAGCTTCAACCCGGATTATCTCCTGGAGGCGCTCAAAGTGACTGATCCCGAGGTCGTCCGACTGGACATGAGCGACGATTCGACCCCGGCGAAGATGACCCTGGGAGAGTCGTTTACCTACATCTTGATGCCGATCAGCGGGTCCTGATTGTGGCCGATCCAGAGCGGGTTTCTGACCTGCTGAAGGGTATCATCAGGGACGTCAGAGCCGAGTCGAGTCGGTCTGATCTGGCCTCCGCGCTCGAGCAGGTGCTCGGCCCGGACCAGTCTCCACATTGCAAGGTGACCGGGTTCCGTGGCGGCAAACTAACCGTCGAAGTCGACTCTTCACCACTGTTCGCTGAACTCTCTGGATTCCGACGCGATGATATTCGCGAGCGGATGAACGAACTCCTGACCAAGAAGAAAGTCGCCCAGATCACCTTCCGTATGGGCGGGACCGGACATGTCTGAAGAAAGCTACGACGCCAGCGCCATCACGGCACTCGAAGGTCTCGAGGCGGTGCGCAAGCGACCGTCGATGTACATCGGAGACACTAGCATGCGAGGCCTGCACCACCTGGTGTGGGAGGTCGTGGACAACTCCGTCGACGAAGCGCTTGCGAACTACGCCGACCGTATTGATGTCCACATCCACAAGGATGGTTCCATCGCGGTTCGCGACAATGGTCGAGGGATCCCGGTCGACCAGCACAAGTCCGGCATGCCCGCGCTCGAGGTCATCCTCACGAAACTGCACGCGGGCGGGAAGTTCGACAAGGGAACCTACAAGGTTTCCGGTGGTCTTCACGGCGTGGGTATCTCGGTCGTCAATGCGCTCGCTGAGTGGCTCGACGTCGAGGTCTACCGCAACGGCAAGATCCACAAGATGACCTTCAAGCGCGGTAAGAAGGCCAGCGATCTCAAGGTCATCGGAGAAACCGGCAGTCCCGACGAGACCGGCACGAAGGTCTCGTTCTATCCCGACTTCGAGGTAATGGACCACAACGAGTTCTCGTTCGATATGCTGCGCAAGCGCTTGCGCGAAACAGCGTATCTCATGGGGACGGTCGGGTTGACGTTGACGATCACGGATCATCGCGTCGACAAGTCCGAAGAGTTCTGCTTCCCGGGCGGTCTTCGCGATTTCGTGAAGCACCTCAACCGCGCGAAGTCGGCGATCCATGACGACGTGATCTACATCTCGAAGACCGCGCCCTCACCAACCGAACCGGACATGGTGCCCTATGAGGTCGAGCTCGCCCTCCAGTACAACGACGGCTACAACGAGAACATCTACACCTTCGTCAACAACATCAACACGATCGAAGGTGGCACGCACCTTGCCGGCTTCCGGTCGGCGCTGACTCGCGCCCTGAACAGCTACGCGAAGAAGGCCAACCTGATAAAGGCCAAGGAGACCCCGCCCGGCGGCGAGGACCTCCGCGAGGGTTTGACCACGGTCCTGTCGGTCAAGGTCGCGGATCCCCAGTTCGAGGGCCAGACGAAGGGCAAACTGGGCAATCGCGAGGTGC
>CAYYAQ010000040.1:11597-36744 GCA_964469555.1 uncultured candidatus Brocadiaceae bacterium | reverse complement strand
GGCGCGGCGTTCCTGCACTACGGCGTCGAGACAGTCAAAGGTCGGCCGAGCGAGATGTTCATCGAGTGGATCGGTGGGCACTTCGAACGGTTTTGGTCGGTCAATCCGCACTGGGACGCGAAGTTCACCGTGATGCCGAAGCACCCGATCACGCGCGGGGTCAAGCCGTTCATGGCGAACGACGAGTGGTACTTCCACATGCGGTTCCGGCCGAAGATGGAGGGCGTGACGCCGATTCTGTCTGCGGTCGCGCCGCCGTCGACCATGAAGCGCAAAGACGGTGCGCACAGCGGCAACCCAGCCGTGCGCAAGGCAGTCAAAGAGCGCATCCCGCAGCACCTCGCGTGGGCGGTCAATCGCAGGGACGGAGGCCGTGGTTTCGGTTTCACCGGTTTGCATCGACACTGGAATTTCATGGACGACAACTTCCGCAAAACGGTGCTCAACGCGATCGCGTGGACGGCGAAGATCGAGATCCCGAAGGACGGCATCGTCACGGCCACGCCCACGCAGGCTGAACTCGAAGCGAATCAGGACTACGCGAAGCCTGGCGCGAAGAAGAACCGCAAGAAGAAGAACAAGAAGAAGCAGGGCTCATGAAGTTCGGTTTCAATTTCCTGTTCTGGACGACCTACGTCACCGACGAACATCTGCCTCTGTTCGAGTTGATGAAGGAGATCGGCTACGACGGTATCGAGATCCCCGTCGGCGATGGGGAGGTGTCGCACTACGTGGACATGGCGCAGAAGGTCCGCGACCACGGTCTCGAGGTGACGGCGCTCGCGATGGCCATGCCCGACGCGGATCCGTCTAGCCCGGATCCGAAGATCCGCCAGGCCGGCCTCGAGCGGCTGCGGTCGCGGATCGAGTGCGCGCATGAACTCGGCGCGAAGCTCCTCGCCGGGCCGTTGTACGCCGCGCACAAGCACTTCCCCGATGAGAGGATCACGGACGATGACCGCAAGCGTTCCGCCGAGACGTTGGCGACGGCAGCGATCGACGCGGAGGCCGCCGACGTGACGCTGTGTCTCGAAGTGCTCAACCGTTTCGAGATCGTGTTGATCAACACGACGGAGCACGCCCGCCGCGTCTGCGAACTCGCCAACCACCCGCGGGTCGGCATCCACTATGACACGCACCACGCGCACCTCGAAGAGAACAGCCACGCCGAGGCGTTCGAGATCGCGGCCCCATATCTTTGTCACCTGCATCTTAGCGAGAGCCATCGCGGCACGCTGGGCGAAGGGCTCGTCGACTGGGAGGCGGTGAAGCAGGGTATCCGTGCGTCGGGATACGACGGTTGGTTCACAGCCGAGGCGTTCAGCACGCAGGTCGAAGTGATGCGCTACGCCGCGAACGTGCACCGCGATGTGTTCACGACGCGGGAGGATGTCGCGCGGAGAGCGTTGCCGTTCATGCGGTCGCTGGCGAGCGACTAGCGGTCGATCCCGGGAGCCTCACAAACCCGGCTCACAACCGTCGCTTGAAGGGTCTCGAGGGATCTCCGCCAGAACCAACCCAGGATCCCACCATCGTCCGATATCATCCCGATATGCTTGGGCGTGCACGAATGACCCGACGAGAGAGGCTCGAGGCGGCGCTGCGCCGACTACAGGAGCATCCCGACGATCCACGGGCGTGCTACTGGCAGATCCAGGCGAAGGTGCTGTCGTTCGTCGTCTCGGCGTACGGCGACGGCCTGGACGTCGTAGTCCATCCACTGGATACCGCGCCGCAGCTTCCGCGAGGACCCGGTGATCCGTCGCCACGAATCCGGAGTCGTCAGGAGATCCGCACGATCCTCGAGCGGATCGCCGCGGCGAACGAGGCCGAGAGTCGGTGGATCCACCTGTGGCGCGGGCTTCGCCGCGCGTTCCTTGGCGAACTCGTGGAGAAGGCGGTCTAATACGCGCGCTCTGCGCCGCGCGCATGGAAAACGCCGCACACACCCTCAGTGGTCTCGTCCTCGCCAGGTTGGGGCCGGATCGACACGGGCCATGGGCGACGGCGTTGCTCGTGACCGCTGCGAACTTTCCGGACGTCGATGGCATCTCGATCCTCCTGGATCAGCAGACCTACCTTCGCTGGCACCACGGCATCACGCACTCCGTCCTCGGGCTCGCCATCGCGGGCTCGCCATCGCCGGACCGTTGTTGGCGTGGCTGTTCTGGTGGGTCGCGACCCGACGGGGTCATGACGTGCGGCTGAGGGCTTTCCTCGTCCTGTCCTACACCGGGCTCCTCATGCACGCCTTCCTCGACGTGTTGCTGAGCTACGGGATGCGTCCCTGGTTGCCCTTCGACGGGACGTGGTACTACGCCGATGTGATCTTCGTCGCGGATCCATGGGTATGGGTAATGTTCGGTGTCGGCGCGATCCTTGGGGGGGCGCGACGCGGTGCAGGTTTCTGGGCGTGGTGCGTCTTCGCGGTCGCGACCGTCGTCGCGGTGGCCCTTGCCCACTTCGGGGGTCGGGCGCCGGTCCACGCGGGCTGGATCCTCGCCGGGCTCTGGACGATCGTTCTGGGCTTGCGCGCGTCGGGCGCGTTGGAGGGGCAGCGGTCGCGGTGTGCGCGGATATCGCTGGCGTTCGTGGCGCTCTACCTTGTGTTCATGTTGTTCATGGGTCGCGCAAACCACGCGCGGGGCGTCGAAGAACTCTCGAAGCGCTTCGACCTCGACGGGAAGATCGAGCGGACGAGCAGCGTCCCGCGTCTGTGCATACCGTGGGCGAACAGGATCATCGTGCAGACGGCGGACGAGTTGTTCCGAACGGACGTGAACGCGCTCTCCGGAGCGTTCGAGAACGGTGTGCGCCTACGGCGCAACCTGTCGGCCCCCAGGCTCGAACGACTTCGTGGGACGCGCGTTTTTGAAACATGGCAGGGGTTCGCGCGGCATTCGTTTGCTGGTCGACTCGACGAAGAGGGCGCGTGGATTCTCGGCTCGGCGCGCTACTCCTGGGGTGTGCGGGAGAGTTGGTGCAATCTGCGAGTCGACGACCGGTGAGGTACAGGAAGTCGTCGTGCCAGCGTCCGTCGTAGTCGGCGAGTGACTCAGGCGGCTCGTCGGAAGGAACGCTCGCGGAGGACTGTGCGACGTCGTGACCTGTCTTGCGCACAAACGAGTTGTACTCCGATTGTGTCACAGGAGTACGGGCGAGCCGAAACGGGTCGACGAAGACGCGATGCGCGGGGTTCTCGCACGCGATTGGGCCACCTCCCATCACGAACCACCCGCCGGAAACGTCGATCCAGTATTCCTTCATCGGTGGCGTCATCATACGTGGATCATCGGCGTGGGATCTGGGTAAGGTATGCGCCTGCATCACCCTCGTCGAGGCAACCTCATGAGTCACTCTTTCCCGATCGCCAAACCCGTCGTCGCAGCGATTGGTGTCTCCGTCCTGTTCGTGTCCTGTGTTTCCGCGCAAGGCGTGACTCAGGCGCCGCAGGGATTCACGAATCTCCTGAATGGCAAGGACCTGGCTGGATGGTGGGGAGCCAAGACCGAGGATCCCGAGAAGTACATGGCGCTCGACGACGCGGCGCTGAAGAAGAAGGTCGACGGCAGCCAGAAGAACATCCACCAGCACTGGCGGATGGAGAAGGGGGTTCTCGTCAACGACGGGAAGGGACTGTTCCTCACGACGCGGAAGAACTACGGCGACTTCGAATTTCACGTGGACTACAAGACCGTCGCGCGGGCGGACAGCGGGATCTACCTGCGTGGTATTCCGCAGGTGCAGATCTGGGATCACACCGAGAAGGGCAAGTGGAAGATCGGCGCGAACAAGGGTTCGGGCGGGTTGTGGAACAACGCGAAGGGCGCGCCAGGCAAGGACCCGCTGGTGATGGCTGACAAGCCTTTCGGCGAGTGGAATCGGTTCCGCATCATCGTCGTGGGCGAGCGTGTCACCGTGTTCCTGAACGGCAAGCTCGTCGTCGACCACGCGCGATTCCAGAACTTCTTCAAGCAGAAAGGCCAACGGAAGAAGAACCTGCCCAAGACCGGTCCGATCCAGTTGCAGACCCACGGTGGTCCGATCAGCTGGAGGAACATCTTCCTCCGGGAGATCGGCGCGGATGAAGCGAACCAGATCCTCGCGAAGGGTGGATTTGGCCAGACGGACTCGAAGTTCAAGCCGATCTTCAATGGCAAGGACTGGAAGGGCTGGAAGGGTCCCACGAAGAACTACGAGATCACGGAGGCCAGCTCGCTGCGTTGCAAGAAGGGCAAGGGCGGCACGATCTTCACCGCAGCCGAGTACGGAGACTTCATCGCGCGGGTCGAGATCAAGCTTCCGAAGGGTGGCAACAACGGCCTGGCGATTCGCTACCCGGGCAAGGGTGATACCGCGTATGTCGGCATGTGCGAGTTGCAGGTGCTCGATAACACGGCGAAGAAGTTCGGTGGGCTGCGTCCGCAGCAGTACCACGGCTCCGTCTACGGCCAGGTCGCCGCGCGTCGCGGATTCTTGCGCGCGCCCGGCACGTGGAACTTCCAGGAAGTGACCGTCAAGGGTTCGCGGATCAGGGTCGAGCTCAACGGCTACGTGATCGTCGACGCAGACATCCTGAAAGACGCGCAGTACATGACCAAGAAGGACAAGTTCCGCGGCAGGGACCGCAAGAAGGGCCACTTCGGTTTCGCTGGCCACGGCGATCCCGTCGAGTTCCGGAACGTCCGCATCAAGACCCTCTGACGATGAGTTGGAGCCGGAGCTGAAGAAGCGTCGGGTAGTGCTTGGCGCGTAGCAGTCTCTGGTCGCTGCGCGAGGCCTTTTCACGACCGAGAAGGTGCAGCGCCGCGGCGCGGTCTGCGACGAGGAGCAGGTCCGGGCTCTCCGGTCGAATGCGTGATGTCAACTCACGCAGAGCCGACATCAGGTCGGCCTCCGCGAGCTTGCGGTGGCCCATGCCCATGTGGATCCGCGCCCGCCGTAGCAGCCACGCGCTCTGGAATCTTGACTCACGCAGTCGAGTCTCGACGACCTTGCGAGCGCGTTCGAACCGACCCGCGTCGATGAGCGCGTCGACCCAGGCGGCCTCGACGATCGGGCTCTGCCCGCAGGCCGAGGGCTCGTCGACGAGCGTCTCCAATTCGCGTATGCGCAGGTCCCGCTGACCGAGCAGTCCGCGGAGAATGCTACGGTGCAGGATGACACCGGGTTGGTTCGGCACGTGGCGCAGTGCAGCGTCGAGGTGCGCGATGGCCAACCCGTAGTGTTTTCGAGCGGTGAGAAGGTCGGCTTCGACGCGGGAGAGTCGCGCGCGGAACGCGGGCGTGCGCAGCAGTGGTCGCGCCTTCCGCGCGCTCGCGAGGGCGTCGTCGGGCTTCTGCAACGCGACGAGAACCCGCACGTGCTCGACGAGTGCCCGCTCATGGGCGGGGTCGAGTTCGATCGCGCCGTGAAGGTCGTCGAGTGCCGAGCGGTATTGGCGTAGCTCCGCGTAGCACATCGAGCGTTGGAACAGTCGCTCCGCGGTCCGACCGACCGTGGCCATGCGCTTTGTGAGTGCCTTGATGCGAACTGCGGGCCCGTCGTGTGGCGGCGCGCCGGTGACGGCGAGGAGGATCGCGCCGAGCGCGGTTGCCGTGATGCCGATCATCACTTCTCCTCGTACTCCACCCAGAGGAATGGCGCGTATTTCGCCATGCGATCGTAGGCGACCGCCGTCCGTTTGCCGGTGCCCGTGATGACCACGGCCACCGCATTCCCGCTCTTCCAGTCGGGAGCGTCCACGATCTTTTGCAACAAGCCCGCGAGGTTGGGCGTCTGTTGGGCTCTGCTCGCGTCGCTCGCGACCAACCACGGTTCCGGTATCCACTCGACGGACGGCGCAGTCGCAGCCCGCTTGGACAGGCAGTACGCACTCGCATCGAAGGGTTCTGCGGACGGCATGTACACCTTGAGCGCGGCCTCCCCGATCGTCTTCGCACGGCAAGTGAACTGCACGGTGGCGAGCTTGATTTTCGCGCCCTTCGGGATCCTGATCTTCACAAACCGTAGTCCGACCCACTGCTGCTTCTTCGCCAGCTGCGCGATCTCGAGCTTGTGGTCCTTTGCCGTGATCTTGCCGTCCGGGCCTTCCTCGACATCATCCGCAGGACTCAGCAGCCGACGCATGAACACGCCAGGTGGCAGCAAGCTGAACTCCCGCGTCGATACCGGGCTGATCCGCTTGCCACGGTTCCAGACGCTGAAGGCCTTGACTGTCGTATCCCGCGCGAGCGTCATCGGTCGCTCGTAGATCGGAGATCGAAGCGTCGGCTCGGTCTTGTCGAGCGTGTAGTGGATCCTTGCGTCGGGCGCGGGGGGGCGCGCGACCAACTCCACCAAGACGTCCGTCGCAAACTCGGAGCCCAGGGCCCCGATCTTGGGACCCAACCCGCTCCAGGGGTGGAGAACGACTTCACGCGCGACATCGCCCTTCTTCACGATCTGGAATCGGTCGCGGATCACGCCGAGCCCATTCAGCATCCTTACGGTGAGCGTGTCCTTCTCGACATCGAGGATGACCGATCCGTGCTCGAGGAAGACTCGGCGCATGATGGACATCGTCCCGAGCCTGCTGATGTTTGCGCCACCATTCCCGGCGACGATCGCGACTGTTCCGCGGTGAGGTTTCAGTCCCTCGCTCTTGCGATACGGCCCGTCTCCCTGCGGATCCCCGTCGCCGTCGTCGAGGACCACACCGTCGGTCGTCGTCGGCGTCACGTAGGCCCCGTCGATCAACATCGAGCGCTCGTAGATGTGCGAGTGTCCGGACAACACCAGATCCACGCCCCCCGACTCCAAGATCGGCATGATGTGCGTGCGCATCTCGACGAGTTGGAGTTCCACGTTGCTGTCGTGGCTTCCGAGTGTGTAGGGCGGGTGGTGCCAGTACGCGATCAGGAACCTGGCTTTCGTTCGCTCGAGATCGGCGCGCAACCACAGGGCCATCTCGCCGTCCGGCTTGCGGCTCAGGTCGTGGCTGTCCAGGCACACGAAGTGCACGTTGCCGAAGTCGAACGAGTAGAACGCCTCCTTGCCCGACGGGAGACCGCCTGCCTCGGCCTTCGTCGGCAGGACGTAGGCGTCGTAGTAGGGACCGATCCCGGTCATTCCGCGCGATGTCCCGCCTTCGTGGTTGCCCATCGACGGCCAGCACACCGTGTGGCGCAGCAGTGGCGAGTAGATCTTGAAGAACTTGACTTGGAACTCCGCGTCCTTGCCCGCGCCGTAGGCCATGTCCCCGACGTGCAAGAACCCGTCGAACTTGCGCTTCTCCTTGGCCATGAACGTCTGCATCGCCGTGAAGACCAGGCGTTGGATTGCGTTTCCCGTGCCGGAATCGCCCAGGACCCAGAAGCGCAGCGCGCGGTCCTTGCCTGTGGTCGGTAGCGTGTGGAATCGATGGTCCTCATCGGCTCCGGCGAGTCGCTCGTCGCCGTCGTGAACCGCGTAGTAGTACTTCCGATCCGGGTTCAACCCAGCGATGACCGCTTCGTACTGATGCGTGTCATTCGGCGCGCTGTGCAACCGCAGCGCGGTGTCCGGCGCGGCCACATTCAACGCGAGCCGCAGCGTGATCTGCGCGGCGGGTACCCGAAGGTTCAGACGGTCCGGTTGCTCGCCGTAGCGGACGACCGGGCGTGAGGGCCCGCGCGTGCGCCAGACGAGGGTGATCGACGTCTGCGTCGCCATCTGCAAGTAGGGATGACGAAGAAGTTTGAGCGCGGGGGCGACTGCCTGGGCGGGCAGCGTGGCGGCGAGGCTCAGCCAGCAGATTCGGAGGCGGTGACGAAGTCTGATTCGGGGGACCATGTGGCGGGAGAGCATACCCTCAGTCCCGCGACGTCGTCGCTACCAGCGGACCCAGATCTCCTCGCCGACACAGATCGAGTCGCTGAAGAGTTTGATCGGTCGGTAATGGTGCTTGGGAAGTTCGATGAGCGCGCCTTTTGCGATCACCGATGGATCGAGGGCCAACGCGATGACGCTGTTTATCGGGACGAGGGCGAGATACTCGACTCCATCGAACGGGAGTTTCCAGTTCTCGGGAGCCTTGTCGGGGACCGTCCCCGTGATCAGGACATCGCCCTTGGGCACGGGGACGAGGTAGTAATTGATGTTGGCTTGCGGCATGCCGATCACGAGTTGCACGCCGTCCGCGACGGTGACCTTGTCCCTCGCGGGAGCCAGATCGAGGATCGTCTTCGGCACGACGAGGCTCGCTTTGATGATCATTACGCCGTCGAGGATGTTCGCTCCGTTGATACCGCGCACGTAGCTGAACGACGGACCGGACCCGTCGCCGCCGTTCGCTGCAGCCCCGGCGTCACCGGAGTGACCACGGCAGGACGCGGTGACGAACGTGAGTGAGAGAAGTGCGATGGCGAGTAACTTGAACATGAAAAGTCTCCTTCTTCGGAGGTGTTTTTTACTGACCGTTGGGTGCTGGGCCAGAGAAGTAAACCCCCTCCAGTTCCCGGAAAGGGCCGATCGCCGCGTGCGCCGTGAGTGGGAAGACCATGAGAAGGGTGTTCTCGCGGCGCAGAAAAAGTTGCGCGAAACCGAGGCACTTGCGGACGATCGCGAACTTCATCCTGTCGTGTACGTTCCGCGTCGGCGGCGCCGCCCAAGTGGGTCGGCGAAGCGGCGCACGCGTTCCCACGTCTTGGTACCCGCAACTCCCCGTGGCGCCGCGTATAGTCCCCACGAATGCTGCGAACGCCACATAGATCCCGACCGACTCGGCGCCTCTTGCGACTGGCCGCCGTTCCGATCGCGTTCGCGTCGTGCTCCACGCGCCTCTCCGAGGCGGATTCGGGGACGGAAAGCGCGTTGCTGCCGATGGCTGGCGCCACCAGACCTCAGGATAAACCGGGTTCCGGTTCCCAGTCCGGCGCGAAGCCGAAGCCGACCGCACGTCCCGCGAAGCCCGCGCTCGACTACGCCGCGCACATCGCCAGGCTGCGCAAGAGGCTGCCGCGGCCCGAGCAGTTCCACATTGTGATCCAGAAACCGTTCGTCGTGGTCGGTGACGAATCCAAGCGGATGGTCGAGCGCCGATCGAAGCAGACCGTCAAGTGGGCGGTCGACCTGCTCAAGAAGGCCTACTTCCCCGAGGATCCGGACCACATCATCGATGTATGGCTCTTCAAGGACAAGAAGAGCTACCAGAAGCACACGCGCCAGATCCTCAAGCAGGTTCCGACGACGCCCTTCGGCTACTACTCACCGGCCAAGCGCGCGCTGATCATGAACATCGCGACGGGCGGCGGCACGTTGGTGCACGAGATCGTCCACCCGTTCATGGCGGCGAACTTCCCGAATTGTCCGTCATGGTTCAACGAGGGCATGGGGTCGCTCTACGAGCAGTGCTCGGAGAAGGGCAAGAAGATCATGGGCCTGACCAACTGGCGTCTGGCTGGATTGCAGAAGTCGATCAAGGCGGAAGAGGTGCCCTCCTTCAAGACGCTGTGTTCCACAACGGATCACGAGTTCTACAGCGAGGACCCGGGCACGAACTACTCCCAGGCTCGCTACCTCTGCTACTACCTGCAGGAGAAAGGACTCTTGCGGAAGTACTACAAGGCGTTCCACGTCGGGCGCAAGAAGGACCCGTCGGGCTTCGCCACGCTGAAGAAGATCCTCGGGCGCGACGGCAAGGACGGTCGGACGATGGCGGCGTTCAAGAAGGAGTGGCAGGCGTACGTGATGAAGCTGCGGTTTCGCTAGCTCGCGCTACTTGCCTGCTTTGTACTTCACGACACCGCCCACGATCGTGTACAGGACTTCCGCGTCGAGGATCTGCTCTTCCGGCACGGTCATGATGTCCTTCGACAGAACGACGATGTCCGCGAGCTTGCCAGGCGTCAGCGTTCCCTTGTCGTTCTCTTCGAACGCCGCGTAGGCGCACTGGATCGTGTAGGACCTCAACGCCTCCATCCGGCTCATCCGCTGCTTCGGGAAGAAGCGGGTACCGTCCCTCGTCTTACGAGAGACCGTCGCGTAGAAGGACGTGATCGGGTCGACATCCTCGACCGGGGCGTCGGTGCCGTTCGTGACGACCGCGCCCGACTTCATCAGGTCTTGCCAGACGTACGCGCCCTCCCGGGCTCGCTGCTCGCCGAGACGGGGGATCACGTAGGGCGCGTCGGACGTGCAGTGCACGCCCTGCATCGAGGCGATCACTCCCATCTGCGCAAATCGCGGGATGTCGTCCGGATGAATGTGCTGTGCGTGCTCGATGCGCCAACGCACAACCTTGCCGTTCTCAAGTTCATCGAAGAGCTTCTCGTAGATGTTCAGCACTTCGCGATTGGCCCGGTCGCCGATCGCGTGGACGCAGACCTGGAAGCCTTGCGCGGCGGCGACCTCGGCGGTGCGCGTGACGCTCGCGATGGCGGCATCCGCCGTACGGCCGGCCGTCGCGAGGCCCTTGCTACCTGGTGAGTCAGAGTAGGGTTCGAGCAACCAGGCACCCCTTGAACCGAGCGCGCCGTCGATCGTGCGCTTGACCGCGCGCACCGTCAGGTGGTGATCCGCGAAGTTGATCATCCGATAGTCCTTCAACTTCTTCGCGAGCTGCGCATTGCTGGAGCGGATCATCACGTAGAGCCGAACTCCGAGGCGACCGCGCTTCGCCATGTACTTGAACTGGTCGATCGATCCGAACGACGAGCCCGCGTCCTGGAAGCTGGTTACACCCTTGCTCAGGCACTCCCTCGCTGCGAGCTCGACCTTGCGACGCACCACTTCGTGGGGTGTCCGTGCGCGAGGAAGCTGGTTCGTCCTCCGGAAGCGTCCGACGAGGGATGCCGCGGTCTCGCGGAACACACCGATCGGATGGCCGCTCTTGTCCTTGAGGATTTCTCCCCCGGCCGGGTTCTTCGTGGACTTCGTCACGTTCGCGATCGCCATCGCCTTGGCGTTGAAGAACGCCGCGTGCCCGCTCGCGTGCGTGAGGCTGACCGGGTTGTTCGGCGAGACGGCGCTCAGGGAGTTGTGCGTCGGAAACCCTTCGACGTTTCCTTCGGGTCGGCGATCCCACTTTTCCTGGTGCCAGCCGCGTCCGACGATCCACTCGCCGGGTTGCGTTTTCTTCACCGCGTCGGCGACCATGTCGACGACTTCATCCCACGTGCCCGCCTTGGAAAGATCCAGGATGAGCTTGGAGTTGCCGACGCCGATGAAGTGGGCGTGTCCTTCGATGAACCCGGGAATCGCGGTGCGGCCTTCGAGCTTGATGACTTTGGTGTTCTCGGCGACGTGTTTCTGTATCTCCGCGGTCGAACCGACAGCGAGGATGCGGCCGCCCTTTACCGCGAGGGCATTTACGGTTCCGAGAGCGTCGTCGACCGTCACGATGTTTCCGTCGAGCAACACGAGGTCAGCCGCGACGGCGGCCTTCGCGGGGGCGGTGGGCTTTGGACTGCTCGGAGTTTGGCGATCTTCGGGCGTGTTGCAGCCGAGCCACGCGCCGCAGAGGATGAGCGAACAGAACAGGTTCCGTCGAGACATGGCGGTGTCCAAGGAGGGAGGGGTTGACGCCTTCAGCTTAGAAGCATCGATACGGCGCCACCCACAGTATTGGTGGTTTTTAGATCTCGCGGAATGTGCCGCGAAGCGCGATGTCCTTGTCGGGCCTCGCGCGGCGAAGAGCGATGGATCGGGAGTCGATCGCGCGCTGCACCGCGAGGATCCCGTCGAGGTGATCGACCTCGTGCTGGAGGAGTTCGGCGAAGTCGTCTTCCAGATCGAACCGGTGTTCCTGCCACTTCGTGTCGCGGAACGTCAACCTGCAGCGGCGTGGATTCTCGAGTTTCACGAGGAGCTCGGGGAAGCTCATGCAGTCCTCCCAGAACGCCATCTTCTCATCGCTCTGCTGATCGATCACCGGGTTGATGAACGCGAGCGGTTCGTCGACGTGCATGCATACGATCCTGCGGTGCACGCCGATCTGCGGCGCGGCGATGGCGCGGCCCCAACCGTGACGTTTTTGGAACTCGGCCATCGTGTCGTGCAGGTCCTGGATCACGGGAAGGATGCTCTCGATTTCCTCTGCCAGCACAGGCGTGGATCGTTCGTAGAGGCGAGGATCTCCGAGCAGGAGGATTTCTTGAACCGGCACACGGACATCGTTGCCCGAGACGAGAGCGCACGCAAGTCCGCTCGACTGTGCCAGCGTCGATCAGCGCGGCGCGACCCGAACCTCGACTCGCCGGATCGCCGTGCGCACGTCCCGGACGTGCAGGCGAAAGTCGGTCGCACCCCCTTGTCGATTCGCGAATCGTGCCCGGGGCAGGTCGAAGACGATGCGTCGCGCGTTGCCGAACCCGCGCACGAGCTCGTCACGCGCCACGGTGTATCGACCGTTTGTCGCCCCGTTGGGGTCGCGCGAATCGTACTCCAGCCGGATCGATCGGCCCCCGATTGGCTCAGCATCGACGACGACCTGCAGGTGGTCGTCTACATCGAAACGAAAGAAGTCCGACACTTCGAAGTACACCCGCGTCTCGCCGCGCATCGGGCCCCGGGGGCGAAGGCTCCGCCGTTCGATGCGGAAGGGACCGTCCGCGCGCACGGCTTCGCGCAGGCCACGTCGCTCGGGCTCGACTTTCGTGAAGTCGACGTAGACGCTCTTCGCGCCCTTCGCTTTCCGACCCCAACTGCGGTCGTTCCACGGTTTCGGTTCGGTGTGCAACAGCGGAATCTCGGGGCCGAGGTCGCCGCTGCGCAGGCGTCCGATCCACTCGCGCGTCAGATCGAGGTAGGCACGACCGGTCTCCTTCGTCGCGCAGATCTCAGTACCCTCGTGCACCTCGTTCCATGTCTCGATGAGGACGAGCTCGGGCTTCGATGCGATGGCCTTGCGCCAGGACCAGCGGTAGAAGTTGCCGTCCTCGCGGTGGCGAGACGGCGTCTTGCGCCCGGGGACCGGTGAGTCGTCGTAGCCGGGTCCGATCTGTGCCACGCCGGGGTAGAGTTTCGGGCCAAACAGCGCGCTGCCCCAGGCGGTCGTCCGATCCTGGCTGATTTTTCCCCAGCTCGCGTCGGGAACGAGAAACACGTCCTCGTTGGGGAACCGGTCTCCGAATGCTCTTCGCAACGCGGTACCGAGACTCTCATCCCATGCCTTTGCGGTGTGACTGCCGTACAGAACGACGAGGGCGCGCCCGTCGACGCGTGCCCAGAATCGCTTCGGAAATCGCGCGAAGTACCCCGTGACGATGTGGCAGAAGTGGACCTTGCCCGCGGTCGTCCGCAGGTCGAGCTTCTTGTCCCCGCCCCAGATCTTTGGGAGGAGGATCGTCGTGTCGAAGAACAACCCGATCTTCACCGACGCCGCCTTCTTCTTCTCGAGTTGGGTCAGGGCCTCGATCATCGGTGGGATGCCGAGGTGAGAGGACCTCACGGCCGCGTGGTCGTAGTGACCCCAGTAGACGGGCAGCGCGAACTCGATCCCGCACTTCGCCATCTCTTCGAACTGGGACCGATGCCACTTCGCGTCGAGGTAGCTCACGTTCTTCGGCTCGACGAAGTGGTGGAAGTGTCCCTCCGCGTTCTTCCGCCCGGCCTTGAAGTGTTCCTTTGGCCAGTGGTACCAGTAGAAGTAGTGCGTGGCGATTCTTGCGTTCGTGTTGGGGCCCGGTCCGTCCGATGGGGTCTGGCACGCGAGTGGAGTGCATCCGAGGACGAGGACAGAGAGGACCGCCGCGAGCTTCATCGCCAGATTCTATCGGCTACCATCCCGTCGGACCATCGATGGACAAACCACCGCCGTCGCGATCCTCGATTCCGGGAGATCGATGATCGCGTCGCGGACTACTACCTGGAGAAGGGGGAGGACGAGATCGGCAAGGGATTACCGTTCCTGACGCTGGAACTCCATCGAGCCACGGAGGGCTCCCCTTCGACGGGAGGCTTCGTGGACGTCTGACCTGTTTGCGGATCTGCAGTCCGTCCGGCTTGTCGAACACGAGCCACACGTCGTCCGGGACCTTCCGCATCGCATCACGGAACCGCTGCGACCTCGGGTCTTCCCTGGTCACGTTGCGGATGAAGACTCGGGGTCGAGTTCATCTCGTACGATGCGTCAACGTCGTCCATCGTGAAGGACCTCAGAACGAGCCGCTCGGTTTCGATCGTCTGGAGTAAGGGCGCTCAGCGTAGCGCCGCGAATTCCTTCTTCAGGCGAGCCAGCCAGGCTTCGAGTTCGTCGATCCGGATACGGGCGTCCTTCCCCGGTCGCTGGTCGGCGCGGTCGAGTATGCTCGCGAGGTAGCTGAGCTGCGCGACAAGCATCGGTTGCTGATAGGTGCCCTTCGCGGTCTCGAGCTGGCGTTCGATCTTCTCGAGTTCGGCGTCATTCGCGGGCTCGCCTCGTCTCTTCCGGCCGACTTCTGCCGCGAACTTTCGAGTCGCGGTGGTCACCCGCATCACGTCCAGGCTCAACTGTTCCTGTGCGCGCAGGTCGGCGACCGTGACGCCGTCGGCAGCGACGCGGGGGGCCATCCGGATTTCGAGCGGCACGGTCTGGGAGAGCTCGTCGACGAATAGTCGGATTTCGTACTTACCCGGCACCAACATCGGTCCACGGCTGCCGCGGCCGGCGCGCCGTGAACGTCGCGCCGGTGGTCCGTCCCGGGTCGTCCCCAGCCGACGCCAGCTTGCGCCGCGAGACGGACTCCGTGGTACGAGGGTACGTTCGGCAAACTTGATACAGACGTCGAGGACCGCGCGGTTGCGAAACGCGTGCGCGGTGTAAGCTGGCCGGCGACATGACCAGACACCTCGCACCAAGCCTCGTTCTGTTCACCCTCCTCGCCACGTCCCTGCACGCGCAGGTGCGGCTCCCCAACATCTTTGGCGACCACATGGTCCTGCAGCGGGGCAAGCCCGTGCGCATCTGGGGTAGCGGCAAGCCGAACACTGCGGTCTCCGTGAGTTTCGCCGGCCAGAAGATCGACGGGCGCGTCGACGAGAAGGGTTCGTTCGTCCTCGTGCTCGCGTCGATGAAGGCCAGCGCGACGGGCAGGGATCTCGTCGTCGCCGGTGAAGGCGGATCTCGGACCCTGAAGGATGTTCTGGTCGGAGAAGTCTGGGTGTGCGGTGGGCAGAGCAACATGGAGTGGCAGCTCCGCTCCTCGCGGGACGCCGACGTCGAGGTGCCGTCGGCGGACTATCCCGAAATGCGGTTCATTCGGATGCCGAAGATCGCGCGATTCAAACCACAGTCTGACTTCCCCGTAGAGAATCCGACCTCGCGGCAAGGCAACTGGCGGAAGTGCATTCCCGAACAGGTCGAGAACTGTACTGGCGTGGGTTACTACTTCGGACGACGCCTGCACCGGCGGTTGCGCGTGCCGGTCGGGCTGATCGACACGTCGTGGGGCGGGACGATGGCGCAACACTGGGCGAGTCAGGAGACCCTGCGAGGGATCCCCGCGATGAAGAAGTACATCGACGACTTCGAGAAGAAGCGAAGCGACTGGGTCGCCAACGGTCGCGAAGCCGGCGCGAAGTCGCGATACGAGGCCGACCTGAAGTCTTGGGAGAAGAAGAGCGCGCAGGCCAAGGTGGAAGGCGAGCGGCAACCACGTCGTCCGAATTTCAACTCGTACACCAACCCGGAGGACAAGGGACAACCCGGGGGCATGATGAACGGCGTGATCGCGCCGATCGCGCGTTTCACGATCCGGGGCGCGCTGTTCTACCAGGGTGAGAACAACTCGTTCGTGGAGGCATGGAAGCCGTTCCCGCGCACGTTCCCGGCGGTGATCGCGGGGTGGCGTGCCGCGTTCGGTGATCCTGACATGCCCTTCGGCATCGTACAGATCGCCGGGTGGAGCACCCGGCGGTCCATGACCTACGACATGAATCACCACTGCAACATCGTCCGCGAGGTGCAGTTCAACACGTGGCGCAAGACACCAAACACAGGGTTGATCGTGACCTTCGACACGAACTCGAATGGGAGCATCCACCCGGGACGCAAGCTGCCCGTAGGCGAACGATCGGCGCGCTGGGCGCTGTCAGAGGTCTACAAGGTGGGGCAGGGACGAAACTCGAAGAAGCCACTCGAGTGGCGTGGACCGATCTACAAGTCCATGTCCGTCGAAGGAAAGAGGATCCGCGTCTCGTTCGACGACAGCTCGGTCCGCGGCCTGCGGCTCGACCAGGACGTGGAGGTCGGGTTCTACATCGCCGGCGCCGATCGCGTGTTCCACCACGCCCGTGTTCGCGTCGACAAGGGGAAGCAACTCATCGTCTGGAACGATGACGTCAAGGCGCCCGTCGCCGTGCGCTACGGCTGGTCGAACCTGCCCGTCGGCGGACTGATGAACGCGCGCGAGCTCCCCGCCTACCCTTTCCGCACCGATACGTGGCCCATGGTCCCACACCAATCGAAGGGGGCCTACGAGGTGGATAAGAACTGAATCTCGCCAAGAGTCCGAACGGTCGCAAGAAGGATCGGGATTTGAGATCGGCCCCGCCGTCAGGTCGACCATCAGCTTGTTGCCACGGGCGCCCGACCGGGCTCCCCAGCGCCTACCGCGCGCCCTTCTTCTTGCCGTTCTTCTTCTTCTTCTTCTTCTTCGGCTTGGGCTTCCTCGCCGGCCTCTTGGTCGAAGCGCTGCTCGTGAAGATCGGCGTGTCCCACCCGGCGATATCCGCGGGCTTCACCCCTTTGCGGTGCGTGCCGAAACCGAACTTGACCGGGTTGTAGGGGCCGACGAACGCGATCGGCATGTTCTTCTTGATCGCGTCTTCCATCCCGAGGCACCAGAAATGCGCGTTGACGATCATGCGCCGGAACCCGTCGCTGACGATGTCCTGTGAAGCACCATGAGTCGAGGCGAACACGCGGGACGTCGGTTTCTTCGGGTCGTAGTTGCGAACCCATGCGACGGCGTGGCGCTTCTGCTGCTTCTCGTTCTTGGTCGGGGGTGAGTCAGGCGTCATCCCGTCGAGAACGTGGCCGCGAGCCAGCGTGATGCTGCCGTCCTTCGGGTGGCCGACGTACCCACCGCACATCGCGTGTGCCTTTTCGACTCCGCGAAGAACCGGGTGGTCTCGCTGGCCCTTCTCGAGCACGAGGTTGGAGCTCTGGCGGTGGTTCCGACCGAAGTGTCCGACCCAGTGTTCACCGAGGATCTCCTCGCCGAACCCGAAGCGCCAGTTTTCACCGTCGCCTTTGAAGCCCTCGTTGTACTTGGCGAACTTTCCCTTCAGTCCGTTGAAGCCGTGCGTCGAGGTCCGCAACCCGATCACCGGCTTGCCGCTCGCGAGGTAGTCCTCGATGTGCTGCATCTGGTCGTCGGCGAAGTGCTGGAAGCGGAGGAACACGACCATCAGGTCCGCGGTCTTCAGCGTTTCGAGGTTCGTGATGTGGTTGCTGCCCGGGTCGATGTCGCCCGTCTTCGGGTTCGTCGTGACGATGAACGTGCTCTTGAACCCGTAGTGCTTCGCCATGATGCGCGCGAGCGCGGGCAGGGTCTCTTCGCCCCGGTACTCGTGGTCGCCCGCGATGAAGACGATGTGCTTGCCTTTGCCTGGCCCCTTTTCTCCCTCCCACACCACCGTGTTCGGGTTGTCGTTCTGGGCAAGGACGGGTGCCGCCAGTGCGGCGAACGTGAGGGCGAGCGGCATGAGCCGCAGACTGAGAGTCGACACGAGCGTCTCCTTGGCGTTTGAGTGTGAGTGTGTTCCGGCGTCCGTTCGTCCGTTCGTTCGACGCGAGACGGAGCAATGTAGCGGCGCGATGGTGGCGCCACTCGGCGTCCGTGACGTCGGCGCGGAACATCGCTCCCTCGAGACCCTCGCCTTCGAACTCCGCCAATCCCTTCGCGGCTGTTTCTTCATTGTTAGCGAAGTTCAGTGCGACCCTGGCGCCGGCGCGACCGAGGGCCTTGGCCATCGCGAGTCCGAGTCCGCGGGAGCTGCCAGTGACCAGAGCAGTGCGGCCGGAGAGGGAAAATGTGTCCATCTGGCATACCTTACCCGAGGAGGGATGGGTTGTTGCAACGATGGCGCACCTGATGACCATTGGGATGGGCTAAGGTCGTGGTGCCTCGCCCTGGCGCCCGAAACAATCTCACATGAACGTTATGAGCAAGGGTCGCGTCCGCGGAACTGTAGCGTTGGTCCTGTGCCTCGCGCTGGTCACACTCTCCACTAGCGCGCCGGCCCAAAAAAAACCTCATCCCAAGCACAAGCCTGCGGCTTGGTCGAAGTGCGAACGATGTCGATCGGCTTACGACAAGGCCATGGCGCACACGGTAACCCGTCTTCGCCGCGCCAGTTTCCCGGCGAAGATGGTCATGGGCTGGCTTTTCCTCGCAGACGGTCGACATCCGAGGGAGCTGAAGAACGTCATCGACGAGGCGATGCGTTGGAAACAGCGGGTCGGTCGCAAGGCGCCGAACAACCACCGTCGGAACTGGTATCCGGCGCTCGCCGGAATCCTGCTCGCGGAATACGCCAAGTACGAGCCCAGCCAGAAACTGCGGACAGCGCTGCAGGATCTCGTCGACCACTTCGTCTTTGTTCAGGAGCGAACCGGCGGTTGGTACAAGTGGCACGAAGGCGCGTACAAGGATCGGCTCGACTACCCGGTGAAGGACCTGGGAATCCTGAACGCGATGATCTTCGGCTTCCTGTGCACGGTGAAGACACAGGGTGTCAACGTTCCGACCGAGGCGTTCAAACGCGCCGACGCATGCCTGAACTCGCTCCTCTCCCGACGGGGCATCAGCTACGGCACGGGATCGCGAGGCGGTGATGTAACGGGGGCGCGAGGTGCGTTCGCGTTGAACGGCCTGTTCTACGCTCGCGATCAGAAACACAAGATCGCGAAGATCTACGCCGACGTTCTACCGAGGCAGATTCCGAAGATGGACCAGGGTCACCACGTCGGTGCGTTCCATTGCCTCGGCGTCGCGCTCGGTTGCCACCTTCTCGGCCCGAAGGTCTACAAGCAGCTCACCGACCACTGGCTCGACAAGCTCATCGCCAAGCAGAAGCAGGACGGAGGCATCTACGTCGGGGACGACGGCGACGCCGGCGGTGAAGTCGGGTTGCTGGGAGAGGACGACGGGTCGACGGCGGCGGCGGCGCTGTTGATCCTGCTCCAGGACTCGTCGCGGCTGACGCCGAGCAATCAGCCAAAGATCAACTGGCTCGCGATGGACCTGCCCGCCGCTGCCGATCCCAAGTCCAAGGTGTTTCGCCGCGCGCCTGGTCTGGCGAAGAAGGGCAAGCTCGCCGAATTGCTGACTCTCGCGAACAAGTCGCTCACCGCGCGGCGACCACCGGCGGAGGACGAGCTGGCCGCGGCGACAACGATCAAGCTGGCGGTCGAACGTCACGCGAAGAAGCGGTTGAGGGAGGCCAAAGCCCACGTCGAGGGGCGGGAAGTCCGGGCCGCGCTCGAGATCCTCGAGCCGCTGGCCAAGAACCTCGCCAAACACGAACTCGGTCGGGCCGCCGGTCGGGTCCTGGCCGACATCCGCGCAGACCCTGGCTTGCAGCGCGAGCTGAAGGCACAAAACGAGCTCGCGAAGGCCTGGCAGATCGCCTGGCGCAAGGGCCTCCAAAAGGCGCGGAAAGCCTTCGAGAAGGTCATCAAGTCCTACCCACAGACCCTCGCCGCGAAGAAGGCCAGGGACGTGATCGGCTGAAGAGGAGCCGGTCGACTCTACGGGGTGCGATGTGGTGCAGGGAGTGCAACTGTCGTGGCGTGGGGCCTCTGCCGACAACGTTGATGGATGGTCGGAACCGTGGTGCTTACGGGTGAGTTCAACAGCTTCGCGCGCGAAGGATACGGCTTTCAAAGATTGACCCGCGAAACACGCAATAACGCTCATCTCCTGGATCGTGCACGCCGTGATGGGTGACGACGCCAGGTTCTTTTGCAGCGCCGACAAACATGCCCGCAAGATCACTCCTGCCTCCTCCAGCTGCCCGCGAGGAGCATGCGCGACAAGTGGAACGCGCTCGATGCGGACCCGGGGAGGGAATAGGTAATTCAGTGGGTGGGACTACTTTCGCCGCCCGAGCGTCTTCCCCTCGCTCTTGCCCGCTAGCTGCGCCTTGATCGACTCGATGCGCCTCAAAGCGAACGGCTTGATGCTGAGGATTTTCCTTCTGACTGCTCGATTGAACCCCGCCCGGTCGCCGTCGATTGCCATGCGGAAGGCCTCCAGATGTCGAGCCGGCTTTTGCTTTAGTGTCGGTCCATTCAGCCAGAAGAGCTTGTCGGCTTTGGCCACGTGGGGTGAGAGGACCTTCTCGAACTCCGCGATGCGGTCGAAGAGCAGGTCTCCAGTGAACGCCTGCTTCATCAGCTGTGCGAGGGCAGCGCGGTAGAGCTTCGGGAAATCCTCGGACGCGAACAGCCGCTCCAAAAGCCGGCGCCTGCCCACCCATGGGCGGTCGATATCCCATTGGACGAGGTCCTCAGCATTGCCGAGCATGGTGAAGGTCCCGAAGGCCTCGTTGATGTCCCAGGGCAGGATCCGCATCTTGCCGTCTGCCTTGTCCATCAACAGGTAGTAGTTGTGCGGCATGCCGACGTAGCTGTCGAGATTGGACAGGATGGACGTGGCCGCGAGATAGCCCGCGAGCTGTTTTAAGTCCATTCGCTCGCCGATCTCGCGTTCGAACGCGGTGTCCGGGGCGCGCTCGATCAACTTGAGCAAGCTGGCGAACGCGCGCAGCTGATCCGTGTTGTCGTCACCCGACTTGATGTTGTAGCTGCGGTAGGAGCTCGGGTCGTCGTCGATGTAGCGCCAGTCCCTTACTTCCGGCTTCATCAGCAAGCTGTCCTTGGACGCTTCGCCGAAGTTGCTCGCGAGGAATCGCCGGTCCACCTGCTCGACGAGGACGTAGATGCCCAGCGGTATGGGTTCAGGCACGCCCCCGATGGTCAGGGTGAGGTTGGCCCAGCCGACACCCGGGGTAGGCAGGCCTGCGGCGCGGTACAGCTCGTAGCCGAGCTTCTCCTTCATGAAGGCCGGGTCGAGGAAGGAGTTGGAGAGGTTCAGCTTGGTTCGGCCGTGCAGCTTCTGGCTTTTCGTGAACCGATTGAGGTCGATCTTGAACGGCTTCTTCAAGCGGGGGCCGGTGGCGCGCAACGACGAGTTACCTTTGAAGCGCAGGCCGGCATCATCGAACCGCTGGCCATCGATCGTGATCTTGGCCCGGGTGTAGGTGTGGCGCTGTCCGCCACCTTTGTTGCGTCTTCGGGGTGGCTGCATGGCGTCCCACCCTTCGCGGGCCACCTCGATCCGGACGTCGAGCACGTGACTCTCGGAGAAGACCGATTTCCAGAAGGCGGTGTCCGCAGGATCTTGAGCCGAGGCGGAAAAGACCAGCTGGCTGGCGGTAACGAGGAACATCGTGAACGTGAATAGAGTTCGCATCTTGCTTCACGGTAGGGGACTCGGCGACCGGCCGCACGAAACCAGCGACGCTTTCGGAGCGGTTCGTAGTCGAAGACGGACCGAGCGAAGTGATCGCCGTCCCCCATCTTGGTGGACTCCACCACCGCGACGCTCGCGGAAGCGCCCGACGCGATCGAGCAGATGCTCAACGGAGTCTCGGGGGAGCAGGAGATGTTCGCATACGGACCCGACAAGTGGACGCTCCGCGAGGTCATCGGACACGTGATCGACGCCGAGCGCATGTTCGCCTACCGGGCACTGCACTTGGCGCGCGGTGACCAAGCGTCCCTTCCCGGCATGGAGCAGGATGAGTGGGCGGGAGCGTCCAACGCCGCAGACAGGGATCTCGGGGAGTTGCTCGCCGAATTCCGCGCGTTGCGCACGGCGAATGTCAGCTTCTTCTCCTCGCTCGACGAAGACTCGTTGTCGCGTCGTGGAGTAGCCAGCGGCACGGAGGTCACGGTGCGGGCCCTCGTCCACATCGTCTGTGGACACGAGTTTCACCACCGCGGCGTGCTGCGCGAGCGCTACCTTCCAGGAATGCAACTTTCCTGACCACCGGGTGCCCCTTAGCGTGGGGTCATGAAAGGGATCTTCCGCCACATCTCCCGGAAGTTGATCGCCGGCGTCGTCGCGTTGCTCCCGATCGGAGGAATCGTCCTCGGGGTCCTCTACCTGGAGTCCCTGCTCCTCGATGCGTGGAAGGGGATCGATTCAGAGAAGGTCTACTACTTCCCCGGCCTCGGTTTGATCGCCGCGATCGTCCTGATCTACGTCGTCGGGGTGATGGTCTCCACGTTCTTCGGTCGGATGCTCTGGAAGCTCATCGACGCCCTGCTCACCCGCTTGCCCCTTCTCGGCATGCTGTACAACACGCTCAAGCAGATCCTCGGCTACGGCGAAGGCGAGGACGCCGTGTTCCACCGCGTCGTGTTCGTCAAAGATCCCGATATGAACGCCGAGGAGCTTGGGCTCGTGACGAACAAGACGGGACCCGATGACGACCTTGTCGTCTTCATCCCGGGTTCACCGGTGCCGACGGCCGGTCGGCTGATCGTCATCCCCGAGGCGTCGACGCGTGCCATCGACATGAGCGTGAAGGATGCGTTGACGGCCCTTGTTTCGATGGGGAAGACGGACCTGGAACCCGAGGCGACTGCCTGAGCATCGCGTGCGTCGAGCCGGCGACTTGACGATCCACTTTTGAGTGATCAGGCAAAAGTGTGGCGGATTCGAGTGAACTCTCGAATCCGACCGGCGGCGCCCACCTCGATGCCCTCCTGTTCGAGGCGTTCGCACTGCCTGCGCCCGGACACCGACTCCACCGGTCGACTGATCCTGCCCTGCGCGTTGACGACCCGGTGCCAGGGCACGTCGTCGCGCTCGGCGGGGAGTGCGGCGAGCGCGTGGCCGACCTTGCGGGCGACCGAGCGCATGCCGAGCGCCGCGGCGACGTCCCCGTAGGTCGTGACGTGGCCTTCCGGAACCGTGACGACGACGTCGAACACCTTGTCGTGGAACCCTGGACCGACGATGCGCTGGGGGCCATGTCGTTCCGGATCGTAGGGCATCCATGCACTACAGTGTCGACCCGGCATGCACCGCAAGAAGTTCTCCAAAACCGTGAACCACATCCCCGGTCGGTGGCATTCGTCATGACAGTCATGCCGAAAACCGCCGACAACCCAACGATCGAGCACATGCGCGAGTACGTCGAGTGGGTGCGACGCTTCGCGAGGCAACTCGTGGGCGATCGTGCCGAGGCGGAGGAAGTCGTGCAGGACACGTGGCTCGCCGCGCTTCGCAAGTCGCCGGCGATCTGTTCGATGGTGAATTGGTCGAACGGCATGCCGGTGTTGAGGGCGTTGATGACCCAGTCGCGGTAGGCCCAACTCTGTCGGAGCTGGTCCGCCTGGAAGCCGTTGGAGTCGGCGTAGCGCGCGAGATCGAGTCAGTGCCGCGCCCAGTGTTCGCCGAAGCGAGGGGACGCGAGCAGGCGGTCGACGGTCTTCGCGTAGGCGTCGGGGGATCGATCGCTGAGGAACGTATCGACGTCGGCGATGCTTGGTGGCAAACCTGTCAGGTCCAGATACACGCGGCGCAGCAGGCGCGCGCGCTCTGCCGATCGCGCGGGTTGGAGACCTGCCTTTTCGAGGCGGGCGAGCACGAACGCATCGATGGGATTCCTTGGCCAGTCCCCCGCTTTCACGGCGGGAATGGCCGGGCGCGTGGGCTTCGAGTATGCCCGGTGTTTCTGGCCGGTGAGGGAGGTCGTCACGCCGAGAAGCGCACACAGCACGAGGCTGGTGTGTCGTGATCGGGTGTGTGTCCGTTTCGAGATCATGGTTTCCTCACCGCCGAGCCGGTTCGAGGTCCTACAACAGGAACAGATCCTGAGCTATCCCGTTGCCACCATGCATTACTTCGGTCCGCGCATCGTTCTTCTCCTGGTCCTCGGTCTCGGCGCCTGCCAGGCGACGCCTCTGTCTGAAGCGCGATGGCATCCGAGCGCGACGGGCACGACGTCCAGTCTCCGCGGCTTGCATGCGGTCGACGCCAACACCGTATGGGCGAGCGGCAGCCGTGGCACCGTCCTGCGTTCGACGGACGCTGGGCAGACGTTCGAACTTCACGTCGTCAGCGGGGCGGAGGGCAACGAGATGCGCGACATCCACGGGTTCGATGCGGACACGGCGTTCGTGATCGGTTGCCAACCCGCGCGGGTCTACCGCACGACGGACGGCGGAAGGACGTTCGAGATCGTTCTCGACGCGAACAACGGAAAGGCATTCTTCGACGGCTTGTCGTTCTTCGATCGCGCGCGTGGCGTCGTGTTCGGCGATCCCGTTGGCGATCGGTTCATGGTCTACACGACGGTGGACGGCGGCTCGTCCTGGCAGCGGGTGAAGGAAGATCGACTGCCCCTCGCGCTGCCCGGGGAGGGTGGGTTCGCGGCGAGCGGCACGTGCCTCACCGTCGGGTCGAACGGAGAGGCCTGGATCGGCACCGGCATCGCCGGCGCCCGCGTCATGCGCTCGAAGGATGATGGACGATCATGGGGCGTCGCCGCGACGCCGATGTCCCACGGCGAGGCGGCGGGAGTCTTCTCGCTCGCGTTTCGAAACGGTTCCACCGGCGTCGCGGTCGGTGGTGACTACCGCGCGTCGAAGGAGAGCAGGCGACACGCGGTCGTCACGAGCGATGGAGGGAGACGGTGGTTCCTCGCGTCGGTGCCACCCCGGAAGTTTCGGTCGTGTGCGGTCTACGTGCCCGGGCGTGCATCCACGCTGGTCGCGGTGGGGCCATCCGGGACGGACTACTCGACCGACGACGGAAACACGTGGCAGGCGCTGTCCGACGTCGGGTTCCACGTCGTGTCGTTCGCACCCGACGGGACGGGTTTCGCCGCCGGGTCACGAGGCAGGGTGGCGCGTTTGGTCTTCACACGGTGACCCGGAGCGCGCCTACTTCTTGATCTTCACGTCGATCGGGTTGGAGGTTGCAATGCCCCCTCTCGCGGAGCGACGCCTCCCGACCGGTGTCTCGGGTTTGGGAGAAGTGGCGGACCGAACCGTAACCTCCGTCGGAAGGGCGGTTTGGCGCCGGATTCCATTCGAGCGATGATCACGGCTATCCTGGCGGTGGACAGCCATGCCCATCGTCACCCTTATCACCCGTGCGGTCTGCGCCGCTTCGTTTGTTCTCGC
>CAYYAQ010000040.1:1013-11587 GCA_964469555.1 uncultured candidatus Brocadiaceae bacterium | reverse complement strand
CCAGGATGCCTCGGCGCAGGCGCCCCCCGATCGGTTGCTCGTCGGCTACTGGCACAATTGGGGGACCGGTCTGAAACTGGCTGCGATTCCGAGAGCGTACGACGTCATCAACATTGCCTTCGCGACTCCGACCACGACCGCGGGCGCGACGATGACGTTCACGCCGGCGAGGAGTCTCTACTCGTCGACCACGGCTTTCGTCACGGAGGTTCGCGGGTTGCAGAAAGCGGGCCAGAAAGTGCTGATCTCGATCGGCGGCGGGAATCACCCGGTCGTCGTGAAGTCTGCCACCGACGCGAAGAACTTCGCCACGTCGATG
Source organism: uncultured candidatus Brocadiaceae bacterium (assembly GCA_964469555.1). Taxonomy (GTDB): domain Bacteria; phylum Planctomycetota; class UBA1135; order UBA1135; family UBA2386; genus CAYYAQ01. The sequence continues at coordinate 11,268 of CAYYAQ010000040.1, read as the reverse complement.
GTGAGCATCATCAAGGCCTACGGGTTCGACGGGATGGACATCGACCTCGAGGGGACATCGCTGTTGCTACAGGCCGGCGACAAGGACTTCCGATCTCCGAAGACGCCGCGGATCGTGCACTTCATCTCGGGCGTCAACCAGGTGATGGCGCAGCTCCCGAATCTGATTCTCACCGCCGCCCCCGAGACTGCGTTCGTGCAGGGTGGCTACCGCACGTACGCGGGAGTCTGGGGCGCGTACCTACCCGTGCTGCACGCGCTCCGATCAAAACTGACATACGTCCACGTGCAGCACTACAACACGGGTTCGATGTTCGGTCGCGACGGCAAGATCTACTCGTCCGCGACTGCGGACTTCCACGTGGCGATGGCCGAGAGTCTGCTCGCGGGCTTCGTAGTCGATGCGTACGGCTTGAAGATCTTCTTCCCTGCGTTTCGAGCCGATCAGGTCGCGATCGGTCTGCCGGCGAGCGGGAGTGCGGCGGGCAGCGGCTACACGTCGGCTGGGGAAGTGCAGAAAGCCCTCGAGTATCTCTACCTGGGGATACCGTTTGGCGGCAAGTACGCGCTCGCAAACACCGGAGGCTATCCGCGCTTTCGCGGGCTGATGACGTGGTCGATCAACTGGGATGTCACCGCCAATCGTCAGTTTTCCAAGCCACACCGCGCGTATCTCGATCAGGTGTTCCTGCGCGTCGACAAGACACAGTTGTCCGCCACCACCGGCGGGACGGCGAACTTCACGCTGCGCGCCTCTCGCGGCGAGGCGAGGCGAACCTATGTCATGCTCGCGGGCCTGAGTGGGACAATGCCCGGCACGTTGCTGCCCGGGGGGAGCGCGACGTTGCCGCTCAACCTCGACGCGCTCTCCTCGCTGTCGATCGATCCTTCGGTGAGTGCCGTATTCGCGAACTTCCTCGGCGTACTCTCCACGGTGGGCACCGCGAACGCGAAGTTGATCCTGCCGAAGGTCCCGGGGACGGCGGGCCTGAAGGTGTACTTCGCGTACGCACTCGCCAATCCCTGGGACTTCGCATCGACCCCCGCGACGATCGCGATCGTCAAGTAACCTACTTGACGACCTTGAACCCGACGGCCGTCGATAGCGCGCCGGTCGGGGTGTTTTCGACCCACTGCATGAATACCGAGACTCCGGCGAGGCTCGAGGTGTTGGGAACCGGCAGAGCCACGCCCGCACGGCCACTCGCAACGACAGCCGGCGCTACGATCAGGAAACCCGAGAGGGGGTCAGGGTCGATGAGGATCGCCCCCAACGGGAGCAGGATGATGCTGTGTGCTGCCGCAGAGAGTGCGAGGACTGCGCTGGGCGCCGCGCTCCCGCTCAGGGTCACCCGGAAGTTCGAATTACCGAGGAACGGCACGTCGCCTGTCATGCCGGCGTGTCCGCCGGTGTTGCGCGGAAACGCCGCGCCGTTCGGCAGGTAGGGGTAGTGCTGCAGTCGTCCGTACTGCTGCGTGATCGTGTCGCTCGTCGCCTGTGCGAGCCAGGTCAGTACCGGCACGTCGATCGTGTTGAACACGCCGCTCTTCGTCGTCTCGACTCGGCGCCGTTCGATGCGCAGATCACACCCCCCCGAGAAGCCGCCCGGCTTCGAACCGGGAATCGTCAGGTCTGCGGCGAGGAAGATCGTTCCGGTCTCCTTCAAGAACCCAGAACCGGCGATGCGTGGATCGAACTCGTAGCACACCATCGCGCTGCCGGATCCTGGATAGGCTGATCCCAACTGCCCCACCGCGAGGATGGTTTCGCGCAGGGGATCGTAGGCCATCCCGTACGTGCCGAAGTTCCGCGATGGCCGAAACGACTGCACCTGCGTGCCGTTCTGCCGGAACTCGGACACCGGGCTGTCGAAGCTTGCAGTGAACATCGTCCCGCGCATCGCGTGGTAGGCGAGGGCGCGGATCGTCGTGATGGAGCTTGCGACGCCGTTTGTGCGCCAGTTCGCGCTGGCGGTCCAACCCTTCGACCGCAGCGTGTTGCCCGTCGTCGCTTTCGTCACGTCGAATGCGAAGACGACGTTGCCACTCGCGGTCCGCTCGCACCCGCCGTAGATGAACTTCGCCAGCGGACCGGACCCGGCGCACAGATCGCGGATGCCCCAGAGCGACTTCGAGGTGAGGACGGGTGGCTGGTCGTAGACCTCGATGTGCCAGTCGCCGCGACCGCTGTTCGCGTTGGGATCCCACCAGAACTCGAGCAGCTTGTGCGGCTTCGTCGTGCTCGAGGAGTCCTGCCTCGCGCTCACCCAGATGTGGCCGATCAAGTTGTCTACGCAGACGCCGATGCAACCGTCCGTCTTGTAGCCGGCGGCTCTGGTGCCGAGCACTTGCACGTCGAGCTTGTGACTGATCGCGGATCCGGTCGGGCCCGGGATGTCGAGACGCGTGCCGACGTTCGGTCGGTGGGGGCCGACGAACTGTGCGGGAAGCGTGCAGGCCAACGCGAATCCCAAGAGCGCGGTGGCGCCGGTGTTGTTGCGTGAGCTCTTCGTTGTGGATCCTCGGCGGCGATGAGGATCCCAGTCTAGCAACGGTTCGAGAACTGCGCCGGAGGCCAGGCTCCCGACCGAGTGCGGCGTGCGTACTGTCGGGCGCTATTGGGCGTTCTTTCGCATCGAGGGCGTGGTCTTCACGTCGACGCCGAGTTCGGTCGTCATGCCATCGAATCGGAGGATCCTGCCGGACTCTGTGGTCACGGCCCCGTCAGCGAGTTGTTCGATGGAACCGTCGAGGCAGAGCCTGACGATCTGACCGGTCTTCAGGATCGACCGCGCCTCGTTGACGTCGACGATGCAGGCCAACCCGTATTCCCGGGCCTGGATCGCGGCGTGGCTCAGCCAGCCGCCGACCTCGGTGATCAGTCCACCGGCCGTCGCGAACACCGTCGACCAGGTCGGATCCGTGAAGCGTGCGACGAGGATTTCTCCGGGTTCGAATGACTCCAGCTCCTCGGTTCTCTGAACCACGCGGACGCGGCCCACGACTTCCTCGGTACCAGCGACGCGCTTGCCGGCGAGATCTCCGCTCGCCTCGGGGCGGGGGATGACGACGTCTTCTGAGCCCAGGGCTTCGAGGTGGCTCACCGCGATGTGCATCGGCAGTTCGATCGTCTCGAACGACTCGTGCGAGTTCATGCGCTCCTCGATGGTGGCCGCCGTGGTGCTGTTGGCTCCGGTCTTCGAGAGTTGGGCGACTTCGTCCGGACGCAGCCACAGGATGTCTTCGTTCAGTCCGAGCCGGCGTCCGATCTCCAGAGTCAGCGCGCGGAACACTGCGAGTTCGCGCATCGCTTCGTGCTTTGCTTCTTCCTTGAGCGCCTGGAATCGGCGCGCCCGGTCGACCGAGATGCTGAGCACGCGACCGAATTCCGGATCCTGCTTCGGTCCAAGATGACCAGCGTCGCTGCTCATCTTCGCCAGGGCCTCGACCGCGTCGGGCGCCTCGCTGTAGCGTGGTTCGGAGAATTCGAAGTCGTGTTGGGCGCGATGGCCGAGTAGTTCGGTGAAGTCACTCGCCTTGGCATCGCCGTTCTTGATGCTCGGCAGCATCTGGAACGCGCGGTGCACGACGGTCTCCGGGATGTTCGCGAGGGCCGCGCCGGGGTTGTGACCGCGCTTCTCGAGCTGGCTAGTCGCGGTCTTGACGAAGTAGTCGGCGGCGATGTTGATGCGCTCCGCCTCGACGTAGGTCGAGGTCACGAATTTGCTCCGGACGTCGCGCCACAGGCCGAACAGGTCGATGTCATTCAGTCGAGTGACGTCCGTCGCTTCGAGAATGCGCATGCGCTTGTGGAACGTCGGGAGGTGATGTTCGCGGAAGTCCTTCTCGAGGGCGTCGGCGCCACGGGTGAGTCGGAAGCTCGCCATGCCGCCCATTCCGACGGACAGACGACGCTTCTCTTCGCGGCGATCCACGAAGAGCTTGCCGAACACGTCCACGACGTAGTCGTTGCCGCCCACCTCGACGTTGTAGGGGATGTCCATCGACCGGCACGCGATGTCGACGCTACCGCCGGCTGCCCAGAGGTCGTTCATGAACGACAGGCTGAACGGCGTCGGGTTCGGGAGCAGCTCGCTGAGTTCGTTCTGTGCGAAGACGGTGTCTTCAGGGTCGGTCGTGTCTCGGACGATGTCGAACAGGCGGGACAATTCACGTTCCCTGAGCGCCTCTGACGAGTTCCCGCTTCCGGCGCCGACCGTGATGTCGCGGGCCTGCAGCAAGAAGAATCGACCCTTCGAGAACGCCCACTCGATGTCCTGAGGGCCGCCGAAGAGCGTCTCGACCTGGCGACCGAGCTCGAGCAACGGGCCGAGATCGATGGCGGGCACGTCGTCGCCGAGACGGCGGTGGGAGACGCGGGTGAACTCGAAAGCCTGTGGCGTCACGGCTCCGCCGACGAGATCCTCGCAGAGTCCTTCCACGAGCTCGATCATGACCTTGCCAGCGTGGCCCGGGTGCTCCGTGAACATGACGCCAGCGAACTCTGCCTGGACCATCGTCTGCACGACGATGCCACCCTGTTCGTCGCCGTCGCCGTAGGCGCGCGCCCGATCGGAGTCCATCGAGGAGTGCACGAATTCGATCGCCTTGAAGAGCTTGTCCTTCGGCACGTTGAGCACCGACTCGAATACGCCGGCGTAGCTGTTCTCGCCGCCGTCCTCCTTGAGACCGGAGCTGCGAACTGCGACGCGATCGGTGTTGAGGGCCCGGTGCAGGCGGCTGATCCTCCGGCGGTCGGCGTTCGAGAGTCGACCATCACGGCTCGCCTGCTGGAGCGCTTTGTTCGTCAGGGAGAATCCGTTGGGCACGGGCAAGCCAAGCTCGAGCATCGCGCCGAGGCGGATGGCCTTGTTGCCGGCGCCGGCGGCGCGGGCGGCTTCTCGGAACGTGACAACGCCCTCTTCTTCCAGGTCCTCCGCCGTGCGTTGGCGGCTGCGGGAGGCGACGAACTGGGCGAGGCGGTTCTGGATCACGACCCAGATCAGGTTCGCGACGAGGTAGAGGTTTGCCGCGGCGGGGAGTGCCCACGTCAGCGCGGACAGGCCGATCATCAGGATCGTGGCGAGGACGAGTTTCTTCTTCGTGATGGCGCCGTTGAGAACGATCGCGGCCATCAAGATCCCGACAGCGATCGGCAGGATGAAGAGCGCGTCTGCCACTCCGAGAGTCCAGAGTCCGAGGAAAGTCTCGGTCGAACCGACCGCCGCGGCCTGAATCACCGCGAAGAACGCCAGGAAGAGCAGCAATTGTCCGATCGACCCCACGAGGTTGAGGATCGGGCTCATCTTCGCGTTGCGGTAGAGTTCTACGATGCCGCGCTGGGCTCGGGCCGGATCATTGGCGAACTGCGCCTTGAGCTTCTTCACCTCGGGGTCGAGGTTGAGCCGACGCCACTGGTCCAGGTCGGACTTGAAGCTCAGCGGGCTGATCAGTCCACGGACCAGCAGCACCAGAAGCAAGATGGCGAGGGCGAGTCCGCCACAGAGGGCTTCGAGAGATCCGAGTGCTTTGGTCAGCCAACCCTTGATCACGCCGAACGGCGTCATGCCAGCCCTTTGCTGGTTCCACGCGGCGACGTGAGCGCGCGTCTTCTTGCCGGTGAGGAACTCGTGTGGGACCGTATAGCGACCCAGGAACGACCGACCGATCCGATGCAGACGGATACCAAGGATCGAACCGTAGAACGAGCTGCGCTTGTCGTAGCACGCCACGATGACGGGGCCCTTCGGCAGCGCGGCCAACCGCTCTTCGAGCTCTTCGGTTGGCAGCATCCGGATGGGAAGGTTGATCGCGCCTGGCAGGTGACTGTGCTCGAAGTCCCCGGGGTAGCGTACGTCGACGAACACGGCCTTTTGAGTCGCGATGGCATCGGAGACGTCCGGTGTGTCCAGGAGGACGTCGGAGTTCGGCACCGCCGGTAGTTCGCGGAGTTGCTCGCGGGATGCGGCGTCACCGAGTTCGAGAAGACCACCCTCGGAGATCCACTTCTCGTAGCCGCCGATCACGAATTTGCAGTCGACTCCCTCGTTCAAGAAGTCAACGGCGACCTCCGAGCTGCGGTTGCCGGAGAAGCACATCAGGACGGTCTGGGCGCCCTCGCGGACCAGCCCCTTGCGGTTGTGCTTCAGGTCCGGATAGCGGACGTGCCAGCTGTCGGGGAAGCGACCGCCTTCGACTTCTTCGCTCTCGCGGATGTCGATGATGTTCAGTGGGAGGCCGGCGTCGAGAGCGGCCTTGAGATCCGTGGTCGAGAGGCCGGCCCGGTGGGTCTTCTGGTCGCTGTAGGACAGGGTGACGAGCGAGTCGTCGCCGACGGTGCGTCCATTCTCGATCGAGGAGCGGACGAGGTTGGTCCGCAGCCGCGCGTTCTTGAGGTCCTGGACGTACGAGAAGTACAGCATGAAGGCGACGGTGCTGGTCAGCGCCAGACCGGCCGTCGCCCAGAACAGCTTTTGTGAGGTCTGCTTGTCCCGCGCCTTGTCCTTGCGGCGCATCGAGACCGCCGTGCCGCCGACCAGGATCGACACGAAGGCCAGCAACTGGCCCAGGCTGGCGAGCAGGTTGATGACGACGTCTGGTGAGGGGATAGCGACCATGCGGAAGGCCTCGACGAACGTTGTTTCCAGCAGCCGCCACTACTAGATAGTGGGGGGCCTTAACTCAAAAGCGCTGCACGAACGTCCAGGATCGGTGTTCGACCTTGCCGTTCAGGAGGTTAGGTCCGTTGTGGCCGTTTGCAGGATTGCTGAATCACCCGACCGACGGAACGCAAGCAAGCCACCGTCTCGAGGCTACGGTGGAGTTATAGTCCCTGTCCTGAAGTTGGTTACGACAGAATCGGCGCGGAGGGGCGCAGCGTCGCCCTAGTTCGGGCCAGACCCGGGATCGGGAGACGCCCAGCGGGTGAGGATCGCGCGCAACTCCTCCGCCAGGAGGGGCTTCGTCAGATAGTCGTCCATGCCCGCGGCGAGGCATCGCTCTCGATCGCCGACCATCGCGTTTGCGGTGACAGCGATGATGGGAGTGTGGCGTTGGGTCCCCGTCTCGCGTTCGCGGATCGCCGCGGTCGCCTGGAACCCGTCCATCTCCGGCATCTGGCAGTCCATCAGGATCAGGTCCCACGACCCGGGGTCGCTGAAGTACGTGTCCAGGCACTCCACGCCGGTGTCGGCGACAGTGACCTTTGTTCCCAGCTTGGCCAACACGTGGCGCAGCAGTTTCTGGTTCGTCGGGTTGTCTTCGGCGAGCAGAACCCGCATCCCCGAGATCTTCGACTCTTTCGTCACGGTCGTCTGCGCGGATTGCGGACTGATCGAGGATGGCGGGTCTGGAATCTTGCCCGCGGTGCTCTGGGACGCGGGGGTGACGGTGTCCGGAGCTTCGATTTCCCAGGTTGCTCGCTTCGGTTTGTCCTCCGTCGCTGGCAAACACAGTTCGAAGGAGAACACGCTGCCTTCACCCGGGTCGCTCTTCACGTCGATGTTGCCGCCCATCAGAATGACGAGCCGGTGGCAGATCGAGAGACCGAGCCCTGATCCGCCGAACTTGCGTGCATGCGATCCGTCAATCTGGCGGAACGGTTCGAACAAGTGGTCCATCTTGTCCGAAGGGATGCCGATGCCGGTGTCGCTGATGCTGAATCGGACGCGGCAAGGCCCGTCGGGATCGCCCACGATGCGGGCGTCCAGCGTGACTTCACCCTGCTTCGTGAACTTGACCGCGTTGGTCATCATGTTGCAGAGAACCTGTCGGATACGATGCCGGTCGCTGAGGACCGCAGCCGGGAGCCTCGAGTCGACGTTGACCTTCACGGTCAGGTCCTTGCGCTTGGCCGCGGGTTCGATGAGTTTCGCGACGTCCTCGACGAGGCGGATCAGGTCGGTCGGAACACTCTCCAGGCGGAGCTTGCTCGCCTCTAGCCTGGAGAAGTCGAGGATGTCGTTGAGCAGGAGGAGGAGCTCTTCCGCGGAGCCCACGACCGTGCACAACATTCCCCGCTGCTCCGGTTCCAGCTCCGTGTCGAGCAGTTCGCGTCCGAATCCGATGACGCCGTTCATCGGCGTGCGGATCTCGTGACTCATCGTCGCCAGGAATTCGCTCTTCAACCGATCGAGTTCACGAAGGTGCTCGTTCTGGCTGCTGATTTCCTCGTACGAGGTCCGCAACCCGACACGCATCTTCTCGAGCGCCTGGGCCAGTCGTCCGAACTCGTCATCACCTGCCAGTTGGATCGGGTGGCTGAGGTCCGTGCCGGCCAGGCGCCGCGCGTCCTCGTCCAGGATTCGTAGCGGTCGACCGATCAGTCTGAACAACAGCCAGGACAGGCCGAGACCCAACGCCAAGCAGAGGAAGACCATTTCGATGGTCTTCATTCGCTTGCTGTCGGCGAGAGCTGTGATCGCGAACGCCTTCGAGAGGCCGAGCACGACACGACCGAGCTCGTCTCCTTCGAACTGAATCGGCGCGCTGTAGATGTTCGTCGTTTCGGGATCGGGAGTTTTCGTGCCGGCATGGGCGACGACCCGTCCCGCCTTGTCCTCGATGCTCGCGAACACGAGGGAGTCTTTCTCCGCCGTCAATTGGTTCACGTACGTGGTCAGGACGGGAAAGTCCTCGGCGAGGAGGGGCTCCACGCTGGCGATCGCGGTCGCGGTGGCGAGAGAACGGCTGTGCCGATCGAGCGTCTTGAGGAGTACGTCGCGTTGATTGTCGATGCTCCACGCGCCGAACGCGAAGCTGATCGGCGCCAACACGAGGAAGACGCCGAGCAGTAACCTCGTGCGGACCGAACTCCGAAGCGGGGATCTGAGGAACGGGAGCAAGCGCCTAGTCCTTCTCTGGCCGCGCGGCGGGGCGAGGTTTCTTGGTCGGGCGAGCGGCGGGCAGATCGAACTTCTCTGCGGCCTTCATCGACTCGCGAATCACGGCGTAGTCCTGATCACGTGAAGGCACGAGCGAGGTGGCCTTGAGCGACTTGAGAGCTACCGGGTCATCGAGACTGATGAGGGAGACGGCGAGAGTCTTGTGCAGAGTGTGGCCGAGGCCGGAGCGGGCCACCCAAGGCTTCGTGACGTTGTTGAAGCTAGCGACAACGCGGAGCTGCCCTTTCTTGTTGAGCTTGTTGAACGTCCCGGCCTTGAGGGCCCCGGCATCGGACCTGCCAAGCAGGACCGAGTGGAACACCTTGTCGTGGCGACCGAGAAACTTGAACTTGGACAGGTCGTTCGCGTGGATGCCGACGCTCATCAGGGCTTTCTGCGCCAGGTAGCGACCGATCGTCGAGTTCGGATCGCCGAACGCGAACCGCTTGCCGCGCACCTGCGAGAGCGAGCGGATCGGGCTGTTCTTCAGCACGACGATGTACCCCTTGAAGGTCTTCTTGCCCTTCTTGGTTTCCATCGCGAGGAGTTGGACCTTCGGGTTCTCCTGCTTGGCGAGCACGTAGGACGCGGGGCCGAATCGAACGAAGTCGACGTGGCCCTTGACGAGAGCCGTGCGGGCATCCGTGTAGCTCTTGAAGATGCGGAGTTCGATCGCCACGGGTTGGCTGAGGTGCTTCTCCATCGACTTCTCCAACGCCTCGATGAGCGGAGTGAAGGTCCGGTACATCACCGTCGGCTTGTCCGTGGTGTAGACGCCGAAGGTCAGGTTTACGGACTCTTCCTGGGCTGGAACGAGAGTGGTGAGAATCGCGAGCGCAAAGAAGGCGCGGCGAACGTCGAAGTTGTGGTCCCCTATCATCGCAACGTCTGTATCGACGGGCGCTGGGTGCGGCTGAAGGGGACCTAAACACATGTCCCATAGCACTTGTTCGTAGGCCCGACGCTGTCGGAGGTTCGGACACAGCGCCACGATCCAGGCTCGGATGCCATGCCTCTGGCTGGCTGGAACCTCAGATTCTCGCGGTCTGCGCGCCGATACATGATGGCGATGGGAGATGACCTACGACCAAACCTGATAGCTCCGATCCAGTGGAGGATCGTGATCCCGATGGCGATCGTTGTGATGGTCATCGTGGTCGTCGGTTGCGTCTGCGTGGGGGCGGTGGCCGACGTCGAAACGCTCGGCTGGTTGCTGCGAGCGAAGATGGTCGCGCTCGGCATCAGTCTCGTCGCGTTCCTGGCGCTGACCTCGAGGCCGCGGGGTTCGGAGGGAGAGGCGGGTGAACCCGTCGTGCGACGGATCGCAGAACTCGAGGCGACAGGGAATCTCAACGCTCTGGGCCGCCTGATGAC
>CAYYAQ010000040.1:0-1003 GCA_964469555.1 uncultured candidatus Brocadiaceae bacterium | reverse complement strand
CACGACGCACGCACATGCTGGAGGAGGCGTACCTCGACATGAAGTCTCTCGAACTCGTGAAGGAGACGTTTCTCTCCAACATGAGTCACGAGATGCGGACGCCGCTCACCTCGATCATGGCGGCTGAGGAAATCCTGAGCAGCTACGCCGACGAGACTCCCGAGACTCGCGAGGAGTTCCTCAACATCATTCGTCAGGAGTCGGGACGGTTGCTGGAATTGATCTGCAAGCTTCTGGACCTCGCGAAGCTCGAGGCCAATGCGCTGCGGTTGCACTACGAGCCCGTCGACATTTGCAAGTTGGTCGCGGAATCGGTCGGTTCGATCCTGTCGCAGCGTCCGGAGTTCGCGGACTCAGTGGATGTCACGATGCCGATTGATCCGGTCGTCTGCCAGTGCGACCGAGATCGCATCGCGCGGGTCCTGCACAGCATGCTGGAAAATGCTCTGCGCTACTCTCCGGACTGCGGTGGGGTACGGGTCACTGTCGCGTTGGCCACGGGCCGGATCTCGATAGCCGTCGAGGACGAGGGAGAGCGCACCGCCGAGCGGTTCAACGACATGTTCGAGGGCGAGTGCGTCGATCGGCGGTCCACTGCGGGCAGTCCATTCGTCGGTCATCCGATCGCCGAGCGGCTCGCCGGCATGCACGGGGGGACACTCACTCCTGAGCAATCCGATTCAGGCGGCACCGTCGTCACGCTGCTGCTGCCGATGGAGCCGACTCAGGCGCGAGCGCCGACGGAAGCCGTACGTGTCCAGAAACTCGTCCTGCAGGGATCCTGATCGTTCACAGAAGTACTACCGACACCGCCAGCGCCTTGATCGTCTGGGTCCCGGAGCTCCGTGTGCCCGAGGCGGCGACTCGGAACACCTTCGAGTTGGGGCCGATGCGGGTCGAAAGAGACGTGGAGAAGGTGTGGAAGTCGTGGTGCAGCTCGACCGCCCCGTTCTCGATGATTCGATACACCCCCACGCCGAGCAGCGTCCGCCGTTTTACCGTG